>CACMOJ010000015.1 GCA_902615325.1 uncultured SAR116 cluster alpha proteobacterium | reverse complement strand
AATTAGATTTGAGGATAATTTTGAAGGTAACTACTTTGGATCAGGTGATTTAACTTTAAGTGGAAATTTTAAAGGAACAATAAAAATTGATAAACTTATTGTTAGTGAAAATGCATCCTTTATTGGGAATATCACGGCTCAAGAAATTATCGTAGAAGGGCAAATTAAAGCTGACATATCTGCTGAAAAATTACATGTCATGTCGACTGGGAAAGTTGAAGGTGACTTGCTTTATAGAACCTTAAAGATAGATGAAGGCGGGTATTTAAACTCATCAAAAGTTGTAAAGATGGCTGATCAAAAGACTTTAAAAAGTAAAGCTTTAAAAAGTTAAATGGAAATTAATTTTGAAAATTTCATTAAATTCAATATTCAAGTAGGAACAATCGTTGATGTTAAAGAAAACAAAAAAGCAAGAAAGCCAGCTTATGTAATAGATATAGATTTTGGAGAAAAAGATGGAATAAAAAAATCATCTGCTCAAATTACGAACTATTCAAAAAATGAATTATTAAATAGAAAAATTATAGCTGTAACTAATTTTCCACAAAAAAATATTGCTGGCGTTTTATCTAAGGTCTTAATTTTAGGGGCAATTACAGATAAGGAAGTCAAATTGCTTGGAGTTAATCCAAATGTTGAAAATGGTACAAAAATAGGATGAATGCCAAACTCTCTCCTATTAATGAGTTAAATGGGATTATACCTAGTTTACACACACCATTTAAAAATAATAAATCTATAGATTATAAAAGTCTTGAAAAGTTAGTCTTGCATACGATAGAAAAGAATTGTGCTGGTATGCTTTTGTCAGCTGTTGCGGGTGAAACTCAAAATTTAACATTTAATGAAAAAGCAGAAATGATGGAATTTGTATTAGATGTTAGCAGAAATACAATTCCAATTATTTTTGGATGTAGTTCACAAAAAATAGAAGAAATTTATTCTTTAGTTGATCTTGCGAGACAAAAAAAAATTAAATGGGTTTTAATTCAAGCTCCACTCAATTTAGATGAAGATGAATTGATTCTCTTTTATAAAAAAATAAATGAAATTGGACCATCTCATTTGATGATACAAGATTTGTCTTGGGATGGATATGGTCTTTCAGATGCAATAATTCAAAATCTTATGAATGAGGTTTCAAATTTTAAATCCTTAAAAGTAGAAGTTGTAAACTCAGGAAAAAAATATTCAAATATTATTAATTTAACAAAAAATAAATTACATCTTACTGGAGGATGGGCTGCAACTGGTTTTATAGAGGCCATGAGAAGAGGCGTTCATGGATTTATACCGTCCACCATGGAAACAATTTATAATTCTGTTTATAATTTGATGATAAATAACGAAGAAAAAGAGGCAAGAAAACGTTTTTATAGAATTTTACCAGCTATTTCTTTCGCGCATCAGCATATAGACATATCAATTAAGTTTTATAAAATGTTAAGAGTTGCTGAAGAAATATTTTCTACAGATGTATGTAGAGGTAATATTCAAGAATTTGATGAAGCTCAAAGATATGAAGCACAATTCCATATTGATAATATTTTAAATTTACAAAAAGAGTTATTAAACAAAAATAATAAATAGTCGTACTTTAAAGTATAACGATATCCTCCAAAAAAAATTATAGTGGACACTAAATGTGTCCACTAGTTTTATAAAAAACTTTTTAAGTTTTCAAAACTCATATAATATTTAGATAATATGGATGATATAAAAATTTCAAAAAAATATTCATTACCAAAAGAAATGAAAGCTTGGATTCTAAAAAGTCCAAATGAGTTAGAATTAAAAACAAAAGCAATACCCACTCCTAGCTACTCAGAAGTTTTGGTAAAAATAGATGCAGTTGCTATATGTGCTACAGATTTGGATGTTATAAGTTATGGTCCTCCAGCATTGATTGAAGGAGAGAAGCCCTTTAATAAAGAGTTTACTCCAGGCCATGAATATATGGGTACAGTTGTTGCACTGGGTCCTTCAGTTGACGAGTTTCAAATAGGAGATAGGGTTACAGTAGAAATACATTCAGGATGTGGACAATGTAAAAGATGTAGAATGGGAATGTATACATCATGTCACAATTATGGACTTAATTATGGAAAAAAAAATAAAGGTCATAGAGCAAATGGCTTCACTTCTGATGGTGGATTTAAACAATATGCAATTAATCATATCAATACGCTAATCAAAGTACCTGATAATATGACTGATGAAGAAGCAACACTCGTTGTAACAGCAGGTACAACAATGTATGGTTTAACTGAATTAGGTGGTTTAGTAGCAGGTGAAAGTCTAGTTGTTATTGGCCCGGGTCCTATAGGGTTGTTAGGAGTGGCAGTAGCAAAAGCTCTTGGTGCAGATCCAGTTATATTAATTGGCACAAGAAACGATAGACTTGAAATAGGAAAAAAACTTGGAGCTGATTTTGCTTTAAATGTAAATGAAGAAGATGACATTGTTAATTCGGTTAAATCTTTGGTTGGAGATTTGGGTGTGGATTATGTTGTTGAATGTGCTGGAACAGAAAAAGCTTTAGATGATGCAATAATGATGACTAATAGAGGCGGAAAAATTTGTTTGGCAGCTTTCCCCCATGATCCAATAAAAGTTAATATTCCCCACATGGTAATAAATAATATTTATATGTATGGCATAAGAGGTGAAGGTAAAAGTGCAACGCATAGAGCAATGGCTTTTATGAAACAAAAAAGATTTAATGCTAAACTTGTTCACACGCACACATTTAAAATGAATGAATTACCAACTGCTTTAAAATATGCAAAGGAAAGAATTGATGGCGCAATTAAAGTAGTTATAAAACCATGGGAATAAGATGTCTATAACCACAAATTTTTTCCTTGCTTACATCACAACTAAAAATGAAGAGGAGGCTCTTAATCTAGCAAATTTTGCTGTAAAAAAAAATCTTGCAGCTTGTGGTAATGTTTTTCCCAAAATGAAATCTGTTTATAAATGGAATAAAAAACTTCAAAATGATGATGAAACTCTTTTAATTTTAAAAACTAATTCAAGTAAGTATCCTTTACTTAAGAAACTAATTAAAGAAAAACATTCTTATGAAGTTCCATGTATTTTAAAAATACCCATTATTGATGGAAATAAAGAATACCTGAAATGGATTGACGATAGCTTGATTTAATTTGGTTGAACTACTTTTCCAATATAGGGTAAATTTCTATTATTTTGTGCATAATCAATACCATAGCCAACTACAAACTCATCAGGTATATCAAAACCTACCCAGTTGACATTTATATCCGTTTCTCGTCTTGATGATTTATTTAAAAGGCAACAAACTTCTAAGGATTTTGGCTCTCTTTCATTTAACATTTTAATTACCTGATTAAGAGTATGGCCAGTATCTATAATATCTTCTACAAGCAGAACATCGGTATTTTTAATGTCTGTGTTTAAATCACTCAGTATACGAACGTTATGAGAACTTACCATAGAATTTCCATAGCTTGAAACTGTCATAAAATCTATTTCTACTGGTACATTAATCCCTCTTGCTAAGTCAGCAATAAAAACAAAAGATCCTCTTAAAAGTCCAACTACTAAAAGTTTAGTTGTTGTTGTATAAAATTTATTTATTTCACAACTAAGTTCTTTTATTCTATTTTTTATTTTTAATTCATCAATTAAAACTTGGACATCATAATTTTCAGTCATAATATGAAATATTAAATAATAATATGCTTAACTTTAAAAGTTTTTTTTGGAGGTTTATTTGATTATTTTAATTATAGGAATGATTTTAGGGTTTATGATTTTTTTTCCTATTGTTGTAGCCCCTAGTGTTTTTAAAAATTTTAATGAAAAACAATCTAGTGTTTTTTTAAGGTCTTTTTTCCCTAAATATTATTTGTTTGGTATGATAATTACTTTAATTGGGATATTTGTTTCAGCATTAGAAAAAGATTTTATAATTATTTTTAGTTTCAGTTTGATTTTTCTTGGCTTTGTTTTTTCAAGGCAATATCTAACCCCACTCATTAATAAAGCTAAGGATGAAATAACTAAATCTGACAATTTATCAAAAGTTAAATTTGAAAGACTTCACAAATTTTCAGTAATAATCAATATTTTACAAATATTTGTTTGTATTATAATTTTATTTTATAAAATAATAAATTGATTTAAATATGATTAAAAAACATCAGCCTCTTAGAAAATTTCGTGACTACAAATCAAGTATCTCCAGATCACCAAACAAGGAGCCTTTATGGATAAATTCTTCTAGTTCAGAAATGTCAGGACCACTTTTCAGTAAAAAAATTATAAATAAAAATGACAATGATCTTACTTTAAATTTTTCTAAAATTGGAGAAAAACCTCTAGGGCAAGAAATATTTGTACATGGATTTGTTAAAGATGAAAATGGAAATAATTTAAAAAATGTTTTGATTGAAATTTGGCAAGCAAATGCAGGAGGAAAATATAGACATCAAAATGATCCTAGTAATATAAAGTTAGATGAGAACTTTGGAGGTTGTGGAAGATTTATAACCTCTTCAGACGGGTATTATATATTTAAAACGATTGAACCTGGTGCTTATCCTTATCCAAATAGAGGTACTGAATGGAGACCAAGACATATTCATTTTTCGTTGTTTGGATCAATGTTTCTCCAAAGACTAATTACTCAAATGTATTTTGAAGGTGATCCATTAATCAAATCCTGTCCCATGGTTAATTCTATACCTGATATTAATGCTCGAAAATTACTTATTGGAAGATTGGACCTTTCAAAAACTGAAAACGAAAAAATTCTTGGTTATAGATTTGATATAACCTTGAGAGGTAAGGAACAAACTTTCTTTGAAAACAAAAGAGAAGGCTTGTAAGATTATGAATGAACCTAAAAAGTTGATAGATACACCTTCTCAAACTGCCGGTCCTTTCTTACATATTGGCTGTACTCCTAGAATAACAGGGATCAATATTTTTAAGAGTGAATTGGGTCTGACACCTTTCCAAGACATTTCCGATAATGAAGCCATAAATATCAAAGGAAAAATATATGATGGGAATAACGAACCAATAATAGATGCGATGATAGAAACATGGCAATGTGACGCAGATGGAAACTATTCAAGTAATCAAGGATTTGCAAGAATAGTTACAGACTTTAAAACTGGAGAGTATCATCTTAAAACTATCCGGCCAGGAAATGAAATTAATACAGATGGATCTCTTTCTGCTTCTTATATTACATTTTGGATTGTGGCAAGAGGAATGAACAGGCCATTAATTACTCGCATGTATTTTCTTGAAAATGATTTAAAAAATGATTTAATATTAAAAAGTATAAAAATTGAAGACAGATTAAACACTTTAATTCCTTACACAGAAGATAATAAAAATTTTATTTTTAATATTTATCTTCAAGGCAAAAAAGAGACGATTTTTTTTGAATTTTAAGTTATAGTTAATCATGCCTAGGTCAAACTTGATTATTCGACACTACCAATCATACATAAAAGAAACATTGGAAGAAAATGAAAGAACAAAAGATAATAAGCCAATGGGCCTTTTTGCATATTTTCTTTTTTTCTGTTACGTAGTTTTTTGGGGATATGTCTTTTGGATGCCTCCTTTGGGATAAAAAAAATATTATGCAAAGAAATGACAATTCAATAATTTGGAACCCAGGAGAATTAATTTATGAAATTGGAAATATTCCTGAGGAAGCGTATTTGATATTGGAAGGCTATGTAATTATAGAAACAAAAGATAAATTTCAGTTAAATAGATTAGGAGTAGGTGAAGTTTTTGGTGAAACTTCTTTGCTTTTAGGAACTAAGAGAACAGTTACAGCTAAAGCTTGTTCCCAAAAAGTTGTCGCAAACATTATTCCAAAAGATTATTTTGTAAAATTAAAGAAAAATGATGTTGTTTTAAATGCTTTGATTAGAAAAACTCAGGTTCGTTTAATGGACGCTAATAGTAAAATTAATCAACTTGCTAACGAAGTTTCCGAGTTATTATCATCTTTAAAGGGAGATTCTAAAGTTGATGGAGAATTATCAAGCAGAATAACAAATCTGAGAAAAAAAATATCTCAAATAAATGATATAGCTAGTGATTAGCTTAGGAAAATAAGAAGCCTTTGTAGTTATTATTTTTAATATTTTCACAAATTTTCGTGTAAGTCGGAAGTCCTCCTGCGTAAGGCATAAATACTCTTGGTTTGTTAGGAATATTAGCACCTAAATACCAAGAATGTTTAACAGTAGGGAGTAATGTTTTATCTGCTGCTTCTTTAACTTGCTTACCCCATTCGACTGAATCTTTTTCTGAAGTTGTTACTTTTTTAAAATCATTTTTAATCATAAATGAGATACAATTTGTAATCCATTCAACATGTTGTTCAATTGCTGTAGGCATATTCGTTAATACCGAAGGACTACCTGGACCTGTGATAGTAAACATGTTAGGAAAACCTGCGATTTGTAAACCAAGGTAAGTTTTCGGACCTTCATTCCAATAATCTTTTAAATTCAAGCTATTTTCTCCAGTTATGTTTAAATTTATAAGAGTACCGGTCATTGCGTCATAACCTGTGGCGAAAACAATTGTATTTAATTTAAAATAATTTCTTTCAGTTTTAATTCCAGTTTTATCAATTTCAATTATAGGATCTTTTTTAATATCTACTAAATGAACATTTTCCCTATTATAAGTTTCAAAATAATTTGTGTCTATTGGAGGTCTTTTGCATCCATATGGATGATCAAAATTCGTTAGAATTTTTGCAAACTCTTTATTTTTTACAACTTGACTAATTTTTTTCTTTAAAAAATTTGATGCAGAGTCATTGGCTCGTTTGTTCGTAATTATATCTTTAAAAACACCTCTAAATTGTAGCCCCCCTTTTTTCCAAAATTCTTCGTATTTTTGTTCTCTTTCCTTTTCATCAACATCAAAAGTAAGTTTTTCACTAATCCGAAAAGCATGACCATTAGGTGTTTCTTTTACAAGTGATTTAAGTTCATTATAATTATTCTTTACATACTCTTTGAAATCTTTGGTCAGAGTATTATTTCTGGCTGGCACACTAAAATTTGGTGTTCTTTGAAAAACTGTAAGATGTTTTGCTTTTTCTGCAATTATAGGCGCGGCCTGTATCCCAGTTGACCCAGTCCCAATTTGCCCTACTTTTTTTCGAGAAAAATCAACGTCATTTTTAGGCCAATTTCCTGTATGGTAATATTCGCCCTCAAATTTATTTAAACCTTTTATATTAGGTATATTTGTTGTTGAAATACATCCAACTGCTGTTATTAAAAATTTAGTTGTAAATGTTTCATCATTTTTTGTTTTTAAAATCCACAAATTATTTTTTTCATTATATGTTGCTGAAATAACTTCAGTATCAAGCTGTATATCTTTATTCAAAGAATATTTATTTGAAACATAATTTAAGTATTTACGAATTTCTGCATGGCCTGGATAACGTTCACTCCACTCCCATTCTTGAAATATTTCTTTGGAAAAAAAATACGTATATGCATGACTTTCAGTATCACATCTTGCTCCGGGATATCTGTTCCAATACCAAGTACCTCCAATGCCAGAACCTTTCTCTAACACTCTACAATTGAGATACAATTGATCTCTTAATTTGTAAAGTTGATATAAGCCTGAAAAGCCAGCTCCAATTATTATTGCATCGTAAGAATTTTTCGTCATTATACTTTTGTACCTTTATATAAGGTAGTGTATAAGGATAGATATCGTCAATAATTTATTAACATCAATGGAATAATATGGATCCAATAACACAAGGAACTTTTGGGGGTTTGTTCTCTCAGTTTTTTTCTTCAAAAAAAAAAATAACTTTTGCTACAATTATTGGAGTTTTAGCTGGTTTAGCTCCAGATCTTGATGTATTTATTAAGTCATCTAATGACCCATTGCTTAGTTTAGAGTATCACAGGCAATTCACCCATTCTTTCATTTTCATTCCTTTTGGCGCAATAATTGTTACTTTATTTACTTATTATTTTTTTAAGAAATATATTACCTTTTTTGAAAATTACATCTTTGCTTTTATTGGGTACTCTACTCATGCTTTGCTAGATGCATGTACAAGTTATGGGACACAGTTATTATGGCCATTTTCGAATTATAGGTTTGCGTGGAATAGTGTTTCAATCATTGATCCTCTTTTGACTATACCAATATTATTACTCATGTTCTTAGCTGTTATTGTGAAAAATAAGTTTTTTAATTTAGTTAGTTTAGTTTGGATTTTTGCATATTTAGGGTTTGGATTTTTTCAAAGTTCTTTAGCTCTAAAAGAAGCAGTAAATCTTGCTAAGTATAGAAATCATGACTTTAAAAAGATTACTGTAAAACCTAGTTTTGGAAATATTTTTTTATGGAAAATTGTATACTTATATGATGGTAAATATTATATAGACTCAGTAAATCTTCTTGGAAAGACAAGATTTTGTTTTGGAGAAACAATTGATAAACTTGATACTAATATTCATTATATAAATCTAAATAAAGATAGTAAGCAATTTCAGGATATTCTAAGATTTAACTGGTTTTCTCAAGGTTATCTAGCATATGATAGTGAAAAAGACCTAATAATAGATGTAAGATATTCTGCAATTCCTAATGAGGCGGAAGGTCTATGGGGAATAAAGATTAATCCGGATCCTAATTATAGAGATCATGTAAAATGGGTAGTTAATAGGGGAAACTTCTTTGAGAGATTGCCAAAATTAAAGGCTATGTTATTTGGTAATTTTTGTAATAAAGAAATCTAATTTAATAAAGAAAAATCTGGATCTTTAAAAAAAGTTTCAAAGAATTTTTTTACATTATTAATTTCACTTGAATTTAGATTGCCAAATTTCAAATTATCTAAAAATTTTTCTTCAACTTCTTTTTCATCTAAAGGAAATAATCTTCCTCCTCTTAAACCCGGTTGTGTCTCATGAATGACTTGAGAATTATTAAGAATAATTTTAATGTCACCACTGTAATTTTTTGGATATTCATTCTCAGGGTCAATTTCATAAGAAATCTTTGAACACAGATTTAAAATGTCATGGTGTTTTATCTGTTTATCTGTGAATTCTAAGAGGCCTGCTTTACCAAAAAAAAGACCTGCAGCAATGCAAAATGGTACTGAGAATTTTGCACTATATGGAGTTGTAGGATTTCTTTTTTCTGACAATGGTTCCCATAACCTATGTACAGTTCCTTCTCCTACTTTGCATAATATTGATTGAATTTCATTTAAATCTTTTATTTTTTCTCTCGCTTTTATTGCACAATCAATAAATGGTTGTGTCATTGTTCCACATGCGAAAGGTTTTATAGCAAGATTATTTGTATGCCAATATGATCCTAAATCATTAGTTAATTTTTCAAAGTTAGGAATTATCTTTCTATCAGCAAAAGAATTAAAAATACCGTTTTTCCCATCAAATACAGTTCTAGGACCTTTAAAATTTCTTTTTCCTAAGTGAGCAGATTTCCAACCTGACGCTCCAGCCCAACCTGGATGTAATCTTTTGGTCCAGGTGCCCTCAGCTAGATATTCAATAATACCTGAAGCCATACTACCAACTATTCCTAAAGATGAAGTCATTTGAGATATATTATTTTTTAATATTTTTGAAATGCCAATAGATGCTCCAAATGCACCAAGTATCGCAGTTGGATGAAATCCTTGTTTATGAATTGCCATAGGCGACACTAGAGCTAGTCTGCACATTAGCTCTGATCCGACAGCAAATCCTTTTAAAATCTCTTCAGGGTTTAATTTATAATATTCTGCAGCAGTTAATAGTGAAGAAGACATTACGGAACCCACATGAACTGGTGTTCCTTCAAAAGTATCATCAAAATCTTCTCCATGTATTGCAGTGCCATTTAATATAATAGCATCTGATGGACAGAATTTTTCTGAATGTCCTGGAACACTACAATTGCCGCTATCAGTAAAAGACTTTTTTATTGCTTTAATGTAATCTTCATTTCTACTAGCAAAGATTAAACCTAAGTTATCCATAAAAATTAATTTGATTTTATCAATAACTTCATTTGGTATGTCTTTAAATTCTATGTTATAACACCATTTAGTAAAATTTTCAGCAATCCCAAATTCGTCAAATTTATTTGACATTTAATTTTTCTTAAAAATTTTTGTCCAAAGAGGAGTAGTTAAGCTTAAGAAAGTGAGTATGAAGAAGAAAACTACTATTGGTTTGTCAAGCAATGCAAAGAAATTATTATCGTGAATTATCATTGATTGAGAAAAACTTTCTTCAACTAATTTTCCAAGAATCAAACCCATTACTAATGGAGCGGCAGAAAATCCATGTCTACTCATAAAATATCCGATCACACCAAATGTTAACATTACCCAAACATCAAACATTGAAGAACTAAATGAATAAGAGCCAATCATGGCAAATATAAAAACAGCAGGCCATAAAAGTTTTTTAGGTATGAATGCTACTAATGAAAAAAACTTAGCTCCAACTAGACCAATAATAAGAAAGCCAAAATTTGCAATTAACATTGCCCCAAAAATAGCATAAACGAATTCAGGGGTTTCATTTATCAAGTAAGGTCCAGGACGAAAGCCATGCATTATTAGAGCTGCTAGTATAAGAGCTGTAGATCCACTGCCAGGAATTCCTAAAGCTAATGTTGGAACCATGGCACCACCAGCAGCAGAATTATTGGCAGCTTCTGGCCCAACAATACCTTCCGGCGAACCTTTCCCAAATTGATCTTTATTTTTTGACCATCTCCTAGCTTCATTATAACCCATAATAGCAGCCACCGTAGATCCTTCCGCAGGAAGAATACCTATAAATGTTCCTATTCCTGAAGATCTTAAAATTGTATATTTCAATTTTTTTAACTCTGCAATTGATGGTAATCGTAAAGCCTTAGCATGTATTCTATCAACGACTGAGTTAAGTGTTTCAGACTGCTTAAACAGTTCACTAACTGCAAATAAACCAATTAAAACAGGAACAAAACTTATACCTTCTTCTAACTCAGGTATATCAAATGTAAATCTCTCTACCCCCGTTGTTAGATGAATTCCAATAGTACCAATTAAAACGCCAACACAACCTGAGATAAGATTTCTTATTGAAGATTTACCACTCATTGTTGCAAGCATAGAAAGTGCAAAAATAGCTAAACCAAAATATTCTTGTGGTCCAAATTCGAGGGCAACTTGTGCAAGTAATGGTGCAGCGAAAATAAAAACAATTAAACTAAATATACCACCAAGTACACTTGAAACAGCTGCGAGACCAAGTGCTCTTCCAGGTTCTCCATTTTTAGCCATTGGATATCCATCAAGAGCTGTGGCAACTGCCGGAGGTGCCCCAGGTGCGTTGATTAGAATAGCTGTAATAGAGCCACCAAAGGTGCCAGCACAATATAAAGCTGCCATCATAGCGATAGCGGCTACTGGATCCAGTGTTATGGTAAAAGGTATCAATAAAGCTATAGCCATTGGCGAACTTAAACCAGGCAGAGCTCCTACTAAAACTCCAATTAATACTCCACCTAAAATTAAAATTATATTTTCAAATTCTAAAATTAGAGATAAACCTTTAATTATATCTTCCATAAATAGTCCTAATTATAAATAACCTTCTAAGATACCTGGTTCAAAATATACACCTAGTAAAATATTAAATATCAATATTATAAACAGTGGAAATAAAATGATATAAGGTATCAATAATTTAAGATTTTTTTCTCCCCAGAAAACTGGAAGAACGAAACATGCTAAAAAAATTGTAACATAAGCTCCTAAAAATTCTGAAAAAACAATTATAGTTAATAAAATAGCCATCGTGCCGTAAGTTGCAAAATTAATTTTTTTCTTCCTACCTGAGTCAATATCTTTGCCAGATTTTTTTAGTAAAATATGTTCAAAAGGTATTAAGACTGTTAATAAACCAATTGTAATTAATAAAATATGAGGGAACAATTGAGGCGGTATGTTTTGTGCAAACAAATCTGAAACGCTATCAAAGTTGTTTGCAGCATTCCATAAAAATACTATCATAGCAAATATTATGATTGCTATGATAGTATCAGTTTTATTAAATAAATTTTTGAAAGAATTATTCATTAGTGAATTAAATTATTTCATTAAGCCTAAATCTTTTAATGCGCTTTGAGCAACCTTAAATTCTTCTTTAAGATGTTTGTCCCAAACTGCTGTACCTGCAACACTACCTTCTACAGTTAAACCTGCGCTGGCTAAATAGTTAGCAAATACTTCATGCTTCATCGCTTTAACCAATCCTTTTGAAATTTTTTCAATAATTGGTTTTGGAGTCGAAGCTAACACAGCATATCCTCTCGTCGTTGAACATTTAGCTTTAATGCCCAATTCATATGAAGAAGGAACATTAGGATAATCTTTTAATCTTTTTTCGGCTAAAACAACTAGCGCTCTAAAAGTTCCATCTGCAACTTGGTTTGTGGCTTCACTTACATTAGGTAAAGTAGCATCAATTTTGCCAGCCATTAAAGCTTGAACCATTTGTGCTCCAGAACCAAAAGGTACTACTTTAACTTTTATGCCAGCCTCTTTTGCAAATTGAACAAGACCTATATGTTCAGTTCCACCAATATTTGCTACACCCCAGTTTAAGGGAGCTTTTTTTGATGCACTGATTACATCGTCTAATGTCTTATATTTACTTTTCCCAGACACAGTAATAAAAGTTGGATCGTCCATAGCTCTAGCTACCCCAACGATATCGTCAATTTTCATGTTAGATTTACCTCTAGCCATAGTATATAGATGAGTTTGTGTGAGAGCCATTATAGTATAACCATCAGCAGGTCTTGTCAGCACATAATTTTGAGCTTTTGCTCCTGCTCCACCTCTTTTTGAAACTATTCTAATATCTGTTTTTAATATTCTTCTTGATCTTATTGATGCCATTCTGGCGGTTGTATCAGTTCCACCTCCATACTTAGCATGAATAACTATCTCAATTGGTTTATTTGGATATTCGTCTGCGTTAGCTGAAAATCCAAATAAAATAGATAATGAAATGAGTGCTATTGAGCTAAAAAATCCAATAACAAATAATTTAATTTTTTGTAAAATTAATTCCACAAAATCCTCCGTTTATATTTTAATTAGGTAATCTTTACATTTAGATACTTTTGGAACAACAACTTTTTTATAATTTATTTGCTATCTTAATTTAAATTGTCATTTCCTTTGATTTGAGTTCTATGCATAATTCTTCTTGAATTTGGGTCAAATGCATCTCTTTTATGAAGAACATATAAGTTTTTCCAAATTAACAAATCTCCAACTTCCCAATTTTGAGTCCAGGTAACTTCGTTGATTGTCGCGTAATACCAAATATCATTTAACAATTTCTCGCTCTCACTTAATTTTAACCCTAAAATGTAAGCATTAGGTCTTCTTCCTAAAAAAAGTCTTTTCTTATTATTTTTTGGATTAGTTATGACTGCAGGATGACGTGCCCCTGGTGTTAAATCTGGACTACTAACTTTTTTAAAACCTTTTCTAAGCATTCCTGCACTATTATGGGAGCTATCATGTATAATTATTTTATCATCAATAATTTTTTTTAAATTATGTGGCAGTTTATCATATGCTTTATACATGTTTGCAAAATGAGTATTTCCTTGATTTTTAGGTACCTCAACTGCATAGAGTATTCCGTATTTTGGAGGATGTTTAAGATAAGTCATATCTGCGTGCCATGTTGCTTCGCCATCACCAAGGTTTCCAATAGGAATACCCTTCGAAGTTTTAACGTTTGATATTACATTTATTTCAGGATGTTCTGGCAAAAAATTAATACCATAAGGATTTGGGCCTGGTGGGTCTAACTCTCCAAAAAAATTACTAAACTCTTTAAGCTTACAGTCATTTATGAATTGATTTTTAATAAGTACCACTAAATTATTATCAACAAATTTTATAATTTTTGCTTTTGTTTGATTTGATATAAAATTATTTAAATCAATATCTTTTATTCTTCCGGATAGTGGTGCATCATGTTGGATAAATTCCAAAAAAAATCTCCTAAATTATTATTAAAAAATGTATTTGATTTTACATTAAGACCTTAATATTCCTTTGCCCCATAAATTTAAAGTTTTTTCAGATTGTGGCCATTCATTTACTTTTCTATCATGAATTATTTCTAATTCTGCAGAGAATTCTAACCAATTTTTGTCTAAATCTTCAATAAATATAAATAAATTATTTCCAGGACCGTGCCTTCCGGGTCCCCATATTATTTTAATATTTTGTTGTGAAAAATAATCACACAAAATTTTGATATTTTCCCATTGACTAACTTCATATGAATAGTGATCAATACCAATTTTATTAGATTTGAAACAGGCAATAGTATGGTGTTCGTGATTCGAAGTTAAAAAACTTGTAGCTAAACTTCTATTCTTATGAATAACTCTATCTGTAGTTTTAAAACCTAACATTTCACAATAAAAATGCTCAAATCGTTCAACATCTCTGCTAGCGAAAGTTAAATGTTGTAAAGGCAAACAAAATTTATTTTTAAATACAATTTTTGTTTTTTTTCGAATTCCAAAGGATATTATATTTCTATCAGGGTCAATAATTGAGAAAGCCCCTTTTTCTAGGTGATTATTTATAAATTTTGAAAATGGGACATTATTTGAAATTATAAAGTTTTTAAATTGTTCAAGATTTTTTTTATTTCTGCACGAAAAACCTGCATAAGAAAGCTTGTTTTTTTTTCCTTTGATTAATATAACTTTTCTATTTTGTCCTTCGCAAATTATTTCCTTATTTTTTTTCTTAACGTGTTCCATCATAATGAACTTTTTATAAAATTTTGATAACTCATTTGGAGAAGGACTTTCAAGAGCAATATGATCTAAATTAAAACCTGCTTGTAATGCACTTAATTTCATAATTTTCAACCAAACTGCAATGTTGATTTCTCGATAAAATCATTAATTTTTGAATTATCATTTAATGAACTTAAAATAAATCTATCAGGTCTTAAAATCAAAGCACTAATATTTAGTTTATTGAAAACTTTCATTACTTCTTCATATTTGTTCACATTTATATGCTTGATTTTATTATTATCTACGTTTTGTTTTGAAAGCAAAACTAACTCTGTTTCAAATTGCGTGTCAAAATTTGATACATTTGAATTTTGTAAATTTATGTAAGGAAAAATTTTTCCTCTCAACTTATCTTTAATATCTCCTAATCCAGGTCCTAAAGGAGGTTTTATAGAGGTCATTTTTTTTGATCCATCTTTTTCTTCTTTTACTGTATAAGAAACATTAGTATCACCAATTGAATTTAATAATTTTCCCATATTAATTGTGGTTATGATATATTCTTTTACATTTTTTAATCTTTCACTCTCATAAGTTTTGAGAAGCTTTTCTTTATGTCCAAAATTACAGCAATAAGCTATTTTCCAAAATAGATTTGATACATCTCTAATCCCAGAACACATTCCTTGACCCATGAATGGAGGTGATAAATGAGCAGCATCTCCAGCAATAAATACTCTTCCTTTTTTCCATTTTTTTGCAATCAAAGACTTAAAAGTATAAATTGTTTTTCTCTCTATGGTTGCATCTTTTGGGGTAATCCATTTAGATAAAAAATGCCAAATTTTACCATCATTTAAAATTTCTTTATCTACTGAATTTTTACCTAAAGAAAATTCCCATCTTCTTCTTCTGCCGACATTTCTACAGTAAGTTGCAGGAGTTTTTTTACTGCAATATTGTATAGTTCTGTCAGGTAAGTCATTATTATTTTGTTTCATAATTAAATCAATAACTGCCCATTTTTCTTCAAAACCAAAATCTATTATTTCTTGACTAATATATTCTTTAACAAAAGAATTGGCTCCATCACATCCTACAACATAATCTGCATTAATGATTTGACAAGAATTACTGACTTTATCAAAATATTTTGCAGAAACAACATCACCTTTATCTGATATTTCTAACAACTCAGAATTATAACTAATTTTAACTTTTTCATTTTTAATTAAGTTTTTTCTTAAAATTTTTTCAAGATCTGGCTGATGAAATCTATAACTTGGGTAAAAACCATTTTCTGTAATTTTTTTCGGTCTTGGCCAATCTAAAATTAGATTATCATATTCATCAACAAATTTTGTCCCCTTATTGATAATAGTTTTTTTTAAAAATTTTTTAAAAATACCGATACTTTTAAATGTTCTCATAATTTCATCATCAAAATGAACAGCTCTAGGCAAATTATAAATTTCGTTTTCTTTTTCTAAAATATGGATAGTGATATTATATTTTGATAGTAAATTAGCAAGCACTGACCCAGTTGGGCCAAAACCAACAATTAAAACATTACATTTAAAATTATGCATCTTTTTTGGATTGATTTTGATAAAGCCATGGACAATCAATTATTAAAGGTGCTTGAATTCCATTAGCTGCTATTTCCATCCTTTTATCTCTAAATTTTAGTCTTTGGTCTTTTGGGAGATGAAGTCTTTCATGTCCCCAAAAACTAGGTCCGACATTAGTCAATTCAGGTTTCCATGTGTTTGGATCAATGAGTCTTCCTCCCCAACCATTTTCGACAAAAAATCCTGAAGGCGAATATGAATAAAATGAAGTCATGTAATCATTAGTGTGTCTACCCATGGTATATGCAATTTTATTGTCTTCAAATTGAAGAAGATCATAGCCTTGTCCCACATCGTCCAAATTATTGTATTCTACCATAAAATGATGAAAACCAACTTTTCCTGTCTCAACAAGTGCAAAACTATGATGTCTTTCATTGACATGAAAAAAGTGAAGTCTGATAGGTTCAAAACTATAATCACTTACTTTAAAACCCAATAAATCCCGATAAAATTTTACGAGTGGTTCTATATTGTCAGTATGTAGTACGGCGTGACCTAAACCACAAATTCCAGTTTTGAAACCAGATATGGCTCTTCCAGGTTTAAACTCTTCATCAGTTTTAAATGGATTAAATATGAGTTCAATTTGGTTTCCAGCAGGATCTTTAAAATAAATTAAATCTTCAACATATCTTTTGTCACAAAGAATTTTTTGCCCTCTAAAGACTTTTACATTATTTTGATCTAATATCGATGCAAAATTATCTAAGTCACTTTTGTTTTCTACTTCCCAGCCTAAAAATGATAAACCTTCACCACCATCATTAGAAATAGAAAACCTTTGTTTATGATCATCCATTCTTAGCATCAAAGAGTTTTTTGTTTTATCAATTTCCTGCATACCAAGATTCTTTGTTGCGTAATCAGACCAATCTTGGATTTTTTCTGACGTAACACCTAAATATGAAAGAGCTTTTATTGCCATATCAATTACCTTGTTAAATTTTATCAATCGTTTTTTTAAAATCAATTTTTTAAATTTATATTAGTAAGTTATTTTTTTTTGTGATTTAATTTCTCTTATTTAGGAGGAAAAAATGAAAATATTTATAAAAATGATTATTTTATCATTAACTTTTTTTTCATTTTCTGCACTAGCTGATAAGGTAACTTTGAAATTTCATACATTTGTTCCCGCACCAGCTAATTCTAATGCAAAATTTGTTTTGCCGTGGGCAGAAAAAGTTAAAAAAGAATCAAATGGTGAAATCATAACTGAGATGTATTATTCTATGCAACTTGGAGGAAAGCCACCCCAGCTAGTTGATCAAGTCAGAGAGGGAGTAGTTGACATAGTTTGGACCGTTGCGGGTTATACACCAGGAAGATTTCCAAGACTTGAAGCTTTTGAATTACCATTTTTGCCAACAAAATCAGTAATAACATCACAAGCGGTTCAGGAATATGTAGAAACCATAGGAGCAGAAGATCTAAAAGATTATAAAATCTTAACAGTTCATGTGCACGCTCCTGGTATGATACATACAAAAAATAAGCTGATTAAGTCTATTGGTGATTTTCAAGGTATGAAGATGAGAGGTCCTACAAGAGTAATTACAACTATGCTTAAAAGTATGGGTGCCACTCCAGTCGGAATGCCAGTTCCAAAAGTTGCCCCGTCATTGTCAAAAGGAGTAATTGATGGAATGGTTGTGCCTTGGGAAATCATGCCTTCTTTTAAATTGCAAGAATTAACAAAAGCACATACTAATGTCGCAGGTAATAGAGGTTTATATACAACACCTTTTTTATTTATAATGAATAAAGCAAAGTATGAGAGTTTATCACCATCGCAAAAAAAGGTTATTGATAACAATTCAGGTTTATCTTTAGCAAAAGAGGCAGGTAAACTTTGGGATGGCTTTGAAGTTCCTGCAAGAAAATTAGCAGTAAATGCTGGTGGAGAGTTTTTTACTTTGCAAGGTGAAGAACTAGCTAAAATGAAAGCTGCAGGAAAAAAAGTAACTGAAGATTGGATTAAGAGTACTAATAAAAAAGGTTTAGATGCTCAAAAACTTTTAGATACAGCAAAAAGCTTAATTTCAAAATATGAAAAATCATTATAATTAAATGAGTTCGTCAAATAATCCTATTGATGAACTTACAGAACGACCAAATGATAAATTTGGTCGTTTTTTATATGATTTAGCTTATATCTTAGCTATTTTAGGAGGTATAATTCTTGTCATTGTTATTTTAATTAACTTTATTTCAATATTAAGTAGAATTATATTCTTAAATCCTCTAGTGGGTGATTTTGAATTGGTTGAAATTGGGAGTGCAATTGCGATATCTTCTTTTTTACCTTTGTGCCATTTAAAAAAAGGTAATGTTATTGTAGATTTCATAACTGCAAAATTAAATTTCAAAAAAATTGCTTTTTTAGATTGTATTAGCTCAGTTATTTATGGACTTATAGCCTTGTTCTTTACTTGGAGGATGTTTTTCGGAGCAAAAGACATGTATAATTATCAAGAAGAAACTATGTTACTACAATTTCCAATTTGGATACCCTTTTTGCCAGTGACATTTTCATTTGGATTATTATCTGTATGCTGTTTATACACATTTTATCGTGAATTAGTTCTAACGAGAAGTTAATCATGGACAAATATATTCTTGGTATTCTAGCTTTCCCAATTCTATTTTCACTTTTAGCATTCAGAGTTCCTATTGGTTTAGCTATGTTATTAGTTGGATGTACTGGTACAATTTTAATTACAGGGTGGCTTCCTGTTATGTCTCTGGCTAAGACAAGTGCATGGCATTTATTTTCAAATTACTCTCTTTCAGTTATTCCACTTTTTTTACTTATGGGTAACTTTGCATCCAAAGCGGGTATGAGTGAAGCATTGTTTAAGTTTGCTGGTGCATGTTTAGGACATAGAAAAGGGGGCGTTGCTATGGCTGCCATTGGAGCATGTGCTGGGTTTGGCGCAATTTGTGGATCCTCATTGGCGACTGCAGCAACCATGGGAAAAGTAGCCTTGCCAGAATTAAGAAGATTAGGGTATTCAGGAGCACTAAGTACTGGAGCATTAGCCGCAGGGGGAACTCTAGGCATTTTAATTCCACCTTCAGTTATATTAATAATCTATTCTATTTTGACTGAACAAAACATAGCTAAAATGTTTTTATGCGCTTTCATACCTGGTTTACTTGCTGCCTTAGGTTATATAGTTGCAATTAGTTTATATGTTAGATTAAACCAAAATTCTGGACCAATCAAAGATAGAGTTCCTTGGAAAGACCGTATGTATTTATTTAATAATATTTGGCATATAATCTTGATCTTTGTTATTATGATTGGTGGAATTTACATGGGTTTTTTTACACCTACTGAAGGTGCTGCAATTGGTGCTGCAGGAACCGGTATTATAGCCATTACAAATAAATCATTTAACATAAAGTCATTTATTGAGGTTATTGAAAGCACAGCAGTTACAACAGGAATGATATTTTTTGTTTTATTAGGTGCAGAATTTTTTAATTCTTTTATTGCTTTAACTCAGCTTCCAAATTTATTAACTGAATTTTCAAAAGAAAATAATTTAGAACCTTTAATAGTTGTTGCATGTATTATGATTTTATATCTGTTTTTAGGATGTCTGATGGATAGCTTAGCAATGATATTATTAACAATTCCAGTTTTTTTTCCTTTAGTAATGTCACTTGATTTTGGATTATCTCCAGAAGAAACAGCAATTTGGTTTGGAATATTAACTCTGGTTGTTGTTGAAGTTGGTTTAATAACTCCACCTGTTGGACTAAATGTATTTATAATTAATAAAATGGCCAAGGATGTACCTATAATTGATACTTTTAAAGGCGTCATACCCTTTTTGTTAAGTGATATAATCAGAATAATACTATTATTTTCTTTCCCAAGTATTACTCTAATAATGTTATGGGCTTTTTATTAATAAACGTAGTAAAGATTTAAAATTAATTTTTTTATTAAATTTGATTTTTAATTAAACATCCATTTATTATAATTCTTATATATGTTTTTGTTATTAAAAAATAAGATTCACTGGATATTTTTATGAGAACTCAAGTTCTTATCATTGGAGGAGGGCCTTCAGGATTACTATTGTCGCAACTTTTAAGTGATATTAATATTGATTGTTTAGTTTTGGAAAAACATACCAAAGAACATGTCTTATCCAGAATAAGAGCAGGTGTTTTAGAAGAAGGAACCATAAAATTACTTAAAAAGGCAGGAATTTTCAAAAGGATAAAGGATGAAGGTTTTTCTCATGATGGCATTTTTTTGTCTTTAAAAAATCGTGGGTTTAGAATGGATTTTAAAAAATTGATTAATCAAAAAGTTACGGTTTATGGTCAAACAGAAGTGACAAAAGATCTATATGAGGTAAGAGAAAAAAATAATGGTAAAGTTTTTAATTCAGTTAAAAATGTAAAAATTCATGATATTGAAACAAGTAGCCCATACGTTACATGCAAGATCGTTGATAAAGAAACAAAAATTAATGCGGATTTTATAATAGGTTGTGATGGATTTCATGGTGTTTCAAGAAATACAATTCCTAAAGAAAAAATTAAAACCTTTGAGAGAGTCTACCCTTTTGCATGGTTGGGAATTTTATCTGAAACACCTCCAATTAGCGAAGAATTAATTTATGCAAACCATAAAACAGGTTTCGCTCTGGCATCTATGCGGAATGAAAATTTAAGTAGATATTATATCCAAACTTCAATTGACGAAAAAACTACTGAATGGAGTGATGATCGTTTCTGGAATGAAATAAAAAAAAGATTACCAGAAGAATCTCTAGAAAATCTCGTAACAGGTCCATCTATAGAGAAGTCACTGGCTCCTCTAAGATCATTTGTGGTTGAACCAATGAGTTATGGAAATTTATTTTTAGTTGGAGATGCTGCTCATATAGTTCCACCTACAGGTGCAAAGGGACTAAATTTAGCTTTTTCAGATGTAAACTATTTAGTTGAGACCTTAGAAGAATATTACCAAGAAAAAAATAAAACGGTGCTATCTAAATATTCAAAACGAGCATTAAATAGAGTTTGGAAAGCCATTAGATTTAGTTGGTGGATGACAGTAACTTTTCATAAATTTCCCAATCAGTCTGATTTTGACCAAAAAATGCAAGAGACTGAAATTGAATATTTAGAAAATTCAGAAGTCGCTCAAAAATCATTTGCCGAAAATTACGTTGGATTACCGTTTTAAATTATTTTAAAAATAATTAGAAAAAAAGTATATTTGGATATATATAAAAACAATTCAATTATAGCGTAAAATATTTTCTTTTCTTGACAATAATTATCCTTGTTGATCGAATTATTTAATGAATTAATCATTAGTATTAAATATAATTATCAGGGAGAAAAAATGCCGATTTACAATTTAGGAAAAAAAGAGCCTCAATTACCTTCCGAAGGTTCTTATTGGGTGGCACCAGATGCACATGTTATAGGCAATGTTATTCTAGGTCAGGATGTTGGAATTTGGTTTGGTTCGGTTTTAAGAGGTGATAATGATATCATCAAAATAGGAAATGAAACTAATATTCAAGAAAATACAATTATTCATGTTGATCCAAATACTCCTGTAACAATTGGAAATAATTGTACTATAGGCCATAATGCAATAATTCACGGTTGTACTATTGGAAATAATTCTTTGGTAGGAATGGGAGCAACTATTCTTAACAATGCAAAAATTGGAAATAATTGTCTTGTTGGAGCAGGGGCTTTAGTTACTGAAAACAAAGAATTTCCTGATGGTATGTTAATTATAGGCTCTCCAGCTAAAGCAGTAAGAGAATTAAGTCCTGAAATGATAAAAGATATGACTAGATCATCTAAGCACTATGTAGATAATTTTAAAAAATTTATAAAAGAGCTTGAAGAAATTAAATAATTTTTTCGTTTGTTAAATTTTCAATTTCATCATCTGTATATCCTAACTTTTTAAGAATTTCTGAATTGTGTTCACCAAGTTTAGGAGCTCTTTTAATATTTGCAGGAGTTTTAGAAAATTTCCATGGAGTTCCATGTACTTTCAAATTTTTATTTAATTCAGGATACCAAACTTCAGTTACATAATTATTATTTACTATATTTGGATCAGATGATGCTTCTAACATTGTATTTACATGGGTTGAAATTTTGTCAGCTTTTCTTAATATTGAAATCCAGTGATCTCTTTCTTTAGTTGAAAAGAGTTCTGCTAGTTTATCTAAGATCTCAGTTTTTTTATCTTCTGATTCAAATGCCAACCCTAAATCTAATAGACCATCTTTTTCTAATTTGTCTTTGAAGCCTAAAACATTCATAGCATCTAACCAACTGTTAGGTTCTAACTGAAGAGCAAAAGGTTTGCCATTTTTGTCATTAAAACAAGCAGCAATACCAGGACGTTCTCTTGTTCCATTTATCCTTGCGCCAGTAATTGGAGGTTTATTACTCCACATGGCAGTTGTCATAGTCCAGCCCTGTAATCTGAATGCGCTTCCAACTAGCGAAGTTTCTAGTTTTTGGCCCTTACCTGTTTTTTGCGCATTAATATATGCGGCAAGTATTCCTCCAAAAGTTAAAATTGCACAGGTTTCGTCTGCTACAGACGCAACACCAGTTCTCAAATTGTTCCCTGGTATAGAATAAGCTTCTGCAATTCCACTTAGTGCTTGTCCGACAGCATCAGTTCCTGGCAAATGACCATCTGGCGCGTCAGGACCGTAGGCTGAAACAGACGCATAAATGATTTTAGGGTTAATTTTTTCTAATGTTTCATAATCAAAATTAAGTTTTTTTGCTACACCTGGTCGGAAATTTTGTCCAAAGATATCAGCTTCTTTTACAAGTTTATGTAAAATTTTTTGACCTTTTTCAGATTTAAGATTTAAAGTTAAACTTTTAACACCACGATTGTTTGTTTCAAAAAAAGAACTAGTTTCTCCAAATAAATAACCTGATTTACGGTTATTATCTCCTTTGACAGGTGTTTCAATTTTTATCACATCTGCACCTAAATCTGCCATGAGCATATATGGCACAGTTCCAGCTTGGGCTGTAGAACAAGCCACTATTTTTAATCCTGATAAAGCTCCATTAATTGAATTCATTTTTATGACCTATTTTATTCTTCTTCTAGCTTTGGCATATTGTATCTGTCATCTGGATTTAACCATCCTTTATAATTTGGTTCTCTTTTTTCAGCAAAAGCTCTTCTGCTTTCCATACGATCTTCGGTATCGCCATGAAGGTGAAGTTTTTCTGCTAAATTTGTTATATTTGAAGGTAGTTTAGGTGCCATATGTTTCATCATATACAAAGTATTAACTCTTGAGGCTGGTGGAAGTGAAAGAAGATGCTTTGCCATTGAATGCGCTTCTTCCATTAAATTTTCTTTGTCAACAAGCCTATTTACAAAACCTACTTGATACATTCTTTCTGCATTTATTCTGTAACCAAAAGCCATTTCAGTAGCTACTGGATGTGGTAAATTACCATAGTGACCGTGATTATATCCTCCCAACAACCATCTTTTTGCCTCAGACATTTCAAAAATAGCTTCTTTCACTGCAATTCTTAAGTCGCATCTTTCAACAAGCATGAAACCTCCTCCCATTGCAAAACCATTTACTGCTGCTATTACAGGTTTTTGTAAAATCCCATCTTGAAAAGGGTTTGTTAAATCTTTTTTCACCATTTCTTTTGGAGATCCAGCTATTCCTCTGTCTAAAGATTCTTTCATGTCTTCGCCTGCGCAAAAACCTCTTCCAGTACCAGTCAAAATAGCAACTTCTAAATTATTATCATTATGAAACTTTGTAAAAGCTTCAGCCATTCCTTCTCTAATAACAGTGCTAAGCGCATTTAATCTTTCAGGTCTATTCAATCTGATTATAAAAATCTGACCATTTGTTTCTGTTTCCACAAAGCTCATCTAAATCTCCAATATTTAATTTAATAAAAACGTAACAGAATTTTTGTTTTTTAAAAAGATTTTTTGGGAGGAATAGAATAGGTTAACGACGCATGAGCTACAGGTTCTTTCAGATCAACGGAATATATCAAAACATCTCCCACACATAAAGATTTGCCAATTTTTAAAATTCTATTTTCACTATATAAATTTTTTTCAGATGGTTTTCTCAAAAAATCAATAGAACAATTAGTTGTAACTGCTAAGCTCTCAGGTCCTATTTTAGATAAAATTGACAAATAAAAACTTACATCTGCTAAGAGAAACATTGTAGGTCCAGATATAGTATTACCTGGTCTTAAATGTTCATGTTTGATACTCATTTCTAAGGATACATTTCCTGGAGATAAATCTCTAATCTCAAAAAGGTTTGAAACTTGAGGAAAAGCCTCACTTAAAAAGTTGTAAAAATCATTTTTATTTAAAGAGTTTTTCATTTGATATTTTTTAAAAGTTCTTCTGCCATTGTTGGTGCGGCACCTAAATAATTTTTAGGATTTAAACAAAATTCTATTTCTTCTCTTCTGAAATTTTTAGATATATTTTTATCCATCATTAGTGCTTCAAGTAAACTCATGTTGTCAGTTATTGATTTTCTACAGCAATCATATACGAGATCATGAGCTATTTGTCTTCCAAGTTTTGGAGCAATTGTCATCATTACAGATTCGGCTAAAATTAGTCCGTTAGTTTGATTTAAATTATTTATCATTTTCTTATTATCAACTTGAATTCCTTCTAGTAATTCTCTTGAGCATCGAAATGAAGAAGAAGCAATCATAAACATTTTAGGTAATGTATACCACTCCAAATGCCATTGACCAGTCGCTCTCTCATGATCTAACACCATGCTATCAAGCATAGCAGAGTGATGTTCTCTTAAAAGTTTAGAACAAGCTAAAATCACTTCAGATGAAATAGGATTTCTCTTTTGCGGCATAGTTGAAGATGAACCCCTGCCGTGAATAAAAGGCTCATTAACTTCTTGTATTTCAGTTTGCATCATTAGCATGACATCATAAGCAATTTTACCCAATGATGCGCTTACTAGAGAAATCCAAGATGATAATTCACAAAAATTATCTCTAATAGAATGCCAGCTCACGTTTGGTGATTTTAATTTTAATTCTTTAGCAAGTCCGTTTTTTGTCCTCAGCCCATCTTTTTTTCCCAAAGAGGCAAGAGTTCCTGCAGCTCCAAAAAAAGAAACGTAAAATAATCTTTCTTTAATCTGTTTAATTCTATCAATATGCCTTTCAATACCAGATAACCATGTACTACATTTATAACCAAAAGAAGTAGGTAAGGCATGCTGCAAATGAGTTCTTCCAGACATTGGTGTCCTGATATACTTTTTTACAAGTTTTTTTAAGGCTTTTTTAATTCCAACTAAATCAGATAATAATATTGATAAAGCGTCTTTAATTTGTAAAACATCAGCTGTATCCATTATATCTTGTGTTGTTGCTCCCCAATGACAGTATTGTCCAAGGTTCTTTTTCACTTTTAAGCTTAATTGTTCAACTAATGGTAAAATTGGATAGCCTACAATGGATGTTCTTTTTTCTAATAAGTCCCAGTCAATCCAATCTGTTTTTGAAACTTTTGAAATTTCTAAACCACAAGTTTTAGGAATTATCCCTAATCTTGATTGAACTCGGGCCAGTGCAGCTTCAACATCAAGGTAATATTGTATAGTTTTTTTATCTGAAAAAATGTCTGACATTTCTCTAGTACCAAACATTTCACCCCAGATTTTTGAATTTATAACTAATGAAGACATATCAATTATCCTTTATTTTTGGGTACCAAGAAGGAGATCTTTTTTTCAGAAAAACTATTTAGACCTTCAAAAGCCTCATCGCTCATTCTTTTTAGTGAATGTTCTTCCACTAATTCATTAAATTCCTTCTCATTCAAAATTAAATTTGCATCTTTTAAGGCTCTCATTTTTGTTTGGTAAATTGCCTTAGGCCCACATAGTAAAATGTTATCTAAAATAGATGCTAACTTCTCATCAATAAATTGTTGATCTAAAACTTCATGAACTAAACCAATTCTTCTGGCTTCATCTGCGTTAAACCTCTCAGAAGAAATTGCATATCTTCTAACATTTCTTACTCCAATAGATTTATTTAGTTGAGGTATTATTATACCTGCCATCACACCCCAACGAGTTTCCGATATTGAAAAAATTGATTTTTGTCTCTGCTAGTACAATATCAGATGCAGCTACAATTCCTGTTCCACCACCAAAGCAACCGCCATGTACTATTGAAATTACAGGTCGAGGAAACTCTGTTAGACCTTTTATCGCCAAAGCTGTTTTTTTAGAGACTATAAAATTTTCATCTTTTGTTAATTTTCCTATTTCCTTTAACCATTCTAAATCTGCTCCAGCTTGAAAATGTTTTCCATTACCTCTTATTACTACAGCTTTTAGATTTTTGTCAGAACTTAGTCCTTCAAAAACTTCTAGCAATCTCTCAATCATTTCCCCATTGTAAGCATTATTTTTATGAGGTCTGTTTAAATGAACATTTGCAATTCCTCTATTATCTGTTTCGCAAAGTACAATGTTTTTATCCGTCACCATCTTCCCCTAATTTAATCTGTGCAGCATTAATAAACTTATCTTTGATTGAAAAAGATCTTAACCTAATATTTGTTGAAAAACTTTTTGATAACTTTTTACCAATTTTGTTTAAAAAATTATTTTTAATTAAGTTTGTACGATTTTCATTTTTTCGTAAAAGTAATTCACCATAAATTTTGTGCTCAGATTTGAATATATCTGTTGTTATCCAAATTATTTGACAATTTTCAACCTTAGCTTTTAATTCTACATTCATCATTTTTATGAGATAATCCTCAATTGAAACTAGATCTATCTTACAATCTATATTTTTATCTTTATATAATTTTAAAACAGGCATTTATTTAAATTTGTGAATTTGTTCATATTAATAATTTATCTGCTAGATTATAACCTCAATTAAAAATGGACCATTTTCTTCAATTCCGTGTTTAAAATATTTAACCAAATCTTCCATATTATCTACTTTAACTGCATCTATACCCATTCCTTTAGATATTGAAACCCAATCTAATTCTGGATTTTTAAGTGACAACATTTCAATCGCAGACTTTCCAGGATTTGTTACACCAACATTCTTTAATTCTCCTTGTAAAATTTTGTAACTTTGGTTGGCAAAAATTAAAATAACAATATCTAAATTCTCTCTTGCCATTGTCCATAAAGATTGGACGGTATACATAGCGCTACCATCACCTTCAAGAGAAATGACTTTCTGATTTGGACAAGCTATTGCCGCGCCAATTGCTACAGGCATTCCAAATCCAATAGATCCTCCACAATTATTTAACCATGTGTGAGGATGAGATCCTGAAGTTTGATAAAAAAATTCTCTGCCAGTTGTTACTGACTCATCAACTATAATTGCATTCTCTGGTATTAAAGATCCAAGGGCCATGCCGAGAGAAGTTGTGTTAATAGGCCCTTGAGGTGTTTCGGGAGGATTAAATTCTGATATTGTTTTAGGGTTATTAGAAGTAACATTTGCAAGATCTGAAAACTCATTGATTAAAGATGTGATATCATCAGATAATCCAGCTAATTCTAAAAAATTTGTTTTATCTTGGGTCAAAATTCCAGGCTTATTAGGATAAGCAAAAAAAGCAACAGGTTGTCTGGCACCAATAGTAATAATAGTGTCAAAATTTTTTAAGGCTTCAACTGCTTTGTCAACAACATAGGGGATTCTTATTGAATTTATCCTTCCTGCTCCTTTGTCTAGTCGTGCGTTAAACCAATCTGTTTTTAATTCACATCCAAGCTTTTCTGCTATTAGAGCTATTTTAATTAGATTGTTTTCTTCTAATGCAGATCCTCCAACAAGAAGTAATGGGTTATTTGCTTTTTGTATTTCTGCTATTGCTTTTTCAATTAAATCTATTGGAACTTTTTTAGAATTATTTTGTAATATAACTTCTTCAATTTCAGAGCCCTCATTCCAAGCAGTGTCACCAGGTAATATCAGAGTTGCAATTTCTCCAGGTTTTTTATTGGCTACTTTTATAGCTTCTGCTGCATCCAATCCTATTTCTTTTGATGATTTGCTAGTTTTAACCCAACTCGAAACAGGGCTTGCTATACCTTCTATATCAGAAGTTAAAGGAGCATTTAACTTTATATGATCAAGAGCATGTTCACCTACAATATTAACAATTCCAGAATTAGCTTTTTTTGCATTGTGTAAATTTGATAATCCATTTGCTAATCCTGGCCCTAAATGTAATAAAGTTGAAGCTGGTGTTCTTTTCATTCTAAAATAACCATCAGCAGCACCAGTTGCACAACCTTCAAACAAACATAAAATACTTCTCATTTTTTTGTAATTATCTAATGCTGCGACAAAGTGCATTTCAGACGTTCCTGGGTTAGTAAAACAAACATTAACATTACCTTTTAATAATGTTCCAACCAGTGTTTCTGCGCCGTTCAAAAAAAACTCCTTAAGATATTATTTTGGTAAAATTCAATTTTTTTATCAATCTTTTATTAAATAATACTTTTTTAAATAGTAAAATTAAAAACTTATTATTTTTTACATTTTTAACTTTATCTAATTTAAAATCTGGGATTTAATTAAAAACAAGAAACACTCTAATTCACTAATAAAAATTATAGGGTCTAATTATTATGTCTACAAAAGTTGATATTGATCATTTAAGAAAATGGATAGGGAAAATAGATAATGTTACGGATTATGTGACACCCATAGTCGAACAAAGATATAGAGCAACGCTTAATATGGATATAGGAAATCCTAAAGATGGGGAGCCAGTCACTTCTGGATTACATTGGATGTTAGGGTGGAATTTAGTTAAAAATGATGAACTTGGCGTAGATTCACACCCAGCATTAGGAGAATTTTTACCTCCTGTCCCATTGCCAAGAAGAATGTGGGCTGGAAGTGAAATCAAAGTATTAAAACCAATTAGAGTGGGAGACAAAGTTGTTAAACAATCAACTGTAGCTGACATTCAAGTTAAAGAAGGGCGAACTGGTCTTTTGTGTTTTGTAACAGCAGAATACAATTTTTTAGTCAATGACGAAGTAACCATTAATGAAAAACATAATATTGTTTATAGAGATATTTCAAAGTCTGGAGGTGGATCAGGTTATTCGAAAGAAATACCTGAGAGAGCAGATTTAAGTGAAAAAATCTTTATGCATCCAACTATATTATTTAGATATTCTGCAATTGGATTTGTAGGGCATAGAATTCATTATGATCATCCTTACACAGTTAATGAAGAGAATTATCCTGGCTTGATTGTACATGGTCCACTTCAGGCGACTTATCTATTAAGAGCTGCTGAAAAGTTGATGGGTAAGCAAGTAAACTCATTCACTCATAAAGTCATGGCACCTGTTTTTGCAAATAGTGAGTATATGGTTGGTGTAGATAAAATGGATGATGATTCAGTGAGCTGTTGGGGTGCAACAAAAGAATTTGGTGTAACTATGAGAGCAGAAGCAAAGTTTTAAAGGAGTGAATGATGATAGATCTGACAAAAATTTTTAGTAATTTTGTATCACAGGCTACTTTACAAAATTTTAACGATGAAATGATATTTTTTTCAAAAATGTCAATGATTGACTGGTGTGGTGTTGCATATGCAGCAAGAGAAGAGCCAGTATCAAAAATTGTAACTAAATTAATTGAAGAAGAACAAACTAAAGGTCATTCAAAATTAATTTCGAATGGTCAAGAGGTATCTTCTAAATCAGCAGCTTTTGTAAATGGAACTATTGGTCATGCCTTGGATTATGATGACACCCATTTTTTATTTACTGGTCATCCAACTGCTAGCGCTTTTCCTACTGCTTTAGCACTTGGTGAAGAGTTAGGCTCTTCAATTGATGAAATAATGTTGGCATATATGTGTGGTGTAGAAATTTCAACTAGGTTAGGGCATATCCTTGGTTACTCACATTATAATAAAGGTTTTCATCAAACAGCTACCAGTGGTGCTTTTGGTGCAACTTTAGTTGCATCAAAATTATTGAAACTTAATGCTCAACAAATCGAAAATGCACTTGGTATAGTTTCAACAAGAGCATCAGGTCTAAAATCACAATTTGGTACAATGGGTAAACCATTTCATGCAGGTATTGCTGCATCGAATGGAATTGAGGCTGCTAAATTATCGAAATTAGGATTTGTGAGCTGTGAAAACGGGATTGAATGTAATCAAGGTTTTTTGAAAACACATGCATGGGATGAAACAATACCTGAGGCAGCAATTAATGGTTTAGGAACAGATTTTTTATTCCCTGAAATTAAATATAAATTTCATGCCTGTTGTCATGGATTGCATGCTTTTCTAGAGGCATTAGACGAATTGAAAACAAAAAATAATTTTAATCCAGATTCAATTGAAAAAATTTCAATTCAAACACAACCTTCTTGGTTACAGGTTTGTAATATTGATAGTCCAAAAACAGGATTAGAGGCAAAGTTTTCATATAGGTTAACTGCCGCAATGTCTCTTCATGGGGTGGATACTGGAAGGCTAGATAGTTATAATGAGAAAATTTGCTTTGATGAAAAAATTGTTAAAACACGAGATAAAGTTGAAGTTATTCCAAATGATCAAATGACTAATACCGAAGCATTAATTGAATTAAAAGATGGTTCTGAAATATATAAAAACAGTCATGACTTGAATAATAAAATTGAAAATGAACTATTGCAGAAAAAGATTTTGACTAAATCCTCTTCTCTTTTGTCAGATAAATTATCTAATGAAATTTTTAATGTGTTAAATAGTCCTGAAAAATATCAAGCTAAAGACATTACGAATCTTTTAAAGTAAATGAATTAGAAAGTAGTTTGTTATGAGAAGTATTTTATTTTTACCATTGGATAAAATTGAAAGAGTTCCAAAAGCTTTAGGGTCAAATGCTGATAAAGTTATTTTTGATTTAGAAGATGGACTTGCTAAAGATAAGAAAGATTTTGGGCGTGAAAATTTCATCGAGTTTTCAAAAAGCAATTTTGATAATCGACCTGAAAAATTTTTACTTAGGATAAATGGTTTAGATTCTAATGATTATCATGATGATATTAAAATGTTGAAGAGTTGTTCAAATCTTCCTTATTCTATCGCTATACCAAAAATTGAAGATTCTAAAGAGTGTAAATCATTTTTAAATGATTTAGGAAAAGACATATTAGTTCTTCCACAAATTGAGACACCTAAAGGAATTGCTAATATCGAATTTTGGAATGTTGAAGGCATAAACTTTTCAGGAATTGGTTTTGGTTCTGCTGACTTTACAGCTATGACAGGTGGAGATATGGGCATAGATTCTCTGGCTTATTCTAGAGGAAAGATAGTTAACGCTTCAGCTCTCTACAATACTATTGCTTTGGATGGTGTTTGGTTAGATTTTCGTGATGCAGAAGGATGTTTTAGTGAAACTAAGCTAATTAAATCAATGGGTTTTAAAGGAAAATTTGCAATTCACCCAGATCAAATTGAACCTATACATCGGGCATATAATCCAACTGACGAAGAATTGATTTGGGCAAAAGGAGTTTTAAAAGCATCTGAAACTGCAGGTACTGGCGCTTTTAATTTTGAAGGTAAAATGGTTGATGCTCCTGTTTTGGCAAGGGCTAAGTCCATTATTGAAAGAGAGGTTTAAATGAGTGAGTTATTTGGCATAAAAAAGGTTGGACCAAATAGATATAGAGAAGATCCAGGTAGATATTTTGAAGATTTCAATGTAGGGGAAATTTACGAACATTGGCCTGGTCGAACTATTACAGAGACAGATAATATTTGGTTCACAAACTTAACAATGAATACACATCCTGTACATTTTGATGCTAATTATGCGTCTAAAACAGAATTTAAACGTTATCTTGTAAATTCTGCATTTACATTATCATTGGTTACCGGCATGTGCGTGAGTGGTACTAGTCAGAAAGCAATTGCAAATTTAGGTTGGGAAGAAATAAAATTACCTGCACCAGTATTTGTTGGAGATACTTTATATTCTGAAACAGAAGTACTTGATAAAAGAGAATCTAAATCAAGACCAACCCAAGGAATAGTAAGAGTTAGACATATTGGAAAGAATCAAGATAATGTGATTGTGATGGATATGGTGAGATCTTTTTTAGTTGCTAAAAGAGGTCATAGTGTTGTTGATAAAATTATTTCAAAAACAAAATAATTAGAGAGTTTTAAAAAATGAGCTTGCCTCTAGAGGGATTAAAAGTTTTAGCATTTGAACAGTACGGTGCAGGTCCATTTGGTTCTCAGTATTTATCGGATTTAGGTGCAGAGGTAATAAAAATAGAACCTGCAGGAACTGATGGAGACTACTTGAGAGCACTTGGTCCTTATTTTATTGATGAAGAGAGAAATTCAGCATCAAGTATCTTCTTTCAAGCATTAAACCGAAACAAAAAAAGCATTACACTTAATATTTTATCTGTTGAAGGGAAAGAAATTTTAGGTAAGCTAGTTAAAACAAGTGATGCAGTTTGCAATAATCTCAGAGGAGACGTTCCTGAAAAGTTAGGAATTACATTTGACCAGTTAAAACAATATAATAAAAAAATTGTTGCAGCTCATTGTTCTGCATATGGTAGAGAAGGACCAAGAAAGAATTGGCCAGGATATGATTATTTAATGCAAGCTGAGGCAGGGTACTTCTCATTGACAGGTGAACCTAATGCCCCCCCCGCAAGATTTGGTTTGTCTATTGTAGATTACATGGCTGGATTAACAATGGCATTTAGCTTAGTGAGTGGTGTTTTATCCGCAAGAGATTCAGGAATTGGAAGAGATATCGATGTAAGTCTTTTTGATACAGCTATGTTTAATCAAAGTTATGTTGCTGCATGGACCTTAAACTCTGATTATAAACCAGAAAGATTAGATAGATCTGCACACCCCGTTTTAGTTCCATGTCAACTGTATAAAACTTCTGATGGTTGGATCTATTTAATGTGCAATAAAGAGAGTTTTTGGCCTATTCTTTGTGAATACATAGATAGAAAAGACTTGGGAGAAGATAAAAGGTTTTTAAATTTTAAACTGAGACAGAAGAATAGAAGTCTAATAACAGAAATTTTAGATAAAGAATTAAGTAAAAAGTCTACATCAGAATGGTTAAAAATTTTTGCAGGTAATGTTCCAGCTGCACCAATATTAGATGTTAAGTCTTCACTTCAAAATGAATTTGTTAAAGAAAGAAATAACATTCAAACTATAACGACTAAAAATAAAAAAAACATAAGCCTACTAAAAACACCAATAAGATTCGACACTGAAAATCATGTGGACAAAACAGCACCCGAATTAGGTGAACATAATGAAGAGATATTTACTAAGTTAGGCTACTCAATTGAAGACATTAACTTGTTGAAAAATAAAGATATTATATAGTTCAATTTATTTTATTAATTTTTTATATAACATATGAACTAAAAAACCTTTGATTACATAGTATTATATGTTTAGTGTCTAATTAATTATTTAACAAAATCTATGTTTCGGAGGAAAATTCATGAGATTAGATAAGAAATTAATGACAGCAGTTGCTACAATTGCAGCTGTATTTTCATTAGGTTCAACAAATGCTATCGCAGATGGACACGGTAAAGTTGAACCAATTAAAATGAGATGGGCATCAGACCACTCTGGTCCGCCACATCCTGCAGCTATTGCAGAAATGTTTTTTGCAGAGCAAGTTGAAAAGAAAATTCCAGGAAGTAAAGTACAAATTTACTGGGCTAAATCACTTTATAATGTGCCAAAAGGTACACAGGCCTTAACAAAAGGTAATCTAGAAATGATGACTGGACAGTTTGGTAAAACTTCTTCAGTTGAGCCTTTAGCAAATACAATTGTAGGAGCTGGTAAATTAACTACTCCTGGTGCTATCAATGGACTAGACGGTACAAAAACTTTTGCTCAGTTAAAGAAGGTATTTAATGATAAGCATGGAATTACAATTTTTGGTTCTGGTCACTTAAGTATGTATATGGGTGCTGGAGCTGTTAAAAGTAGAATGCTTGTTCCAGCTGACTTCAAAGGTAAAAAAATCAGAAGTATGGGACCAGCTGAAAATGCATTACTTGGATCATTAGGTGCTAATCCAACTACAATGTCATTTGGAGATGTTCCACCAGCACTTCAAACTGGAGTAATTGATGGATTATTAACAAGTTTAGGTGGATTTAATGCAACAAAAGAGCAAGCTCCATATTTTACTGTAGCTGGAATCAATGGTATCGTTGGTGATTACTATTGGATTGGTGCTTCAAACAAATGGTGGTCATCACTATCTAAAGCTCAACAAAAAGCTTTAGCTGATATCATTGTTAATGACTTTATTCCATATCAAAAGGCAATTAACTTTTGCAATGATAAAAGACTTGTTGATAAGTATAAAGTAACAGATAAGTCTAAGCCTGGTATTTATGTAATGAATCCATCAGAAGCTGGCGTTTTACAAAAGGCTGAAGGTGGTGCTACAAATAACTGGATTAAAACTAAAGTTGATGCAACTGGTGATAAAATGGTTGATCAATTCACAGCAGAAGCCGCTGATTTAGTTAAAGCAAATCCGTTAGGATCAGATCCACTGGAAAAGACAGATTGTTCTGCCTTTGCTGCAGACTTTGCAAAATTTGCAAAAGGAACAGCTCTATATAAAAAGAAGTCACGAAAGTAACTTTATCAAAAGGCCTAAATTTTTTTTAGGCCTTTTTTAGATTAATTATGAAAAACTTCTATCAAATTTCTGAATTGATTAAGCTCTGGATCGAGAAGATCTTAGGGACTTTATCAGCTCTATTAATGATAGGTGTAACCTTATTCGCTTTAGCTGAAATTTTTAGAAGATATATTTTGGGTGTTGTCTTTGAGTGGGGTCAGGATGCAGTTATTTATGCTACAATGTGCTCAGTTGCTTTTTTCATTTGTGTAACACAAATTAAAAGAGGGCATTTAGTCATGAGTGCTGTACTTCAATTATTGAGTGCTTATAAGTTTTTCAGATTAATTGGATTTGCTAAAATCTTTGTTTCAACTACAGTTTGTATTTTTTGTGCTTCATTAACTTATACAGCTATATCTACTATACAATATTCAATTAAAATAAGTGAATTGTCAGAAAGTCTATTTTTTTATATGTGGCCGTTTCATACTTGTTTAGCAATAGGCTTAGGTTTAATGTCACTCGTAGCCTTTTTACAAATTATTGAAGATATTCATAGCTATATTAAAGGTGATCATTTTACAGAAAAAGTTGAATTATCAACGGATGTTTAGATAGATAATTGTTATGTGGAGTTTAGGTAGTACATTATTCATGCTTTTATTTGCTGGAGTTCCTATTGGAATCTCGTTAGCTGGTGCTACTGCGATTGGTGTATTATTTGATGATTTTCTAACTTACAGTACTTTGTTTGAGGCTTTTTTTAGCTTTCTAACTAAATATACCTTAGTAGCAATACCTTTTTTTATTTATGCTGGTTTTTTAATGGAAAGAACAGGCCTAGTAGCAGGTTTATTTAGATTTGCTGATTCTTTAGTTGGTTGGGTTCCAGGTGGTTTTGCATATGCAACACTTTTAGCAGCAGTTTTATTTGGGGCAATATCAGGTTCTTCAACAGCTATGGCAGCAGCAATGAGTGTTATTGCATATCCGGAGCTTGTAAAAAGAGGTTACCCCAAATGGATGGCAGCTGGTGTAATTGCCTCAGCTGGCGGGATAGCTTTATTGATACCACCAAGTATTACTCTCATTTTGTTTGGTGTTATTACAGAGATATCAATTATTGATTTATTTTTTGCAGGTATTGTGCCTGGCATAATGTTAGCAATAAGTGATGCAGTTATAATCATTAGCGTTTCACTATTTATAAAATTACCTCGAGGAAAATTTGACTTGTGTGAGGTTTGGATTTCATTTAAAGATGCGTGGCCAGCTTTGTTGATGCCAGTTATAATTTTAGGTGGACTTTATGGAGGAGTATTTACTCCAACAGAAGCAGGTGCTGCTGCTGCCAGTTACGCATTATTTTATGGTCTGATTTTTAAAAGAAAGACTTTTTTTAAAGAATTAATGCCAACGACGGTAAGGACTATGAATTTAACAGCTGTAGTTTTCTTTTTGTTAGGATGTGTAGGCATATTCCAATTTTATCTCGCTAATATGGGATGGCCTCAGATGATTGCAGAATGGGCTGGTACGTTAGGTTTATCAAGGCTTGGATTTTTGTTTGCTTTAATGGGTTCTTTACTATTTTTATCTATGTTTTTAACAGGTGTTGCAATTTTAGTTTTAACAGTACCTATTTATTTTCCCGTTGCATTAGCACTTGGAGTTGATCCTGTACACCTTGGAATTTTAACAGCTTTATGTATAGAAATCGGAAGTGTAATTCCACCAGTTGGACTTAACTTATTTGCAGTAAGTGGTGTCACAAAATTACCTGTAACGACTGTAATTAGAGGTTCATTCCCATTTTGTATTTCAGATACAGTTGTTTTAATAATAGTACTTTTATTTCCTGCTTTAGCTCTTACTTTACCTTCATTATTAATAACTTCTCATTTTGGCTAGCTAAATTTTAAGAGTATCTTTTTTGAAATACTTAAAAGGTTATTATCATCAGCCTTCTTTGAAATAAATTGACAACCTATTGGTAAATTATTTTTGCTTGTAAACATTGGTAGTGTTATCGATGGTAATCCTAATAAAGTCCAAGTCGTATTTAACACTGGTGAGCCTGTATATTCTAAACCATTTAGTGCTTCGCCTAGAGCACTCGGTGATATTATACAGTCATAAGAAGATATCTTGTTATTAATCATATGTTTATGTCTTTCAAGTTGATCAAATAAATAATGGTAATCACTTAATGACATACTTTCACCGTCACTAAGCCTTCCATTTCTTAGGATATCACTTAGTTCATTATAGTGGTGAAAACGTTCGGCGGAAATAGATCTTTTAAATTCATAGCCACTTATTTTTTTATGTATTTCACTAGACTCTAAAATTAAATTATTTAAATCTATTTCTTCTACATTTGCGTTTGATTTTCTCAGATTAGAAATAAAATTTTCTAGATTTAATTTAGTATCATCATCTATTTTATCCCAGTAAGGAGTTTTAACGAATGCAAACCTAATATCATTAATATTTAAATTTTCATTTAATAAACATTCTTCTTCTATTAAAATATTCCTCATACTAAGTATATCTTCTATCGATCTAGCCATAAGACCTAAAGTATCTATAGATGGTGAGTTTGGTAAAATTCCTGATTTATCAAAATCTCCATAAGTTGGCTTATAGCCTATAACTCCACAATAAGCTGCAGGTCTTATAATAGAACCAGTTGTTTGAGTTCCAAAAGCGATAGGTACCATATTTTCTGCTACTGCGGCAGCTGAACCAGAGCTAGATCCACCTGGGGTAAGTTCATGATTATGAGGATTAACAGTTGGGCCAGGGTGTCTGTGACCCAGTTCAGTAGTCACTGTCTTACCAATAGGAATACAGCCATAGTGTTTAGCGATTGCGACACTTCCAGCATCTCTTTTTGGGATATTTTCCGAATAAAAAGATGTTCCCATCTGTGTCGGCATACCTTCAATATCAATAATGTCTTTTGCAGCAAATGGTATTCCAAAATTTTTCTTTTTTATTTGATCACATTTTTTTGCTAATTCGATTGGTCTCGTATAATCAATATAGGAAAAGGCTTTAATAAAAGGTTCTCTTGTTTTTATTCTTCCTAAACAACTTTCAATCCATTCTAAATATGAAAGTTTATTTTTATCAATTAATTCAAGAGCTTTTGTAGCAGTTAATTCAAATGGTTCAGTCATAAAAAAAAATTAAATAAATTGAAAAAAATTTAATAAATAATAACATTATAACTTAACTGCAATAAATACAAGTTGAGAGATATGGAAAAATTAACAGAAAAATTAGCTGAATTTTGTGAAAATATTAAATTTGAAAAATTACCTAAAGATGTAGTTGAAAGAACTAAACTACTTATTTTAGATACTGTTGGAATTATTATCAGAGCAAGGCATGATGCTGAATCAACAGAAAGTTTGATAAAAGCAATTCAAACATTAGATTTGGATAATGGTAATTGTAAAGTTTTTTCAGATAAAAACAATTATGCACCGTCTGCTGCTGCTTTAATTAATGGTACTCTAGCACATTCTCTAGATTTTGATGATACTCATACTGAAGCTTCTCTTCATTCAAGTGCACCAATTTTATCTGCTGCTCTTTCAGCTGCACAAATGAAAAATTGTTCAGGACAACAATTAATAACAGCTTGTGTTATAGGTTATGAAATTCAAATAAGACTTGGGTTGGCAGGTGGAGCATCTAAACATTATAATAGAGGATTTCATCCAACTGCCACTTGTGGCATTTTTGGAGCTGTTGCAGCAACTGGTCATATTTTGGGATTAAATAAAGATCAATTTATTTCAGCCTTTGGTATAGCCTTAAGTCAGTCATCGGGTTCAATGGAATTTTTAAACGATGGATCTTGGACAAAAAGATCACATGTTGGTCAAGCTGCCCAAAATGGATTAAAATGTGCTGTTTTAGCTTTGGAGGGTTTTAAAGGCCCACAACAAGCTTTTGAGGGTAAATGGGGATATTTAAATTCTTTTGTTTCTGGTGGAGATTCTAAAAAAGCCTTAAATGCTTTAGGTGAAAATTTTGAAACTCTTAATTTAGGTGTAAAGCCCTATCCATCGTGTAGATACAGTCATGCAGCAATAGATGGATTATTAGAACTTAAAGAAGAAATAGGTTTTAATTTTAAAGAGCTAGAAGATGTTGAAATTGGATTATCAAATACAGCATTAAATATTATCGGTGTTCCTTTAGAAGAAAAAAGAAATCCTAAGAATATAGTTGATGGACAATTTTCAATGCCTTTTTGTGCAGCTATAGCTGCAAAAAATGGAAGTTTTGTATGGGATGATTATAAAAATAGTTTAATTGATAATGAAACTCTATCTCTATGTAAAAGAATAAAAACTGCTCACGACAAAAAAGGCTGAAGAATTTTGCCCAGAACATATGAGTGCGAATGTTAAAATTAAAGTTAATGGTAAAGAGTATGAAAGATTTATAAAAATTCCAAAAGGTGATCCAGAAAATTTCATGACCCAAGATGAGTTTATTGAGAAATTTGATGGTCTTGTAGAGCCATACTTAAAAACAGAAAAATCTGATGAACTTAAAAATTTCATGCTTAAACTAGATAATGCGAACAGCATAGATTCATTATTTGAATTAAGCAATTAAATAAGAAAGAGAGAAACTAAATGGACGATCAGAAACTAGCAAAAATAAATTTGGATACTTCTGAAAATGATAAACTTATTCTTAGTAGCATAGATAAGTTTTTAGAAAAAGATGTAAAACCTTATGTTAAAGAATTTGAAGCTGAGGATAAATATCCTCAAGACATAGCTGACAAAATGGCTGAGCTAGGTCTTTTTGGAGCAACTATATCTGAAGATTATGGCGGATTAGGTTTGTCTGCTGTTACTTATTCTAAAATTGTAGAAAATGTTTCATCTGTTTGGATGTCGGTATCTGGTATTTTTAATTCCCATTTAATTATGTGTGCTGCTGTAGAAAAGTTTGGCACTGATGAAATGAAAAATTTTTATTTGCCTAAATTTGCAACAGGAGAATTAAGAGGTGGTATTGCTTTAACAGAACCAGATTGTGGAACAGATTTACAATCAATAA
>CACMOJ010000014.1 GCA_902615325.1 uncultured SAR116 cluster alpha proteobacterium | reverse complement strand
TTTTTCTTGTGTCACTTCAAACCAATTACTTGGAGTTAATGGTTTATCTACAAAAGTTTCAATTAGTGAAGGGCTATCAATTATAATCATTTTAAATATACTTATACATGAAATGTGATCTATCTGAAGTGTGTTCTCTGACTTGTTCACTCCATCTTCCTTTTTCGACCGCTGTTGCCCATTCAGGACTTTTGACAACTTCTGGGGCATCAATTTCATATAAAGCTACGAATTTTTGGTGAGGAGCATCAATATCTTTGGTTTTACCAGCAATCGAAAATTGAAAGGGTTCACCTTTTCCTCTTGTTACTTTATTTACACCAGGCACCTTTAGCAAATATGGAACGTGTTCATCATCATAAACTTCATTAAATAAATCTTCATATTCAGTTTTTACATTCATTGAAACAATAAAAAGATATTTTGAAACACTCATAACTTTTCCTTAAATATAATTAATATTTAAACTAAGACATATTTAACATTAAATCAAAATTAAAGTGATTAAAACAATTGTTGTAAATAATATTACTCTTACTAAAATATAAAAATGGTAATGAGAAAAAAATTTAAATTAGAAGGTGTTATACCAGCAATATTACTTTCATTTAATGAGGATATGTCAATTAATGAAAAAGAAAGTAGGTCTCATATTAAATCTTGTGGTTTTACAGACGGTATTAATGCCATAACGGTAAACGGGCACTCTTCAGAAATACATGCTTGTAATTTTGAAGAACAAAAAAGGATTCTTACTTTTTCTTTAGAGGAAGTAGGGGATAAGGTACCGATTATAAATGGTGTCTATTCTGATGGAAGTTTAGAGGCTGCAAAAATTGCACGCATGGCAGAAGATTTAGGTGCATCTGCATTATTATGTTTTCCGCCTCAAAGTATGAGCATGGGCGGTTCATTAAGACCTGAGATGGCAATCGAACATTTTAAAAGAATATCAGATTCATCTGATTTGCCTTTAATATGTTTTAATTATCCATCATCGGGTGGGTTATCTTATCCTTTTGAAACTTTATTAAAATTATTTGAGAAAGTTCCAACAATCAAAGCAATTAAAGATTGGTGTAATGAACCAATGTTGCATGAAAAACACATAAGAATATTTCAAAACTTACCAAACCCGGTTAATGTGTTGACTACTCATAGTGCATGGTTAATGTCTTCGCTAGTAATGGGAGCAAACGGATTATTATCTGGAGCGGGCAGTGTAATTGCACCATTACAAGTAAGATTATTTAATGCGGTAAAAAATAATAACTTGGAAGAAGCTAAAGATATTAATGATAAAATATTTCCTTTAGTTCAACTATTTTATAAACCACCTTTTTTAGATATGCATAATAGGATGAAAGAGACTTTAGTTATTTTAAATGCAATGAAAAAAGCCGTTGTTAGACCTCCTCTTATGAAACTACCGTTTGAAGAAATTGAAGAATTAAAAAATACAGTTAACGATATTAATCTAGATAACAAATTAAACTTTGTTAAACTAGTTGTTTAATAAAATCATTTAATATTTTTTATTGAATTTAATATTGTTTTTTTACCAACTTTTCTGACTAAATCTCTTTTATAGAGCGCTGAAGCATGTTGGTCATCTTCTAAATCTAATGTCCATGCAAAATCATTTAGTAAATCGTCAATAAATTTAAAATCATTCATATCCCATTCTATTACTGTGGGTTTAGATGGAATGCCACCAAGCGCAAATCTAATTTTATTATTATCTGATACTACTGCAAATGAAGATATTGCATAATCAGAATATTTTTCTGACACTTCATCAAATGCATATCCAAAATTATCTTTTCTAACTGGTAATTCTAATTTTATGGCTATTTCATTTGAATTCTTAGAGGTGAGTAGGGGGCCAAGATAAAAATCATCTGCTGAAATTGATCTATCTCCTTTTTTGCTTTTTAAATGAATTTTACCATTAAGGGCTAAAAAACATAGTGGTAGTTCTGAAGTAGGATCACCATGACAAATTGAACCTATGACTGTACCTCTAGCTCTGTGTTGAATGTGGCCTACATACTGAATTGCCTGATAAATTAATGGTAATTTAGTTTTTAAACTATGCCAATTTTCTAATTCAAGTTGTTTATACAATGGTCCAATCACAATTGTATCTTCTTTTTCCTCAATGGAAATTATATCTTTCAAAAAATTTATATCTATTATAATTTCAGGATTTACAATTCTCATGTTCATCATTGAAATTAAAGATTGACCGCCTGCAAGAATTTGAGCTTTGTTACCAAACTGATTTAGTATCTGGATGACATCACTAATCGTGAAGCACTTTGCATATTCAAAGTTACAAGGTTTCAAATATTTATCCCCAATATTTTAAGAAACTTTTTTATAATTGTTTCGTTTGATTTTTTTTTGTAAACAAAAGATTGAAAGGTTTGATTTATTAATAATTTTACTGAAGCATTTATTAGTCTATTACCAACAATCATAATTTTTCCATCAACCTTTGCACCATATGAATAGGATAAATATTTTTTATCATTTTTATTAATTATTGAAATTTTAGCTTTGCCATTTCCATTTCCCAATTCACCATGCCCATTTCCAATTATTTCAAAAGACTTTTTAGGTTTAATATTTTTAATCGAAACATTAAACAAATATTCGCCTTTAACTGGTCCAATATTAATTTTAATTAGGCCATTTAAATTATTTTTACTTACTTCTTTTAAAGATTTACATCCAGGAATAATCTTATATAAATTTTCATAATCAAAAATTCGATTCCAAATTTCTTTATGATTGATTTTTATTTCAAATTCTCCAGAACCATTAATTGGATAATTCTTAAAATTAAAATTTTTGGAATAATTTTTAGATTTTTTTTCAACCTTTTTTAAATTTAGGTATTCATGAACGCTAGAGTTTGTTAGTGGAAGTTTAATGTTTTTTATTTTGGTTGCATCCGCAAATGCATTTGCAATTGCAACTGGTGTAGACATACAATTGCCTTCACCAAGACCCTTAGCTCCTAGTGGTGTAAACGGACTGGGTGTTTCTATATGGACAATCTCCGGTTCATTTATTTCACATGTAGTTGGCATATGATAATCTTGAAAAGATCCAGATAAAAAACTTCCATTGTTGTTATATTTAAATTCTTCAAGGAGCGCTGCTCCTACTGCATGTGCATATGCCCCATATATTTGACCATTTGCTAAAAGCGGATTAAGAATTTTTCCAGCATCATGACCAGTTACATATTTGTCTATTTTGACTTTAGAAGTTATAGGATCAATTTCTAGACCGCATACGTCAAATACAAAACCATAAGCAAGAGATCCATTAATTTCGTCCTTTTCATTTGGAGGACTAAGTTCTTCGGCACCCCAAAAGCAAGTTTCTTTCAAACTTGGATTTAAATTTTCAGGTAAATTTCCTGGAGACCAATGAGGTATTCCAGCAAGTCTTTTGAATTTTAAATAGTTTTCGGAATTTTTTTTGTCAAAAACTTTTCCTTTATCGAATAAAACATTTTCACTTTTACAATTAAGTTCACTAGCTGCAATTTTTTGAAGCTTTTTCTTTAGATTGATGGCTGCATTATAAGCAGATCCAGCAACTGCTCCAGCGAATCTACTTGAATAATTGCCAGCGGCTATAGACCAGGAATCTTTATGCGTATCATGAGTTGAATTTACAAAAATTTCATTCAATTTTACTCCAAAAACATCGGCAACTATTTGTGACAAAATTGTTTCATGACCTTGACCTTGAGGCAAACTGTCACAAGTTACGTATACGCTACCTGTCGGACCAATTGATACACTTGTTGAAGCTAAGGCACCTCCTTTATGTCCAGTCTTTTCTCTATCTTGATGAGGTAAAGCGGTTGTTACATATCCCATATTTGATATAGAAGGTTCAATTATTGCAGAATATCCAATACCATAAATTTTACCATTTTTTATTGAGTCGTTTTTGTTCTTTAATATTTTTTTATAAGTAGAAGATTCAATTACTTTTTTTACTAGTTTTTGAAAATTACCCGAATCTAAAAATGCCCCAGAAGGAGATTTATATGGAAATTGATTTTTTTCAAGAAGATTAATTTTTATAACATCAAGCACATTTAATTTTAATTCTACAGCAATTTGATATACTAGCCTTTCTAATGCAAAATAGTGTTGAGGACCTCCAAATCCTCTATTGAGGCCTGAAGGAGTTTTATTAGTAAGAATAACTCTGTTTCTACATCTAATATTTTTAACTTTATATGCTCCACTGAGATTACCATGCATTCTGTAAAGTGATGCCGGTTCTGGAGCTCTTGGAAAAGCACCAACATCATCAATCTGATCATAATCTAATGCATGAATGGTACCTTGGTCATCAATACTTGCTTTTATCTTTGTCAATCTACCAGTAGCGGATGAAGCTGCTGTAAGGTGCTCAATTCTATCTTCAACCCATACAACCTGTTTGTTAGATAATCTTGAGGCTAAACAGGTTAAAATAATCATTGGCATTATAGCTTGTTTAATACCAAAACTACCTCCAGAGTTTTCAAAAGATATTAGCCTTAAATTTCCTTCTTCAACTTTAAGAGCACGAGATAAAACAGAGTGTAAACTAAAAGGACCTTGAAAATTAGACTTAACATTATAAACACCACTTGCATTATCATATTCACTGTGAACAACGAAACCTTCAAGAGGAGTACAGCTATTTCTTGGGTATTCCACTTCAATTTCGACAATTTTATGGGATTTAGTAAAAAATTTTTTTGGTTCCCCATATTCAAAATTTCTATCACTTACTACATTCGACTTATAATATTTTTTATGTACAAATTTTGTTGTTGTATTTAGTGCATCTTTTATTGAAATTACTGGTTGATTAACGGAATATTCCACATCTATCAACTGAAGTGCATCTTCACCGATATACCTAGAGGTTGCTAATATTATAGCTATTGGTTCGCCAACATAATGAACTTCATCAATAGCACAACACCAAGTTTTAAATTCTGTTCGAATAACAGATAAAAGTGGGTTGGACATTTCACTAAAATCCTTCCCAGTAATAATTTTATAAACACCTTTAAGTTTTTGCGCTTTTGAAAAATTTATTTTTTTAATTTTTGCTGAGGCATATTCTGATCTTAATACCACCGCATGAAGAGCATCTGGTTTAAACGGGGTATCACTTCCAAACTGTCCCTTGCCATTAAGAAGTTTATCATCTTCAACTCTAATGATGTTATTTCCTATAAAACAATCTATGGGTTGGTTTTCTAGCATAGAATTTAATTACCTTTATAGGAGGGAGGTCTTTTTTCAGAAAAACTTATAACTCCTTCTTTAAAATCATTTGAACTTCGAAGTCTTCCATAAGCCTCTCCTTCTAAATCTATAGAAGTATGAAGTGTTGCATTTTGTGTTGCATTTAAAACAGATTTAATTGTTCTCTGAGCTAATGGAGATACGCTAAGAAGTTCTTTAACAATTTTTTTTGTCATATTTTCAAGTTCAGATTTTTCTACAACTTCACAAGCAATACCTAATTGGAATGCTTCTACACCAGATAGTCTTTTTCCACGCATAATTATATTTTTAGTTCTTGAAATTCCAATCATTTTAGCTAATCTTGCGGATCCTCCAGAACCAGGGATCATTCCAATTTTCATTTCAGGTAATGATAACTGTGAATCTTTTGTAACTATTCTAAAATCACAAGCTAGAGAAAACTCAAATCCAACGCCGAAACAATATCCTTGTATTGCTGCAATAACAGGTTTTTTAATTTTTTCAGGTGTCATTACATTTTGTGCTAACATTGATAAGTCTTCAGGCGTCTCTTCAAGAAAGCCAGAAATATTTCCGCCTGATGAAAAGTTATCACCATCCGCTCTTAAAACTATAACTCTTATATTTTCATTTTTATCAATTTCATAAAATTGATTTGCCATAACTTTTCTTTGAGAAAATAAAACTACATTCAAAGGAGGTCTTGACAAAACTATGTCAGCTCGATGATTACTTTCGTCAATTTCTACTCTAAATCCGTCAAATTTTGATATTTCCACAATATACCTCTGTAAAATTATTCTGCAGCTTTATCGTGCTTTATAGGTACATCGTATTTACTCATTACTTTATCAACTACTTCTTCAAAATGATTCCAAGGTGTTTCTCTAAAATTATGATTTCTAATGATAAATGAAGCACCAGCATAAAATTTTTCATATTGAAGTTGTCTTCCAGCGAATTCTGAGCCAACAACATCCCAAGCTAATTTAAATAATTTCATTCTATCTAAAGCATTCATTTGAGGTGTTTGGAAATAAGTCTCGAAGTCATTTAAAAGTTCTTTATTTTTCATGACTTTAATACTTGCAGGCATTTGAAACACGCCACCGCCGCATAAAGTTCTTAATTCATCAATAATCATCGAGTAATTATCAGTACAAAAATTTAAGGCTGCATACATAATACGTCTATTAAATGTTTTAAAATTTTTTGGCCAATTTTCAGCATTTTCTATTTGTCCATAAATCATCCCAGAAAGAGTGGATTCTAATGCTGACATTTTTCCTAAAGTTTCTCTTACAGCTGGAACTTCATCTGCACCAGTTGCTTTTGCAACTTTATAACAAAGACCAACAATTAATTCCATTTTTGACCAATATCTAACGTTAGATTGATGATTTCCATAACAATGTGCGGGAGTTTTAAAATATATTTCTCTTGCTTGTATTGCATCATCTTTTACAAATATTCTTTCCCAAGGCACCAAAACTTTGTTACACATTACAAGAACATCAGTTTCGTCTTGGTTCCAAGATAAAGGTGCATCAAATTGATTATCATAATGATTAGAAAGAGGTTGTCTCATCCACAAGGATAATCCATTTGAATTACACGGTATCGCACAGGTTATTGATTGTTTTACTTGATCAGGTGCTAAAGGTATTAAATTTCCAATCCAAATTTCATTTGCAAAGATTGCACTTGTTGCGAGCATTTTCATGCCAGATATAACTACTCCTTTATCATTTTCAGAAACCACTGATAATGTTGGAATTGGCAAATTTCTTTTTTCATAAAAATGAGGATTTCTTGCTGCTTGAGGGGGCACAACAGCATATGATGCGAACACATCATTTTTTTTCATATATTCATAATAATTTAGTAAGTTTTCACTGAATTTATATTTTTCATTATCAAATATGTCAGCACTTGTTGACATGCCAGTCACAAAACTAGCTACATGATCCATTGATCTTCCCATCATTCCTGAAGTATGGTCAGCTATAATTTTGTGAGCTTTTGAACGTTTTCTTAAGTCATCTTTGTTTTTAGCTTTTAAAAACCATGTTGAAAAAGTTTCTCCATTTTCATCATAGGTTAGGTCGTTTTTATATTCTTTTGTATGTTTCAAATCATACAATTGAGCAACAGTTTTAGCTGCTCTTTTTAAAGATGGGTGTTTTGTGACATCGGAGACCTTTTCATCTCCAATATATACTATTCTTCCATCTTGTAATTGCTCTAGATGATTTTTTCCTGTTTTAATCATTAAAAATCCTCATCAGTTTTATAATAATGTAATTCAAATAAAGTACATCCATTTTCAGACTTAAATGGCCCATGATAAACTCCGGGGGGCCTGCAAGCATAAGTTGCTGTATTGAATAAGTTTCCGCCATTGCCGTTTTTATCGTTACCAACAATTAAGTCACCAGAGACTAAAAAAACTTCTTCCCAGTGATCATGTACAAATGGTTCTTTTGTATAAACACCAGGATCAAATCTCAGTAACCTTGATCTACTTCCTGTTTTAGTATTTTCGTTAATATCAGAAGCTAAGATTTTTTGTTTAATTCCTTTTGGATATCCTAAAGGTGTTTCCCATCCATTTTCATTAGATACCATTTCAAATTCAATGTGAGGTTTTCTGTTCATATTAAGAGTATTATATTTTTGAATTTAATTGTCTAGTTCATATTCGCCAGATAGAATTTTTCTTCTTAAAATTTTACCTGTAGGGGATTTTGGTATCTCTTTTATAAAAATATAAGATTTTGGTCTTTTAAAATCAGATAAATCTGAATTTTTACAAAATTCATCTAATTCATTAAAATCTATTTTTTTATTACTTTTGATAAAAGCAGTAACTTTTTGGCCCCACTTTTCATCTTTAAGCCCAACAATTACAACTTCATTAACGTCAGGATGTAGTGAAATAACATTCTCTATTTCTATTGGAAAAACATTTTCACCACCAGTAATTATCATGTCATCAACTCTTCCAGTTACATATAAATCACCATTTTTATCAAAATACCCAGTGTCTTTTGTGAAGTACCAATCATTAATAATTGAAGCTTTATCAGCATCAGGTCTTTTTAAATAACCTTCAAAAGCTTCATCATTTTTTATATAAGCAATGATTTCGCCTTCTTCATTTATTTTTGTTTTGGCATCTATATTTTTAGAATTTATTTCAATAACTTTTATGTTTTGATTAATACCTGCCTTTCCAGCTGAACCTGGTTTGTATAATGCATTGGGTTCTATTGTAAAAGTATAAATTTCAGAAGATCCATAATGATTTACCAATTGTGAAGCTGAAAAGTTTTGCTTAATTTTTTTTATTAATCCGTCTGTCATAGGTGCTCCAGCAAATCCTAGCTTATGACATGTCAATAATTTTTCTTTCTTAAAGTAGGATGAATTTATCAAATCATGATAGAGGGTAGGAACTAAATATAATGATGAAATATTATTTTTATTAATTAACTCTATAGCTTCTCGAGGGTTGTATTTAGATTGAGCAACAAAGTTACCATTTAATAATGTCATTGATAATAAAGATCTTACACCCATTGTGTGGTATAAGGGCATTACACCTAATGTAGACTCATATCTTTCATATTTATTCTGTGCAATATGTGCTATCGCAGAGCTTCTTTCTGCAAAATGAGATCTTGGAACACCTTTCGGTTTTCCTGTTGTACCTGAAGTATAAAGAATAATTGAACAATCTTTATAATTAGATTCTGATGACCCAAATATCTTCTTCAAGTTTATTAAACTTTTAAAATTTACATAATTTGAAATTTGTGACGACGTTGAAATTTTAATTATAGAATTTGATAAATTGGATAAATTTATTTCTTTTTCAGAAAAATCGTCAAATATTATACATTTTGATTTTGAATTTTTTAAAAAAAAATTTATTTCTTCAGATTTCACTCTCCAATTGATAGGAACTATAATAATTCCAATTAGTTGACATGCCCAGTGAATTGTACATGCCTCAAAGGTATTTGGTAAAAGGGTCATTAACTTATCGCCTTTTCTTAGCCCCATTTTTTTAAACGAGACTGCTAAACTTGAAATTTTATTCAACCAATTAGAATAGTTTAGATGTTTGTTTTGATAGGTAATTGCTATTGCTTCTGGACAACGATCAACTGAAGATAAAAATGTTGTTCCTAAATCAATCATTTATAGATCTTTTAAACCTATTAGCCATAACTTCTTTAACTGCTTTGATTATGCCAGTATAACCAGTACATCTACAAATATTACCACTTAATTTTTTTCTAATTTCTTCATCACTGAGATATTGTTTTTTTTCTAAAAGATATACTATTGTTGTTAAAAATCCAGGTGTGCAATAGCCACATTGAAGGGCATGATATTTTTTAAATGCCTCTCTTAAATCATTATATGTACTATTTTCTGATATACCTTCTATAGTAGTTATTTCACCATTATCTATTTGAGGAGCTAGCATTAAACAAGATCTTACTGGTTCATTATTAAACAATATTGTACATGCTCCACAAATACCATGTTCACATCCAACATGAGTACCAGTCATTCCACAATCAAATCTCAAAAAATCACTTAAAAGTTGTCTTGGTTTTACTTGTTTTTGCAATAATTCGTCATTAAGTTTAAAACTTATTTTTAACCTATTGTCATCATTATAGGTTTTCATTTTAAATGCTTTTTTCTTCGTAATTTTGTATTAATTTATATCGCATAGTTTTTCCAGAACCAGTTCTTGGGATAAAATCAATTTTTTTTACAATATCAGGAATTTTATATTTTGATAACTCATTGGTACAAAAATTTTTAATTTCATTTTCATTAAAAATTTCACCCTCTTTTAAAATAACAAAAGCAGCTGGAATTTCACCAAGTTCTGAATGTTTTAATCCAACAACAGCACAATCTAAAATTTTTGAGTTTTTCAAAATAGCTTCTTCAACTTCTGTCGGGGAAATATTTTGTCCTCCTCTAATAATAATTTCTTTAAGTCTCCCAGTTATTGTAATAAAACCATTTAAATCTTGTTTTGCTAAATCTCCTGTATAATACCAACCATTTTTTAAAATTTTATCTGTTTCATTTTCCTTTTTATGATATCCAATCATTACATTGGGACCTCTACATATTAATTCACCCTCTTCACCAGGCTTTACATCAAGGTCATTATCATTAACAATTCTTACACTCATGCCAGGTAAAGGCAGACCACATGATCCCATGTTTCTTTCTTTGCCAGACCAATTCATCGTTACCATTGTTGAAGTTTCTGTAATTCCATAGCCATCTAAAAGCTCTAAGTTAAAATATTCTTCAAAATCATAATTTAATTTAGCGGGCATAATAGCTCCAGCAGATACACATTTGTTAATATTATTTAAATTTAAGTTATCTTTTTTTCCGGTCAATAGAAGATAATGAAACATTGTCGGAACACCGGGTAGAAAATTAAATTCTTCTTTATTAGTTTTATTAAAAATATCGATAGGTGAAAATTTTGGTAGCAAAAATTCTGATGCTCCAGCAGCTAGTATTCCAAGTACACTTAAATTTAATGCATATGAATGGAAAAGAGGTAAAGGTGACAAAACTTTTGAGTTTTCATTTAAACCAGCTATTGGCATCCAGCATGATGCTATTACCCAAAGCATCCCCCTGGTTGTAAGTAAAACGCCTTTTGGTTGACCTGTTGTCCCAGAAGTGTAGAGTATATAACTGGGTTTATTAATATCGTCTTTTAATAAAATAGATTGATGATTTATCTTTCTTATTTTTGTTAAATTTAAATCTGCTTTTTGATCATCAACAGTAATAAATTGTATTTCATTTTTTAACTCTAATTGTTTTTTAATTTTATCTTTAATTTCATTTGTCGTGATTAAAATTTTTGTGTTTGAATCGTTCAATTTATATTTTATTTCAGATATTGTTGAATCATAGCTTATGGGAACAACCAAACAACCTAATCGTATAATTGCAAAACAAGAAACAATCCAATTCACTGAATTAGGAAGTATTATTGATGCAGCATCACCATAGTTCAGTTTTTTTTCATTGAGATAAAAGGATAAGCTTTTTGTTTCAATATTAAGGTTTTCATAAGAAATCTTTTCTGTTTGATCAGCATATGCAATTTTATTTTTTAATTCTTTTGCCCGTTTTTCAATTAAATCGTTAATTGGCTGGATTATGTCTTTTTTTATCATTGAGCTATTCCAAATTATTAAATCATACTATATCCGCCATTGATGCTAAATGTTTGTCCAGTAATCCACTCAGCATGCTTTGAGCTTAAAAAAATTACCATTGGCGCAACATCAGAAGTTTTTCCTAATCTCTTAATTGGATATGATTTTAGTATTTTATCCATATTTTTTTCTAGAATATCATTATCTGTATGAGATGTTTTTACAAGTCCTAATGATATGGTGTTTACAGTAATAGAATATCTTCCAAATTCCTTTGCAAGTGATTTACCTAATGCAATTGTACCACCTCTTGCTGCAGCTGTTATAGCTAAATTTGCTTCGCCAATTCTTGAGCTGTCACCGACTATATTTATAATTCTACCATATTGATTATTTATCATTTTTTTTGAAACTAAATGACAACAATAAATAGTACCTTTTAGGCTTATATCTATTTGTTTGTTCCAGTCATCAATATTTGTTTCTAGAAATTTTTTAATTTTAGTGAATCCTGCATTATTGATCAAAATATCAATATTACCAAAATCTTTGTAGATCTTTTGCAAAACATCTTGAGTTTCATTAAATTTTGAAATATCTAATTTATATGCTCTGGTTTGAACTCCAAATTTTTTAATTTCGTTTAAAGTTTCTTCAGCTTGGCTTTTTGACGAGTTATAAGTGAAAGCAATATTTACTTTTTCTGAAGCTAAGCTTAATGCAATTTCTTTTCCAATATTTTTGGACCCTCCAGTCACTAAAGCTACTTTATTTTCTAATTCAAAATTCATTTTTTTCCTTGTTTTTGATTAAAGTATATAATTTGTTAGGAGTAATTGGAAGTTCAGTAATTTCAATATTGAGATGTTTAAGAGCATCATTCACAGCATTGGCAATGGCACCTGTCGCTCCAATTGTTCCGCCTTCACCCATTCCTTTAAATTTTCCTATATTATTTGGTAAAAAATTTTCTAAATGTGAAATAGAAATTTCTGGAACATCAAGTGAATTCGGTATTAAATAATCAGCTAGTGTTGCTGTTTCCAACTGACCATTTTCGTTATACTTCATCTCTTCAAACAAAGCAGCCCCAATACCTTGCGCAACTCCTCCTTGAACTTGACCGTCAACAATCATTGGATTAATTACTTTTCCACAATCCTCAGCTACAACATAATTTTTAATTTTAATTTTAAAAGTTTCAGGATTAATTTTTACAGTTGCTATGTGAGTTGCTGTAGTACTAGCTCCAAAAATAGGGTCGTAAGATTCAATAAAAATTAAGGGCTTTCTTAATTTTATAGGTAGAGTTTGCATGTCGGAGTATACAATTCTTGATAATTCTGGAAAACTTAGTTTTTGGTTAGAGTTTTTTTGAGTAATTAAATTATCCTCTATATCAATTTCAGTCTTAGGTACATTTAAAATAAAAGAAGCAACATTTAGAATATGATTTCTGGCTTTTTTTGAAACTTTTATTGCCGCACCACCAGCTAATGCAGCACTTCTACTAGCATATGTTCCAGTTCCATGTGTTATTAGAGAAGTATTTCCCTGCTTTATTTTGATTGAATTTGGTGTAACACCTAAGTGATCTCCAACCACTTGAGATAAAGTGGTTTCTAAACCTTGTCCATGAGACGCTATACCAAATGTAGCAGAAATACTTCCTGTAGAATCTATTTCTAATATCGAAGTTTCTGACCCTGTGTTAAGAGGCATGCCTGGTGCAACTGAAATTTTGGAACCTATTCCAGTGAGCTCACCATATGTTGCTATACCAACACCCTCCCATTTTTTTGTTGTTTTAATTTTATCGTAGTCTATTAAACTTAAAGCTTTTTTTAAACATTCTTCAAAACCTACTTTATCCCAAACTATACCAGAGCCAATTTTATAAGGTTGCTCGTTCTTTCGAATTATATTATTGAGTCTTAGTTGAGAAGGGTTCATGTTAATTTTTCTGGCTGCCATATCGACCAAACTCTCAATGACAAATACTGCTGCAGGTCTTCCAACACCTCTATATGGTCCAGTAGGTGGCTTGTTAGATGTAATACATTTTACATTTGAATAAAAATTTTTAATCTTATATGGACCTTGTAAAAAACCTGCAACTTGCATTGGTTCCAGAGCAGCTGTCCAAGGATAAATTGAATATGCTCCAATATCTCCATAAACATTTGAATTTAAGCTTATAAAATTTCCCTTTTCATCTAGTAAAAGTTCTGCTTCTATTATTTCTTCAAAACCTTGACTGGTTGTTAAAAGGTCCTCATATCTGTCAGATACCCATTTTACTGGGGTTTGTAGTTTATTAGCAATTGCAACTACAATCAATTCTTCCATATATAAAGAAGCTTTACCCCCAAAACCTCCTCCAACATCTGGAGCTATTACAGTAATTTGATTGCCATTAATTCCTAAATAGGTCAATATTGCGTCTTTTATAATGCCAGGAACTTGAGTCGAGGAATATAGAGTTAGCTCATTAGTTCTTTTGTTTATATCACAAACATATGATCTTGGTTCCATTGCAAGAGGCGTCTTTCGACCCATTTTAAATATCTTTTTTATACTTATTAATTCATTAAGATTAACATCTTTAATATCACCTTGAGAAAATGTTCTTTCTAAGATGACATTGGTTTTTAAAGAAGGGTGAACAAAATTTTTAGTTTCATTAGATGCATTTATTGTATCTATAATTGGTTCTAATTCTTTTAATTCAATATTGATTAAGCTAATTGCATCCTCTGCTATATATCTATTTTTTGCTACAACTACTGCAATTGGTTCTCCTAGATATCTAATTTTCTTTTTACATAAAATATGCTGTTTTGTTGGAAGATATTTTTTCATATTTGACTTTGATATTATTGGAGAAATATGTTTGAGATCATCATATAAAAAAATGCCATAAACATTTTCTAATTTTTTTGCTTCTTCCAAATCTATAGAAATTATTTCACCATGAGAAATCTCACTCCTTAAAAAAGCGACATGATACATTCCTGGAAAATTAATATCTGCTGTGTATTGTCCGTTACCATTTAGTAATCTTTCATCTTCAAACCTCAGAATATTTTTTCCTACATATTTTGTTTTACTTTTATTCATTTAATTATATTCGATTCCTAATTTAAAATTTTGGTTCCATTGCAAATAATCATGTCCACAAATTATGTTATTTTTTTTTTGAGAAAGTTTCTTAATTTTTTGATAAGACTTTAAAAGTTCAGTTTTATTCCAAGCATTTTTAGGAACTTCTTCAAATTCTAAATTACGTAAAAGACTTACAGCATCAGACGCAATTAAAAATTGATTTTTGTCTAAATTTACTAAAAGACCAATTGAACCAGGAGTGTGGCCAAAAAGATCAATTGTTACAATTTTAGAATTATTAAAAAAATCAAACTCCTCATAAATTTTTTTTAATCCCATTGGCAAATCCCATTCATTTTTAATATATCCAAATCTTTTTGCATCAGATGAATTAGCCGCGTGAAACTCATTATTATGACAATAAAATTCAGCATTTGTAAAAAATTCATTACATCCACAATGATCAGGATGTAAGTGTGAATTAATAACAATATCAATATCTGTTGGTTTTATATTTTTTTTATTAAGTTCGGAGATTAAATTTATTCCATTCATGTCTTTAGGTTTCATTATTTTTGATAATCCACCCCAGCGTTTTTCTGCGTTGGTTTCAACAGATGGGTGACATCCCGTGTCAAATAGTATATTTAAATTTTTGTACTGAATTAGAGTTGATATAACTGGTAATAAGAATTTTTCATCATCTATTATTTCTGGAATAAATATTTTCTTTTTGATTTCAATTTGCCCTGAGTTTAAAAAGAAAAGCTTCATTTAATTTCCTTGTGAGCTAAGATTTCATTTGCAGCTTTAATTATATTTTCATAGCCTGTACATCTACATAAATTTCCTGATAATGCCTCTCTAATCTCATTTTCAGAAAATTTAATTTTAGATTTTAGAAGTTCATCAATTATCATTAAAAAACCTGGTGTGCAAAACCCACATTGAAGAGAGTGATGAGCTTTGAATTTTTCTAAAATATTTCTGGTTTCAGGTTTCTTTTTAAAACTTTCAACCGTTTCAACTTTTTTTCCATCTAATTGGACTGCAAATTTAAGACACGATCTTGCTGTTAAACCATCAATTTTTATTGTGCAAGAGCCACAAATTCCATGTTCACATCCTACATGTGTGCCAGTTAAATTAAGGTTGTCCCTCAAAAAATCTGATGCTAAAAGTCTAGCAGGAACCGTCAAATCATATTCAATTCCATTTACTGTAGTTTTTAGTTGGATTTCATTTGACATTTGAAATAACTCTTGCGTTAACACATTTTTTTAACACTTTTTTTAAAAGAGAATCAGATAAATAGTTTTTATAATCAACCGACCCATGATTATCATTAACTGGGTTAATTGCCTCAAATAAATCTAATTTTTTGTAAATAGACAGATCTTGATATATATTTTTTCCAGTTAATTTTTTTTCAATTTTTTCTAATCTTATTATTTTTTCGTCTACACCACCAATTGCAATTCTAGCATTTTTAATAGTTTCGCAATTATCTTCTAATTCTAAAATTATACCTGTTTCTACTATCGCGAAATCTCCCTTACGAGAACTGTGCTCTTCAAATGCCCAACAATATTTATTTATTTTTGGTAAGGTAACTGAAATAACAATTTCATCATCTTCGATGTTTGTAACAAAGTGACTATCAAAAAAATCATTTACCAAAATTTCTCTTTCTTTAAATTTATTCCTCACATTAATTTTTGCATTTAATAATGAAATTAACAGGGGCCATTCTGAGGAAGGGTCTGCGTTTACAATACTACCCCCAATTGTTCCTTGATTTCTAATCGTTTGATGAGCTACAAATTTCAATGCATATGAAATTATTGGAAAAAACGATTTTATCAAATTAGAATTAATAGCATTAGTATGAGTTAAAAGGGAACCTATTTCGAGGCTTGATGAACTTTCACTTACAAAATTTAGGTCTTTAATATCATTTATATCTAATAGTATGTCAGGCTGACCAAGTCTAAAATTCATAAGAGGAACTAAACTCTGTCCACCTGCAATGATTTTAATATTTTCTTCAGAATTTAAAATATCAAGTGCACGTTTAAGTGAATTAGCTTTAAAATATTTAAAGTCACTAGGCTTCATAATTATAATGAATTAAGGTCACTTTAATTTAATTTCACCACGTTCAATTATGAAAGTTCGGTCTAACATTTTTTCGTAATGTTTTTCGTTACTTTCTGCAACTAAAGTAGTAACACCTTGTTTTTTTAAATTATTTAATATTTCAATAATTCTTTTTGTCAGCGCTGGCGCTATACCTTCTGTGGGTTCGTCTAATAATAATAGTTTCCTACCTACCATAAGAGCTCTTGACAAAGCTATTAATTTTTGCTGTCCACCAGATAAACTTGTTGAAGGCCTATCTTTTAGATCTTTAGCTTCTGGAATAATTTTATATATCCATTCAAGTCTTTCTTTCCAATCCTCTAACCCGACGGCCCATACAGGTATCATTATATTTTCTTCTGATGACATGGATGGAATTAATCTTCTATCTTCAGGCATATAACCTATTAACATTTGGGCTCTTTTTTCTGAAGGTAGAGTAACTAAATCTTCATTTTCAAAGGCGATCTCTCCAGATTTTGTTTTAAGAATACCCATAATAGTTTTAAGAAGGGTTGTTTTTCCAGCACCATTTCGTCCAATCAAACCTACCATTTCACCTTGACTTAGGCTAAGAGAGGCTTTTTTTATAATTCCAACCGGTCCAATATCTACATTAATTTTATTTAGTGACAACATTATAATATCCTAATTTAACCTAAAACATATTGAATGACTTTTTTATCTTTTAATGCTTGTTTTGGAGGTGCATCGCAAATGATTTGTCCTTGATAAAAAGCCATAACTCTGTCAACATACCGTTCAACAATTTCCATATCATGTTCAACAAAAAGCACAGTTGTCCCACTTTCTTTAAGTGCTGAAATAACAATATCCATTATTCCAAATTTTTCTTCAACCGACACACCGGATGTAGGCTCATCTAAAAGTAAAATTTTTGGATTTCCAACAACTGCCATTGCAATATCAAGCAATTTTCTCATTCCCTGAGATAACGTACTAACTACAAAATCTTTTTGCTTAATTATATTGTATTGCTTTAAAATTTTGTCACATTCTTTTGATAATATATCATCATCTATTGGATCGAGTAACGCTGAGCCACTTTTTTTTGATAATGACATGGCAATCATTAAATTTTGCTTAACAGTCATAGACATAAATACTTGACTAACTTGAAATGATCTACATACACCAATATGTGTTGCTTCTCTTGGTTTAATTCCGGTTATGTTTTTACCATTAAATTCAATTGAACCACTTGTAGGTTTTAAATATCCTGTGATCATGTTTACAAATACTGTCTTGCCTGCACCATTTGCACCAATAATACCAATAATTTCACCTTCTTTAACTGATATATTTATATCTTCTGCAGCAATTATTCCTGAGAAAGATTTTTGAAGATTTGTAGTTTTTAAAATCTCTGTGGTAGCCATTTTATTTTTTTTCTTTCTTAAAAGGATTTATTTTTTGAAATAAAGACCATAAGCCACCTGGAAGAAAGAAAATTATTGCTAGTAATGTTCCTCCAATAATCATTTGCCATGCTTGAGGTGCAAACTCATAAGCATAAGTCCTAATAAATTCAAAAAATATTGCTCCAACAAATGGAGCCAGAATATTACCTAAACCAGCCATTATTGTAACAAAAACTAATTCACCAGATACACTCCATAAAACCATAGAGTCAGGATCAACTTGTCCTAGAGCAGCGGCCATAAGACCACCAGCCCCTCCTGCTAAACAAGCAGAAATAACATATTTAATGTGAATTGCTTTTTCGACTGAATAACCTAGATATTCGACTCTAATTTCATTATCCATAATAGCGGTTGTTAAATGTCCTAAACTTGACCTTAAATATGCATGTGCAAATATTAAAGACAATATAACAACAAATCCTATAAAGTAAAAAAGGCCAAATCTACCAAGTTCGAACCCAAACATAGTTGAAGGAGAAATCGACATTCCATCTGTTGAACCTAAAAATTCTGCCTTAGCAAGAAGTCCATATAAAACCATAGAAAAAGCCAAAGAGAGCATGGCAAAAAATATTTCTCTATATCTTCTTAAAATAAAACCAAGTACAAATCCTAGTAACCCTGCAGCAGCTATTGCGATTAGAATTCTCAAAAAAACATCTGTTACTCCTAAATATTTTTGCGCAATTGCAACTGCGTATGCGCCAAATCCATAATACAATGCGTGTCCAAAAGATACTAAATTTGTTCTCCACAAGATCATTAATCCAAGAACAGCCAAACCTCTAGACAAACCATACATAAAATTATTTGACATCCATTCTGGTAAAATAAATGTTCCCAATAAAACAACTATGAAAACAAATCCTATACCAACTTGTATTGTTTGTTCTTTTAAAATACCTTTAAACATCATATTTTCCTTGGTTTTGGAGGAGCAAACAATCCTTCAGGTTTAATTATCAACACTATAGCCATAATAGCATATATAATAAACAACTCTAAGATTGGTGCTTGATGTACGGCAAATGCTCTAACTAATCCAACAATTAAAGATCCAATGAGCGCACCTGGAACTGACCCCATCCCCCCAATAACAACAACAGCAAAACTCATAACTACTACATCAATTGCAAACCCAGGTGATACAGATATTGTTGGAGCTATATATGCACCGCCTAGAGCTCCAAGCATTCCACCTATAATAAAAGTTATCAAATAAACTTTTGTTACATTTATTCCCATAGAAACACTAACTTCTCTATCAAAAATAACTGATTGAAGAACTTTTCCATATTTTGTCTTTTTAAGGAAATACCAACAAATAAAAGCGACAATTATTGCAAGTCCAGCAAGTGTAAGAGAATAAACACCTTGAAAAATTCCTCCAACTTCAATGCCACCTAATTCCATCGCAGGGTAATATGGCATAAGAGGGTCAACGCCAAATACATGTAAAATTAGATCTTCAAGAATCCAAAAAAGTCCAAAAGTTGCAAGTACTATCAAATGAATATCTTCATTATACATTTTTCTTAAAATAAATCTTTCAATTATATAACCAAAAAAAAGTCCTACAATTATTGCAGATAAGAAAATAGCAAAGTAATATAAGAATGAATTATATTCATTATCTCCTAAATAAATAATAGAAATTGAAGCTAAATATGCACCCCAAGCAAAAAAACCACCATGAGCTACATTTAATATTTTCATTACACCAAAAGTTATTGTAAGGCCTAAACTTACAATAAATAAATATGAAGCATAAATTAAGCCGTCTAAAAGAACTGTTATTAAAAATTGCATTATTTCCTGCTTTGAAAATCAAAGGAGAGTGACTAAACTCTCCTCTGAAATGATGATATATTAGTTACATTTTCTTCCAGGCATACCAGACTCAACCCATTTTTGAGATATCGCGCCTGCTGGCGGATAAATACATGTTGCTGAGTATTTTATAACCTTTTCAATTCCTGGTTCACCTTTTGCTTTATTGTATTTTGTAACACCGTATGCGATAGAGTGAACAGCTTGATGGCCATCACCTCTTTTCATTTCAATAGTGTCAGCAAAAGACTCAAATGAAACACCTTTCATTGCAGCAATGACTTGGTCTTGTGTAGGAAATTTTCCTGCAGCTTTGGCAGCTTTATCCATTCCGATTTTATAGAGCATTACAGCTCTTGCATATTGATAAGAAGGTCCAAGAGGATATGCACCATATCTTTTTTTGTAAGAATCAATAAACCATTTGTTTAATGGTGTAGTATCATTTCGAACTATTAAACCAACATTACCACGTGTTCCCATTATAACTCCATCAGGAAACTTTTTGTCGAGAGAATCAACGCCTGAGCCACCAACAGATGACACTAAAATTTTCTTTTGGAAAAAACCTCTTACAAGTGCCTGCAGCATAAATGCTTCAAAGTCACCATTCCAAAAACTAGTATGAACTATTTTAGCTTTATCAAGAGATAAAGCAGAGATTTCTGAACCGTACTGACCAGAAAAAAGTTTTGGAAATTGAGGTTTGCTTGATCCTACAGCACTAGGCATGTACTGAGCCATTCCAAGTTTAAAGAACTTATAAGAATCTTGACCCCATGCATAGTTTTGATTTATTCCAGTATACATTTTGTCTGCGGTAGATACTTTACCTTTAAAATATTCGTCAGCAATGTATTTAGCTGCTGCTAGACTGTCACCAACAGCATTACCTTGAGTTCTGAAAACATGACTTCTTAGTTTTTCTTCATAAAGTCTTTCAGTTCCACAAGTACTAAAAATTGTAAGCATTTTTACTTCGTCAGCTACGGGGCCAATAGCCATACAATTTCCTGATGATATATATCCAATCATTGCATCAACATTTTGTTTTTGAACAAAATCTCTAAATAATCCAACTTGTTTTGTTCCACCGCCTGATTCATCACTGAATATTGGATTCATAGTTGCGCCAGCAAAACCCTTAGTATTATATGGTGCTGGCATTGTGCCCGAGTTTATAGCGTCAATGACGATTTCAGCACCCTGTTTGGCTGGAGTTCCAAATGGACCTGCAGCAGGACCTGTTAGAAATGACACCACACCAACTTTTACGGTATCTTTTGCATTTACAGACATAGGTAGAACAGAAGCAATTAAACCCGTAATTGCAATTTTACCCAATGTCTTTAAATTTGTTAATTTCATTATCTCCTCCTAGTTAAAGACTATTCCTATACTTCAACAAAACATTTTAATAATCAAGCGCTTCTTTGAATAAAGGTGAATAAATCATAAAAATATTATTTTTCAATAAATTTAGAAACTAAAAAACCAAGTAAAAGTCCCCAAAATGGGGCACCAATGTTAAATAAGCTAAATTTAGATAATGTTACCAAAAATGTTAATAATGCGCTCAATGCATATTTACTTTTAAAAGAATCAACAAAAGATTGTTGTAAAACATTTAAAAGCGCAAGTCCTCCAAGGGTTATAATAAATTCTTTTGGCAATTCTTGAAGTAAATTTAAAACAAAAGGAGAATATAAACCAAATATTATGCATAAAAATGAAAATAATATTGCAGAAATATATTGATTTTGGGTATTAGGGTTGCTTGTTAATATACCAGTTACAGGGCCTGTTAAACAAGTTGATACAGCACCTAAATAAGCATTAAAAAATGAGCCTAATCCACAATAATATGTAATTTGATTTAAAGGGGGAGTATATTTTTTGTTTTCAAGTAAGACTATTCCTTGTCCATTTTGAATGAAAATAACTGTTATTATTAATGGAATAGTTAATTCTATGATTGGTTTCAAATTAAATTCAGGCATTGTTAAATAAATATTAATCAAACTTATTTCTTTAGTTGAAATATTAATTTTGTGTGTAAAATACATGACTAATAGTCCTGATATCAAACATCCTAAAAGAGGAGGTATAGTTTTAATCTTCTTAGATAAAAATAACAAAATGAAAAATGTTAAACTCATTATACTTGCAAGCAACGGGTAAGTGTTTAGAGAATTTATCCAATCAACACAGAAACTCAGAAAAATAGCTGAAACCATTCCCATAACTATCTCTGTTGGTATATTTTTTTTTAAAAAATTAATTATGTTAGTAAAACTAATTACAAAAAGTAAGAAACTAGATGTTAAGTAAACGCCTACAATTTCATTTAATGAATAATTTTTAAGTGAATAACCAATTAAGATAATTCCTGGTATGCTCCACATTAAAACAAGAGGTTGTTTGTTTTTAAGAGTAAGTATTATGCTAAAAAATCCATTTACAGCAAAGCAACCAAAAAGCCATATAGACACATCTCTTGTGTCAATATTATTTGCAGATGTAATTGAGAGCATAATTGCAACTGGTCCAGAGATAGCAAAAAGAAAAGCAATAAAACTATCAACAAAATTATTTATAATCGAATTGTTCATACCAATTTTATTTTAAACCTCTAATAAATTGATTTTTTTATTAAAGTTAATATTAAATTTATGTCCTAAAATTAATATATTGTCTTGAAGGTTAATTATAACTGATTTTATTAAATTTTTTCTAATATAATGTTCAGAAATAATTTTTCCCTTTGATATAGCTCGTCTTATTTCATTTTCCGTTAAATTTTCAACAGATACAGTTATTAATTTATCATTTAAATCAGTCTCTTCATAAAGATTGTTAGCAGCTGTTTTTTTTACCTTATTTGAATTTTTAAGGTCTATATGATTGCCGATTATTGTCGCAGCAGCATCTGCTACTGAAGCTTTTTCAGCGATTACAGTAACGCTATCAGCTATTCCCATTGAAAAGCTTCTTCCTTTCCATCCAGATGTAGCTATTCCTCCAAAACCAGCAATATCAGAATATTCAATAACACAAACTGTTTTGCCACTAATACTGAAATTAAATTTCTCATTTTTAGAAATGTATAAAGAGATGTCTCCACCATTATTTATATAAATTTTGTTTACTTTAAATTTTTCTAAAACTTTCAACAAAAGCAACTCAGATATTGATCCTGCAACTGATGCCATTGGTGTAATAAAATTAGGTAAAAATAATTTAGTAGCTTCAAACATTGTATTTGCAATATCACTTACGAATTTATTTTTTTGAGAAGTTGGCTTTTTTAGCGTATCAATTTCAAGGCTTAAATCTTTTAGAAATTTTGATGAATATTCACAGATAAGATCATAAATTTCTTTTTTTTCTGAAGAAAAGACCTCAGCTACAATGTTTGTGGGGCCATTTTCAATAAATAATTTGTCATCTTCAATTAATGATTTCATTAATCATCTTCTAAAACTTTCTTATCTTTACCGTATTCGCCACCATTTAAAAAAATATCTTTTATGGTTCTAATGTCATCTACATGTCCGCCAAGATTTTGATAGTTTTCTTTTGTTAATGTGAACTCTAATGGTGCAACAATTGCAGGTGTTGGAACATAACCAAATGCGTTTTCAGGCATATCAAGCACATTCACCATAAAAGTAATACCTCCTCCAGGCCATATGTATGGAAAAGCACCACCTGAGGTTAGTTCAGTTTTCTTGTTTTGTATTGATTTTGTTAGTTTAACAGGATTTTTTGTAACACCTGATCTTAATGATCCTCCCGCACCTCCAACAAATAAAACAGTACATAAAGCTGGTTCACAATTTTCTTCAATTAATTTAACAGTATCTACGAGTTTGTTAGGAAATGGTTGTTTTTGTGGGATGAGTTTTTCGTCCAATATGTAGTATGAGTATTCTTCACCAGTAGTAGATACCATTAAAAGAGACAATCCTGGTTTTGCACCTTTTTTTTCATTCCAACTTTTTAATATAGTTAGAGGATCGGTGATATCAGTACCTCCCCATCCTGAGCCAGGGTTAGCAACTTGAAAATATCTTCCTGGAGTGGATCGACGTCCATTAATAGAAATTCCAGTACTTTCCCAACCTAACACTTTTCCAGCTTGATGTTCAGAAACAACTGCAGTTATATGATCATCGACTATAACAACTTCATCAACTAAACCTCTCCATTGAGATGCAAACATTCCAACTGTAGCTGAACCGCAACCTACTCTCATTTTATTTTCTTTAACATCATTGATGATGGGAGGTTTTCCAGCTTGGACAATTATTTTTGAACCATTATCTATCGTTAATTCAACTGCCTCTTTATTACAAAGGTTCATTATAACTTCACATGTCATTTTTCCTTCAATTTTGGAGCTGCCTGTTAAATGATCAACGCCTCCTAGTGACATCATTTGGGATCCGTATTCACTTGTCATAACGTGCCCAACAGATTCACCATTATATCTAACAATGTCTCTTTCAGATCCAATATGTCTATCCGTATCTACCTTAATTTTTACACCACAATACGAAAATATTGCTTCCGTAACAATTGTCACAAAATCAATATTATCAATTTTTCTATTAAATATAAATGGTGCAGGTTTATAATCAGGATATGTAGTTCCAGAACCAATAGCAGTAATAAAAATATCTTTATCTGGAATTATCTTTCCATCCCAATTTTCATTTAAAAAGGGTTTAATTTTCATTCCATTTTCTATACATTTATTTAAAATTACTAAAGGGTCTAATCTAATGATTTGACCATTTTTATTAGCATATCTATCACATGCTCCAGATTTTCCTTCAGCTATGTAACACATCACAGGACATGCATCACATCGTATTTTTTCAGGTTTATTATTTTGATCCATTTTTACTAATCTCTATCGCCTCTAAAATCCTATCTGGCAGTGCAGGTAGTTTTGTAATAATTGCTCCAGTAGCATTTCTAAGTGCATTCATTATTGCAGGTGCCGTTGGGATTAAAACATGTTCACCAAGGCCTCTTGCACCAAATGGTCCTTCTGGATCATTTTTTTCTATTAATATTGACTCAATTTCAGGAACATCTCCGATAGATGGAATTAAATAATCATGAAGATTTTCAGTTTTTGAAGGAATATACTCTTCCATCAAAGCAAAACCTATTCCTTGTGCAATTCCTCCTTCAATTTGGCCTTCAGCAAGAAGAGGGTTTATTGTTTTTCCAAGATCATGTGCAGCTGTTATTTTATTAATTTTTAATAAGCCAAGTTCAGTGTCTACTGTAATCTCTGCCATCTGAGCTCCATATCCATAAACTGCATAAGGTATTCCTTGTCCATTTTCATCTAAAGATGTAGTTGGTGGGTCATATGTTTCTTCAGCAACTATAACATAATTATTTTCAATTAATTGAAGTGCACTTAAATCAATTTTTTGTCTCTTCCCTTGATTGGAAATTATTATTTCATTTTTTTCGATTGTAATTAAAGAGTCATTCCCCATATTACTTAGTCTGAGTATTTCAGACCTGAGTTTTAATCCCGCAATATACGCAGCTTTTCCGGTTACATAAGTCTGTCTAGAAGCTGAAGTTTTCCCACAATCAGGGGTTAAAAATGTATCAGGACTAACTAGGTCTATATTTTCAATTGAAACACCAATTGCATCAGCTGAAATTTGTGCAATAACCGTATTTGAACCTTGCCCAATATCAGTTGCTCCTTGATGTAAAGAGATTCTGCCTTCATTAGTTAAACCAATTTTTATTGTTGAGGGGTTAGGAAGAGCTGTATTACCGCAACCATACCAACAAGTAGCAATGCCAACACCTTTTTTATATCTTTTCGAGGTTTTGTTAAAATTAATGCAACTTTCTTTTTTTTGGATCCAACTTTCTTTTAGGGCTTCTAAACAATCAATAATTCCAACCGATTCTAATTTTTGACCACATACAGTTTTATCTCCATCTTTTAATGAATTTTTTAATCTAAATTCTAATTGATCAATCTGAAGTTTATCAGCAAGCTGATCCATTAATGTTTCTTGTAATGCTGTTGCTTGTGGAACACCAAATCCACGAAATGCTCCAGAAATAGGGCCATTGGTATGAATTGCTCTTCCAATAGCTTGGTAATTGGGAACTTTATATGGTCCACTCGCATGAACTGGAACACGGTTAGCAACTGTAGGACCCCAGCTTGCATAAGCACCAGTGTTAAAATCTCCAGAGAAGTTTATTGAACTTAAATTACCTTTACTATCACATGATATCGAAGAATTCATTAACCCTGGATGTCTTTTTGTTGTTGAAATCATGGATTCATTTCGAGAATATACGATCCTACAAGGTTTTTTTGTTTTTAAAGCTACTAGGCCAAGATAAGGTTGAATCGATATATCTAGTTTTGACCCAAATCCTCCTCCAGTTGCAGAAGGTATTATTCTGATATTGTTTGGTTCAATGTCTAATATTTTAGCAGTATCGTCTCTATCCATATAAGGAGCTTGAGTACAGGCTTGTATAATTAAAACATTTTTTTCTATCCAAGCAGAACCTGCTTCAGGTTCAATGTACGCATGTTCAACATAGGAAGTTTCTAAAACTCCATTTACTTTAAATTCATTGGATTTTTTTTTGTCAGGGTTTCCAGTAAAAACCTTTCCAAATGTTAATATATTATTCTCAAGGTCTTTATTTCCAATTTTTACATCTGTGTTTAAGGAGTCGTCAATTGTCATTACATCATTATCTTTTTTCCAGGTGATAGGAAATGTATCTAGATTTAAATTTTTAACGCTATCATAGGAGCCAGCTATAATAGCTACAGCCTCTCCGCGAAAATTCACTTTATTTTTAGCTAGAACTGGTTGGTCAGCAAATGGTGGAATAACACCGAACACATTTTTCCCAGGTATATCTTTTTCTGTAAGGACGATTTCGATACCATGATTTTTTTGTATCCAGTCTTTATAATTTCCAATTTTAAATGATGCTCTATTAAATGGAGATCTTAAGACTTTTATTAGTAAAGAATTTTCTGGTGAAAAGTCATCGCCAAATATTTCTGTGCCATCCAACTTTTTTTCTCCATCAATTCTTTCAATTCTTTTTCCAACCTCTTTCATATTATTTAAAGAAGTATCTATATTCTCTGTAAGTTTATTTACATTTATAATTGCGCTAACAATTTTTTGATATCCAGTACATCTACATAAAACTCCAGAGAGAGCAAATTCAACTTCTTCTTTTTTTGGGTATTTATTTTTTCTAAGGAGTGCTAAAGCAGACATCATTATTCCAGGAGTGCATATTCCACATTGAGCGGCCCCGTGAATTGAAAAAGATTTTTTTAGAAGTATAAATTGTTCGTCATCGCAAACACCTTCTATAGTCTCAATTTTTTTTCCTTTAATTTTTCCTAATGTCAAAAGACATGAGCAAAGTGGATTATCATCCATTAAGATAGTGCAGGAGCCACAATCGCCAGCATTACAGCCAACTTTTGTTCCTTTGATTTTCTGGTTTTCTCTTAAAAATTCACTTAGTCTGACATTTAAGTTTTCAATAGATGAAACTTTTTTTTTATTTAATGTAAAATTTAAAGTATTTTTGTGTATATTCATCATTCAATCTATAGTTTATTAAATCTTTAATTTATTAATAGTGTCTGCAACGACGTCTTTTATTAATGATTGAGACGCTTTTAATCTATAAACTTGTGTTGATCTTATGTCGGTAATTGGTGAAATTTCATTTAACTGACTAAAATCGACTTGATTAAAAATATCTTCTTTTATGTTTTTATTAATTAATTGACGTTCTATAGAAAAAATTCTTTTTGCTACTTCACTACATGACCCAATACTAATAGCAATATCTTCTATAACATTGTCTGAACTAAGTATGCGACAAGCTACCATAGAAATTGATATAACAAGATATTTTCTAGCCCCAATTTTTCTAAAAGCTGAACTCCCTTTTTCTTTTTCTTTTGGAATTATTATTGAAGTTAATATTTCATCCTTTTCAAGTTTCGTTTTTCTGGAACCCAATATAAACTCATTTATAGGAATAATTCTTTTATTATTTATAGATGATAATTCTAACTTTGCATCCAAAGAAAGCAAACAAGGTATGCTATCAGCAGCTGGGGACGCATTACAAATATTACCGCCAATTGTCCCTAAGTTTTGAATTTGTATTGAGCCAACTTCTTTGGCACATGCTTTTAACATGTCATAACAACTGGGCAAATTTTCATTTATTATATCTGTCCAAGTTGTAGCAGAACCAATTTTGGTTTCTTTTTTATTAAACTCAAAACCCCTGATAGATTTAATATTAGTTATGTCCAATATATTTTTATCTAAAGACATATTATTTGTTATTGGAAATAAATCAGTACACCCTGCAGCAATTGTTAAGTCACTGTTGTTTTTTAATACATCGAAAGCAGAGTTTAAGTCATTTGGTTGAAAATAATTCATTATTGATTTTGCAAATTTTAAATTTTAGTCATATTGTAAATTTTTATTTTATGATTAATCAAGTAATTTGTTATATATTATGGCCCTGATAAAAGATAATTTAGTTGGAATTGATGTAGGGGGAACTTTTACTGATTTAATTTGTTTTGATTCTACATCAAAAAGTTATAATTTTACAAAAGTTTTTACATCTGCAAAAAATCAATCACAGGGTGTTTTGAATGCAATTGATAAAGCTTCAATTAATTTAAAAAAGCAAGACCTTATCATTCATGGAACTACAACTACTACAAACGCTTTGCTTGAAAGAAAAATTTCAAAAACAGCGCTAATAACTACAAAAGGTTTTAGAGATGTTCTTGAGTTAGGTAGAAGAACGAGACCTTTTCCTTATGGATTGATAGCAGATTTTAAACCATTAATCCCTAGAAACCTTAGATTTGAGGTGGAAGAGAGAATTGATTTTAAAGGCAATGTTTTAAAGAAACTTAATGAGAGTGAATTATTAAAAATAATAAAAAAAATAAAAGAATTAAATTGTGAATCCATAGTGATTCATTTTTTACATTCATATGCCAATTCTTATCATGAAGTAAAAGCAAAAAATTTAATATTAAAAAATTGGGCTAATAAGTATGTTACAGCAGGTCATGAAATACTCTCAGAAAGCAGAGAATTTGAAAGAGGTGTAACAGCTTCGATTAATGCTTCAGTTCAACCCATACTTGAAAATTATATTTACGATTTACAACAAAGACTTAGAAACAATGGTTACAAAAAAGAACTTCTAGTAATGAATGGTAATGGGGGAACTGTTTCTTCAAAAATTGTTTCAAAAGAAGCTGCGAAGACAGTAATGTCAGGTCCAGCTTCAGGAGTAATAGCTGCAACATATGTGAGCAAATTATCAAAAGTTAAAAATATAATAACCTATGACATGGGTGGAACGTCTACGGATGTATCACTTGTTATAAATAACAAACCAGCTGTATCTTCTGAAACTGAGATTGAGTATAGTATGCCTGTTCATGTCCCTATGGTTGATGTAAGAACAATAGGCGCAGGAGGGGGGTCCATAGCTAAAATTAATGAAGCTGGTTTACTTGAAGTTGGCCCTGAAAGTTCTGGATCTGATCCAGGTCCAATATGTTATGGTAATGGAGGAAAAAATCCTACTATATCAGATGCAAATTTTTTACTTGGAAGACTAAATCCAAAATCTTTAAATATAAAAGAAAATATTAAAATTAAAGAAGATACAGAATTAATTTTAGAGAATGAAATTTCTAAAAAATTAAAACTGAATAATTACCAATCTGCAGAAGCAATTCTTAAAATAGCAAATAATAAAATGGCAAATGCCATTCGTATGGTTTCAATATCTGTTGGAGAGGATCCAAGAGAATTTAATCTTTTTTCTTTTGGCGGGGCTGGTCCAATGCATGCTTGCGAATTAGCAAGAGAATTAGATATTCCAAAGGTTTTTATACCTGCTAGGCCTGGACTGACAAATGCTCTTGGTTGTCTAGTAGCTGATTTGAGACAAGATTTTACACAAACACTTAATATTTCCTTAGAAGAAACTAATATAAAAAACTTACACTCTATACTAGAAAAATTTAAAAGTGACGGTGTTTCATTAATAAAAAAACAAAAAGTTGAAATTGAAAAATTTTATATAGAGTTTAGCTTAGATATGCAATTTTTAGGACAAACTCATATTATTAAAATTCCTCTTAAAAATGCAAAACCTTCTAAAAATTTTATAAATAAGGAGTTTGAAAATATTTATTTTAAGAGATTTAAAGTAAAGTTAGAAAAAATTTTACCAATTATTGTTAATATAAATGTATCAGTGATTGGAAAAAGAAAAGAACTTGACTTAAAAAAATTAATTAACTTTACCAAAAGAGGAAAAATTTCTTACAGAAAAGTTTATTTCAATGGAAAGTGGCACAAGACATCAATTTATTTGAGAGAAAATTTATTCCCTAAATTTAAACAAAATGGACCTGCAATTATTGAACAATTAGATACAACGATTGTAATACACCCCAAGGACAATTTTTTCGTGGATGATTTTGGGAACATTATTATTGAGATATATAATGATTAAAGTTGATAAAATTACATTAGGTGTAATTCAAGCTGGTTTACAACAAGTTTGTGATGAAATGGATCTCTCTTTTTCACGTTCTGCTTTTTCTCCTGTGATATCAGAAGCAAATGATAGGTCAAATGGAATTTACTCTGCAATTAATGGAAGCTTAATTTCGCAGGGCTATAATGGTTTACCGGTCTTTGTTGGTACAATGGAGTATTCTACTTCTGAAATAATCAGACTTATCAAAGAAGAAAAAGTAGAAAAACCAGATCCTGGTGATATTTATATAGTCAATGACCCTTATTTAGGTGGCACTCATTTAATGGATGTAAGGTTTGCTAAACCATATTTCAGAAATAAAAAAATATGTTTTTGGTTGTCAAATACTGGACATTGGCCTGATATTGGTGGGAGTGTCCCTGGAGGTTTTTCTGCTTCTGCTAATTCAGTAGAACAAGAAGGTTTAAGATTACCACCTGTGAAATTATTTAAAAAAGGTATTTTAGACAAAGAAATTTACTCTATTATATGTTCAAATATTAGGATATCTGAACAAAGAATAGGTGATGTGAAAGCACAAGAGGCTGCATTACTGGTTGGAGAAGAAAGATTAAACCATCTATTTAATAAATTTGGTGATAAACTTATACATAACGCTATAGAAGAATTAAGAAAAAGTGGTTCAAATCAAATGAAATCATTTATAAATCAAATTCCAAATGGCATTTACAAATCAAAAGCCTATGTTGATAGTGATGGCATTAAAAATGTGCCTTTAGAAATAAATCTCGAAGTAAAAAAACAAAAAGATAAACTTATTTTTGATCTTTTTAAATCTTCACCACCTTGTATTGGTCCTATGAACTCTGTATTTGCTACAACAAAAAGTTCAATATACTTGGCTATGAGACATATATTTCCAGAAGTTGCTATAAATGGTGGTGCTTTTGAACCCCTAGAAATAAAAAGGCCTTCTGGAACATTTTTAGATGCAGTTTATCCTAGACCGGTATCTGGGTGTGCGGCAGAAGTCTCACAAAGAATTGCTGAAGCAGTATTTTTAGCTTTTGTTAATGTTCTAAAGCATAGGGTTACAGCTGCTCCTGCAGGAACTAGTGGAAATTTTGCTTTAGGTGGATTTAATGATTTGAAAGAAAGTAATTTTGTTATGTATCAATTATCTGGTGGAGGATATGGAGGTAATTCTTTGAATGATGGCATATCAAATGGATGCTCAACAATTGGTATTTCTAAAGCACCTCCTGTTGAAATAATGGAACAAAAGTTTCCAGTTTTATATAATCATTATTCACTTCATGATAAATCTTCAGGTGCAGGAGAGTTTAGAGGTGGATTTGGATTAGATTATGAAATAGAAATTTTATGCAAAGAGGCAACTGCAAGTTTTGTTATGGATCATGGGCGCTATGGCCCCCCAGGTGTATTGGGTGGAACTAATGGTGGTAAAAATAAAGTAAAAATAAAAAGAAAAAATAAAAAAGATTATGTGCCTGAACATTTATCTAAGGAACAAGATATAAGATTGAAAAAAGGTGATAAAGTTCAAGTTCAAACGCCTGGTGGTGGAGGTTTTGGAAATCCAAAGAAACGAAAAAAACATTTAATTATTAATGATATATTAGAAGAAAAAATTTCACGTAAAGATGCATTAAAAATATATGGGAAAAAAATTATTTGAATTAATTAAATTTAATATTGCTAGATGATTAAACAGGAAATTCATTTAGAGAATGTTTTTAGCAGAAATTTAAAATGCTTCAAAAACCGTCCACTAAATGTATGGGAATTTATTGAAGAATCTATCAAATTACATTCCAAAAAAACATGTATCATTGACGAAAACAAAAATTATTCATATTCACAAATTTTGAAATTATTAAACTCTCTAGAAACTTTGTTTTTGAAATACAATTTTAAAAAGAAAGATAGAATCGGTATCCTTTTTGAAAATGATATTAGTTTTGTGATTGTGTCATTGTATTGTATTAGAAGAGGTTTAATACTTGTACCTTTAAATCCTAGATCCTCAAGATTTGAAAATAATACTATTTTAAATGATTGTAATGCAACTGCTGTTGTTTTTGCTTCATCATTAACTAATAAAATTTCTGATATAGAAAAAGATGTAATTAAAATTAGTTTTAAACTTGAAGATTTAAACAATCCCTCTAATAAAGAATTTTCCATGGAAGCTAATTTAATTGATACTGAAACCGCAATAATATTATATACCTCAGGAACAACTGGAAAACCTAAAGGAGCAATGTTAACACATTTTAATGTAATACATTCTTGTTTACATTATAAAAATGCTTTTAATTTAACGTCTAATGATCATTCAATTTTAGTTGTTCCAGCAAGTCATGTTACTGGAATAGTCGCACATTTTTTACTTATGATATTTGTAGGTGGTAGTCTAACTCTTAAAAAGAAATTTGAGGTTAAAGATTTTTTAAAAACCGCTGAAGATCAAGGATTAACATATTTGATTATGGTGCCTGCAATGTATAATTTATGTATTGAAAGAGGAGAGTTTAATAGTTCAAGATTGTCTAAATGGAGAATTGGTGGATTTGGCGGAGCACCAATGCCAATTGGCACATTGAAAAAACTAAAAAAAGTTCTTCCAAACTTGTCATTAATTAACATTTATGGAGCAACAGAAACAACTTCTCCAACTACTATAATGCCAAAAGAATATTCAATTGATAAGTTAAATAGTGTTGGCAAATGTGTTCCAACTGGTCAAATTAAAATCATTAATGAAAAACAAGAAGAATTAAGGTCAAATCAACACGGAGAATTATTGATTTCAGGCCCAATGGTTATCCCAGGTTATTGGAATGATGATGCAGCTACAAAAAAAGAATTTACAGAAAATGGCTTTTGGAAATCAGGTGATGTTGGCTTTAAGGATGAGGAGGGTTATTTCTATATATTAGATAGAAAAAAAGATGTTATTAATAGGGGTGGATATAAAGTTTATTCTTCAGAAATTGAAAATTTAATAAGTTTACAAAATGGTGTAATTGAAGTTGCGGTTATACCTCATCCAGATGAAGTTCTTGGTGAAAAAATTCACGTGGTAATTTTTAAAAATTACTCATTGTTAGTTGATCAATTAAAGTTAATTTGTAAAACTAAACTAGCTGACTACAAACAACCTGATTATTGGACAGTTGTCAAAGATTATTTGCCCAAAAATAAAAATGGTAAAGTTATGAAAAAAGATTTATCAAAATTATATAATTTATTTAAGTAGGAGATAATTTATGAAAGGTTTAATGCAAGATCATCCATTGTTGATTTCATCAATATTTGAGCATGCTATTAATAATTACCCAACCCAAGAAATAGTAAGTAATTCAGTTGAAGGGGGTATTCATAAATATACTTATGAAGACTGGGGTAATAGAACAAAACAATTAGCTAATGCACTAAAGGATTATGGTGTTTTAGAAGGTGACAGAATTGGAACATTAGCGTGGAATGGTTACAGGCATTTAGAACTTTATTATGCAACTTCTTCTAGTGGTTTAATTTGTCACACCATGAATCCAAGGTTACATCACGATCAAATAGCTTACATTGTAAATCATGCAGAAGATAAAATCATTTTTGTAGATTTAAACATTGTAGATTTGATTAAACTAGCAGCGCCAAGCTTTAAATCGGTAAAAGCTATTGTGGTTATGACTGATAGTAAAAATATGATCGATTTAGAATTATCTAATGGAATTGAGGTTTTATGTTACGAAAACTTTATTGATAAAAAACCCATTGAATTTGATTGGCCAAATTTAGATGAAAGAACTGCATCATCGCTATGTTATACTTCAGGAACAACTGGAAATCCAAAAGGTGTATTATATACTCACAGATCAACTGTTCTTCATGCTTATGGGATTAATCTAAAAGATGCAATACCATATGGCGCAAAAGATGTTGTGATGCCAGTCGTACCAATGTTTCATGTAAATGCATGGGGGACACCTTATGCCGCGGCTATGTGTGGAACAAAATTTGTATTTCCTGGTGCTAAATTAGATGGAGAAAGTTTAACTGATTTAATGAATCAAGAGAAAGTAACAATATCATTAGGTGTTCCAACTGTTTGGTTATTACTATTAAATCATTTGAGAGACAGTGGCAAAAAACTAGATACAGTCCAAAGATTAATTATTGGTGGTTCAGCATGTCCAAGAACATTATTTGAAGGTTTTGGGGAAGAATACAATGTAGATGTTATACATGCATGGGGCATGACCGAAATGAGTCCGATTGGAACTGCAAATATGCCTTTATATAATACTACAGTAAAAAATAAAGAAGAATATTATGATCAAAAAATACCTCAAGGAAGAACTGTTTTTGGCCATCAAATGAAGCTCATTGATGATGAAGGTAACATCATGCCAAATGATGGCAAAACACAAGGAAGATTGCTTTCAAGGGGTTATTGGGTTTTAAAAAGTTATTATAATGACGACACTCAAAAAGACAGGTTCTTTGATGGTGGATGGTTTGATACTGGAGATATTGCTACAATTGATAAAAATGGATTTATGACAGTAACAGATAGAAATAAAGATATTATTAAATCAGGAGGCGAATGGATAAGTTCTATTGATTTAGAAAATATTTGTGTAGGCCATCCCTCAGTAGCTAATGCTGCTGCAATTGCAATTCCAGATGAGAAATGGGATGAAAGGCCTATGATTGTTGTTCAACTTTTGCCAGGTAAAGAAGTTTCAAAAGATGAAATTTTAAATTTTTACTCAGGTAAAATTGCCAAATGGATGATACCAGATAGAGTAGAGTTTGTAGATAACATACCCTTAGGTGCGACAGGAAAAATTTTGAAAACTAAATTGAGGGATATGTTCATTAATTAGTTAGACCATGTGACGTCTGGCAATTAATGACCCACCGTCAACTGGCAATACTATTCCGGTAATGTAAGCACTTGCTTTTGAGGAAAGAAAGATAGCTGCTCCTGCCATATCTTCAGGTACGCCTATTCTTTTTCTTGGTACAGAGTTTATTATTTCTTTTTCATACTTTTTTAAAGTTTCATTCATCATTTGACTTTGAAAAGGTCCTGGAGCAATCGCATTAATGTTAATATTTCTCTCCGCCAATCTATTGGCCAACACCCTAGTCAATTGATGCACAGCAGCTTTAGAAGCGGGATATGAATATGTTTCAGCTCGAGGTATCCCAATTCCATCAATAGAGCCAACATTGATAACTCTAGAGGGATCCGAATTAGTGCCACTTTTTTCAAGTAATTTAACAAACTTTTGAGTTAAAAAAAATATTGATTTAACATTTGTATCCATAACTTTGTCCCAACCATTTTCTGGAAAATTGTCAAAGTCTGCACCCCAGGCTGCTCCAGCATTATTGACTAAAATATGCAATTTTTTTTCATTTTTATTAATTGTTGAAAATAAATTCTGTATTTCATTTATTTGCGTAAGATCTGCTGGTATTGATATACATTGACCAAACTTTGACAATCTCAATGCTGTATTATCACATTGTTCTTGTTTTCTTGAAGAAATATAAGTTTTTACCCCTTGCTTAACAAAGCCTTCGGCAATCATTTCTCCTATACCTCTTGACCCACCTGTAATTAAAGCCACCTTACCTTTTATATCAAAAAGATTATCCATATAAACACCTTCACTTGTAATAAAATTTATAATAATTTAATAAAAAAAAAATTAAATTAAAAACATTACCAACTATGAATACTGAACTTATAGAAGTTAGAAAAGATGAAAAAATAAATGAAGAAAGTTTAAAAGCTTTTTTTTCCGTTTTGTTAAAAAGTAAAATAAATAACTTTAGTTTAAAACAATTTAGCGGAGGCCATGCAAACTTAACTTATTTGATTTCAGTCAATGATAAAGAATACGTATTAAGAAGACCACCCTTGGGACCAATAGCTCCATCCGCTCATGATATGAAAAGAGAGCATAAAGTACAAAGATCATTACATAGTATTTTTCCTTTAGTTCCAAATAGCGTTTATTTTAGTGATGATGTGTCCATTGTAGGAAGTCAATTTCATATTATTGAAAGGAAAAAGGGATTTGTAATCAGAAAAGAATTCCCTGATTTTTTACCATTAAATTTAAATTTCATGAATCAAATGTCTGATCAAATGATAAAGATTTTGTCTGATTTACACAAGATTAATCCAATTGATGCAGGTTTAGAAAAATTGGGCAGACCAGAAGGTTTTGTGGAAAGACAATTACTAGGGTGGGAAAAAAGATGGAAGTTAGCAACAGAAAATACTCTTTTAAATACTATTTTTGATGATTTACTAGAAAATTTAAAATTAAATATTCCAAAGTCAAAAATTGTTTCGATTATTCATAATGATTTTAAATTAGATAATATAATGTGGAACAATAGTAATTTTTTATCTCCTGAAGCAATATTTGATTGGGATATGTGTACATTAGGCGATCCACTTATGGATTTAGGGCATATGTTAAACTACTGGATAGATAAAGAGGATGATAAAGATGCAAAGCTGATTACTTCTATGCCAACAACGGGAAACAAAATTTTGTTTCCTTTGAAAAGTGAAATTATTAAACTATATTCTAAATATACGGGTTTTGATGTAGAAAATATAAATTGGTATTACGCATTTGGAGCCTTTAAATTATCTGTTATTTTACAGCAAATTTATGTTAGATATTTAAAAGGACAAACTAAGGATAAAAGGTTTGCAAATTTTAATAAAAGAATTGATGCTCTGATTAAAAGAGCGAATGGAATAAATTTAAATTAGTTTGGAGAAAAGTGATGAATTTTGAGTTTTCTAATAAAGTTATAGAATTACAAAATAAATTAACAAATTTTATGAATGAAAATGTTTACAAAAACGAAGAAGTTTTTGAAGATCAATTAAATCAAAATGGACGTTGGACTATACCACCTATTCTTGAGGAATTAAAAGAAAAAGCAAAAAAAGAGAGATTATGGAATTTGTTTTTACCTGAAAGTGATTTAGGAGCTGGTCTTAAAAATATTGAATATGCTCCTTTATGTGAAATTATGGGAAGATCTCCGATTGGTGCTGAAATTTTCAATTGTTCTGCTCCAGATACAGGTAATATGGAAGTTTTTGTTAGATATGGAACTGATGATCAAAAAGAAAAGTGGTTAAAACCTCTATTAAATGGAGAGATAAGGTCTGCATTTGCAATGACTGAACCTAATGTTGCATCCTCCGATGCATCCAATATTCAAGGTTCAATTGTTAGAGATGGAGATCATTATATTATCAATGCACGGAAATGGTGGACTTCAGGAGCCATGGATCCAAGATGTAAGATAATGATTTTTATGGGTAAATCTGATCCTAATGCAGAAAAGTATAAGCAACAATCTATGATTTTGGTTCCTATTGATACTACAGGCGTAAAAGTTTTACGTCATTTACCAGTATTTGGTTATGATGATGCACCTCATGGTCATGCTGAAGTTGAGTTTGATAATGTAAGAGTTCCTGTTGAGAATATACTGCTGGGTGAAGGCAGGGGGTTTGAAATTGCTCAGGGTAGGCTTGGTCCAGGTAGAATACATCATTGTATGAGATTGATTGGTCAGGCTGAAAGAGCATTAGAATTGATGGTTGCTCGTGCAAAGTCTAGAGTTGCTTTTGGAAAAACACTTGCTGAACAAGGTGTTGTTATGGATCAAATAGCTTCAAGTCGTTCTGAAATAGAGCAATCTAGATTATTGGTTTTAAAAGCTGCTCACATGATGGATACAGTAGGTAACAAAGTAGCTCGTAAGGAAATTGCTATGATCAAAGTAGTAGTTCCGAACATGGCTGCAAGAGTTATAGATAGGGCGATACAGGTTCATGGAGGTGGCGGAGTTTCATCTGATTTTCCTTTATCATACGCATACGCTAATGCAAGATATTTAAGACTTGCAGATGGTCCTGATGAAGTTCACAACATGACTATAGCTAAATTAGAATTAAAAGATAAAAATTAATTAGGAAAAATCCTAATATAATGTTTAACTTTACTACTTTTAATTCTATAATATCTAAAGATGATATTTCAAATAATGTAATTAAGTTAAGTTATATTGAAAGAATATTTGAAGATTCATATGTATTTTGCCAAAAAGTTTTAGGTTTCAAGTCATCAAAAAATACTAATACATCACTTAAAACTGTTAGAATAAACTCTATTAATGATGATATTTATATAAACACTAAAATATCAAAAATTAACAATAAAAAAGTAAAATTTGAGAATACTTTAATGGTCTCATCAGGCATTAAAGAAAGTAAAATTGGTGTTAGAGTTTTCGAAGTTAACGAAAATTTTGAAATTTTGTTAAAAAATACAAATGTTTTTTATCAAAAATTAAACTTTTTTTCTTCTTATAAAGGTATAGTTCGAACTGAAGAATGTGACCAAATGTATCATATGAATGTACAGTTTTACTTTGATAAACATTCTAAAGCTATAAAAAAAATTACAAATCATATTTTCAAAAATAAACTTTTTAAAATAAAATCTGAAAGATGTATCTTTTATAAAGAAGTGCATGAATTTTCTGCTTTAGAGATAGTGATTTTTGTAAAAAATTTAAAAACAAATCACTTAACTTTGCAATCTAAACTTTATTGTACTTCAAAACATTATGTTTCAGCTTATTTTGAAACTGAAATTTCATTTGAAAGTGATGCAAAGCAAATATTTAAAGCTGTTGATAGTTTATTGCAAAAGAAACAAAACACTTTTGTAAACGATTTTAATTTTATGAAATTAAGAAAAATTAGACCGTTTAGAATTTTAAAAAAACCCTCAAAAAACTCTGTTATCACTTGCAAAAAGGCTTCAAATACATGGGATCTTGATTTTGATGGATACGCTACTCATAGATTTCTAATATCTTGTGTTTCAGATGCAGCCACTCAATTATTTACAAAATGTGGAGTTAACCATAAATGGAGAGCAGACTATCAAATTGGTTCAGCTGCTTTAGATTATATTGTAAGATATTATAATTATCCCACAATTGGGATGGCAGTTTCTTTGAAATCAAACTTTATTGAAGTTAACGAAAAATCTTTTAAATTTTGTCATCATCTTATTGATGATGCCTCAAATAGAGTTTTGATGGACATCCAAATAGCTGCAGTACTTTTTGATTTGAAGAAAAGAGTAGCTATTAAACTACCAAATAGTTTTAGAAAAAAAGCAGAAGCTCTTTTAATTAAAAATCAGTAATTGCTATAAAGTTTAAATTTTTCTAAATGGTGATCACTATCACCCATTAAATGATCTATCATAATTAATCTTTTGGCATAATTATGTAAATTATATTCCCAAGTCATTGCAATACCACCATGTAATTGAATGCATTCTTCAGCCACAAGTTTTCCTGAACGTCCAACTAAGTTTTTTGCAGCAGATATATTTTTATATTTTGTGTCTTTATCCGCTTCATATGTTCCTGCAGCAAGCATAACAGCTGATTTTGCTTGCTCTATTTCAATCATTACATCAACCATTCGATGCTGTAATGCTTGAAATGATCCAATTGGTTTGCCAAATTGTTCTCTGGTTTTAAGATATTCTAGTGTCATATTAAAACAAACTTGCATTGCTCCAATAGATTCTGCTGATAAAGCAAAAGCACCTGCGTAAAGTGTTTCAAGAAGAGCGTTGTAAGCATCAGAATTTTTACATAATTCCTTAGCAGGTATTTCAGAAAACTTTAATTCAGCTGCCCTGTATCCATCAATTGTATTATACGATCTTATGTCACAATGTGTTTTGTCTATTTCATAAAGGCCAAAGCCATTTTGATCAAAATCATTCCCTGAAAACCTTGCAGTACAAATTATTTTGTCAGCAAAGTCACCATTAAGTACAAAAGATTTTTGTCCAGTTAAAAAAACAGCATCATTTTTATAATTTGCCTTTGTTTTTATATAAGTTTCATCATATCTTGTATCAACTTCGCTATGACCAAAGGCATAAATTTTTGAAGCTGATGAAATTTCATCAAGTACTGATGTCTCAATGTCTTTAGAATTTATTAAAGAAGTAATTGATAGAATGCCAGACGAAAGAAAAGGCTCAACAACTAAATGCTTACCAATTAACTCAAAAACAATCATAATATCTTCACCAGTTCCTCCTAATCCATTAAAATTTGGTGAAATTAAAGCACTTAACATTCCAATTTCTGAGCATTCTTGCCAAAATTTTTTATTAAAACCTGTCTCGGAGCTTGATACTTCATGGTGGTTTTTATATTGTGTGTAATGATCATTAAGAAGTCTGTCACAACTTTCCTTAAGCATTTTTCTTTCTTCTGACAAATTAAAGTGCATTTAAATCACATTCTAAATTCTGATTTTGCCACAATATTTTTTTGAATTTCATTTGATCCACCATAAATAGATATTTTACGATAAATAAAATATTGTTTAGCTAATGGACCGGCGTATTCAGGACCTATTGTTTCTTGATTCCAACCTTCATCGAATTGTTCGGAAATATATGGTAGTGCTTGGGGTCCTATTGCTTTACGAAGCAAATCAGAGGTCTTTTGTCTGATAATTGATCCTTTGATTTTTAAAAGCGAACTTTCCATAACTGGAGCTTTACCAGACTCAGCAGATGAAATTGCTCTTAAATTAAAAATTTCCATAGCTTTTAAATCAATTTCCAGCTCTGCTATTTGAGAAGAAAATAATGGGTCTTGAATTAGGGGTATACCATTTTTGTAAGTCTTATTAGCAATTACTTTTAAATGATTGATTGCTGACTTTGAATTGGGAACACCGGCTATACCAGTTCTTTCATGAGTAAGAAGATATTTGGCGTAAGTCCAGCCTTTATTTTCTTCTCCCAATAGGTTTTCTTTTGGAACCTTAACGTCTTTCAACCATACTTCATTAACCTCATGTTCTCCATCAAGGGTTATAATTGGTCTAACTTCAATGCCATGACTGTCAATATCAATCAGTAAAAAAGAAATACCATTTTGAGGTTTGCAATTCGAGTCTGTCTTAACTAAGCAAAATATTTTATTTGCAAACTGACCAAGAGTTGTCCATGTTTTTTGACCATTAACTATGTAGTGGTCTCCATTATCTACAGCTTTGGTTTTTAAACTTGCTAAATCAGACCCTGAACCTGGCTCTGAATAGCCTTGAGCCCACCAATCATCACAATTTAAAATTCTTGGCAGATAGTATTTTTTTTGTTCTTCGTTTCCAAATTCCATTAAAACTGGACCAAGCATATTTAACCCAAAAGGCACAATTCTTGGTGCACCTGCTTTTACAATCTCTTCTTCAAAAATATGTTTTTGAGTATTTGACCAACCAGTTCCACCGTGTTCCTTTGGCCAGTTTACTGCAAGCCAACCCTTGGCACTAAGTGCTTTCATAAACTCTTCATAATCATTTTTGTCTAATCTTTGAAATTTTTTAACTTTATTTGAAATACGTTGTGATAAGTTTTCAGATAACCAGTCTTTAATTTCTTGCCTAAAATCATTTTCATTTTGTGTAAAGTTAAAATCCATTTGTAACCTTCAGTAAAATATTTATATTATTTATAAATATAAAATTAGAGAATCTATGAAAATAAACAAGCTTTTTAATTCAGTAAATGATGTTATGTCAGATGTTTTTGACGGTGCCGTGATTATGTTAGGAGGATTCGGTGAAGCAGGTAGTCCAGTTGAATTAATACATGGTTTAATTGATACAAAATGCAAGGATCTAACAATTATTGCAAATAATGCGGGTAACGGGAAAATAGGACTTGGGGCTCTCATTGGAGAAAACCAAGTTAAAAAAGTCATATGTTCTTTTGCGAGATCACCTAAAAATATTACTTTCAAAGAATTGTATGAAAATAACAAGATTGAACTAGAAGTAGTTCCTCAAGGTACACTTGCTGAAAGAATAAGGTCTGCTGGAGCAGGTATACCAGGCTTTTATACACAAACATCCGTAGGAACACCATTAGCTGAAGGAAAAGAAATTAAAATTTTTGATGGTAAAGAATATGTTTTAGAAAAAGCGCTCAAAGCTGATTTTGCTTTGATAAAAGCAGAGACTTCTGATCGGTATGGTAATTTAACATATAATAAAACTGCAAGAAATTTTAACCCTGTTATGTGTATGGCTGCAAACCAAACTATAGTTCAAGTAAAAAGAATTGAAAAAGAAGAAAATACTGATCCAGAAAAAATAATTACGCCAGGTATTTTTGTAAACAAGGTAACTGTTGTAAATGAACCAATTATAGAAAGTATTGCGATTGACAATGGGGAGACATATCCATGAATGAATTTATAAACTTAGGCTGGACTAAAGATGAGATTGCAAAGAAAATTGCTAATGAATTTCCCCATGGTTCATATGTAAATTTAGGTATTGGTATGCCTGAGTTGGTATCAAAGTTTGTAGATGAGAATAAGGAAATTATTTATCATTCAGAAAATGGTCTTTTAGGTATGGGGCCTCCTGCCAATGAAAATGAATTAGATTTTGAATTAATTAATGCTGGAAAAAAGCCAGTTACTATTTTGCCTGGAGGAAGTTATTGCCATCATGCTGATAGTTTTTCGATGATAAGAGGTGGCCATATTGATTATTGTGTATTAGGTGCTATGGAAGTTTCCCAGGGTGGTGATCTTGCAAATTGGACGACTGGAAAAGGAATTCCAGCTGTAGGTGGTGCAATGGATTTAGTTGTTGGTGCAAAAAATGTTTTTGTTATGTCGCAACACACAACTAAAGATGGTAGTCCAAAACTTTTAAAAAATTGTTCATTACCTTTAACTGGAAAATCAGTTGTAACAAGAGTTTATTCTAATTTAGCTATCTTAGATGTAACACCTGATGGATTTAAACTAAAAGAAATTTATGAAAAAATTGACTTTGATTTTTTACAAAAAGTTACAGAAGCGAAAATAATATTTAATTAATCATAATATTTAACTTTATCGCTATTTAAAAGTTCAACTATCTTTTGTGGTATTTTTAGACCATTTTGAACTTCTGCGTCTCTTCCTTTTTCTATTTCTGCAACTCTTTGAACTTTTGTTGCAATTTCATCAATTCTTTCAAAAGGTACTACTGCAACACCATCTATGTCCCCAACAATTAAATCGCCAGATTTAACAGACATATCTCCAATTGTAATAGGAAAGCCAATTTTAGCAGGTCCGCTATTATAAGGTGAATTTGGATTTATTCCTGTACAAAAACAAGGAACTTTTGTTTCAATTACTCCATTATAATCTCTTATAGGTCCATCAGTTACAATTGCTTTTCCACCATTATTTCTTATCATGCCAATTATACTGTCGCCTATTGATGCTGTTTCTTGCCAACCGTTAACAGTGTTCACAATTATATCATTAGTTTGGATTTCATTTAAAACGATTTGCATACCTAAAACGTCAGCAGCACCACTTTCAACAGTTAGAGCAGAGCCAACTACATGAAGTTTTTTGTCAGAATCATCTAAAAGTTTTATATTACCATTTAATGCAGCATAACCCTCAAGTGCATCGCATATAAAGCCAGTTGGTACATCATGAAATAGTGCCAATTGTTCTAAAGTTGGTTTATTTTCTTTTTTAATTTTTTTAATTTGGATTAATGGTGGATTTTCAATCATTTTTTACCTTTTTATTTTTACAAATTCATTTTTTGATAATATTAATATTATATAAATTATATTTAAAACCAAATTTTATATGAAAAATTTAATGGATAAATATCCTAGAGTTCTTGATTTGCTTACGAAAGCTAAAAGTAGGTTACCACATTTTGCATCTGAATATTTATTTTCTGGAACAGGCTACGATTTAGCAATCAAAAACAATACGGATATTTTAAAAAATATTTTTCTCACACCAAAATATGTCCAAGGTGTGGTCAAACCAAATTTAAAAGTAAATCTTTTTGGTCATACATATGATGCCCCTTTTGGCATTGCTCCAGTAGGTTTGACAGGTTTAATTTGGCCTCGTGCAGAAAAATATTTAGCAAAAATGTCCATTAAAAATAATATTCCTTTTACATTATCAACTGTTGCCTGTGCATCAATAGAAGATACTGCAAGATATTTGGATGGAAAAGGGTGGTTTCAGCTTTATCCTCCTGATAACAAATCAATTCGTAATGATCTTTTAAAACGCGCCAAAAACTCAAACTATAATGTTTTAGTAGTTACAGCTGATATTCCAGCATCAAGTCGAAGAGAGAGATTAAGATTAGCTGGTGTATCGGTTCCTCCAAAAAATAATTTAAGAACTTTTTATCACGCTGCAATTAGACCCTCATGGTCTTTTCAAACATTAACTAATGGTTTACCAAAGTTTGGAACAATGGACCAATATACGGATGGAAATTGGCACGGTACAGAAAAAGTGAAAGCTGGTTTTGCTGGAAGTCAAATGAAAAGATTTTTAGATTGGGATTATTTAAAA
>CACMOJ010000013.1 GCA_902615325.1 uncultured SAR116 cluster alpha proteobacterium | reverse complement strand
TTGATATATTAAGAGAGGCATGTGGTGGAGACCCTTTCAAAGATTGTCCAAATATTTTAAAAATATGTGATACTGTTGGAGAGATACCTAAAGTTATTGAAACAGTTGGTTCTAAATTTAAGGACTGTCCAATATAAAATTCAATTTGTTACAATAACAAATAATAAACGCACTTAGCTTAATTGTAATGATGATGAAATCATTTGTAGTTATAAATTAGTTAAAAAATATATATATCTAGATGAATTTATTTAGATGGCTAAAATGTTAAAAAAAATGAAGTTTAATTAATCAATTTCTAACATTAAAGCCTCTAGATAATCGCTGAGAGATTTTTTTATTTCAAAAAATATGTAAAATATTACATAATAAGTTTATGTCAAATATCAAAAGAAAATTAACTACAATTCTAGCTACCGACTGTGTTTCTTTCAGCAAACATATGGAAGAAAATGAAGAAAATACTCTGAAAAGTCTAAATAGTTGTAGATCAATAATTGATAAGAAGATTGAAGATTATAATGGAAAGATATTTCATACGGCTGGAGATTCTGTTATTGCTGAATTTCAAAGTCCTGTTGAGAGTGTCAAGGCATCAATAGAATTTCAAAAAGAAATTTTGAATATGAATGATCAAACAGATATTACCCCAAAACTTTCTTGGAGAGTTGGAATTCATGTTGATGATGTCATTATTGAAAAAAATAATATATATGGGACAGGTGTTAATGTTGCAGCAAGATTAGAGGCAAAATGTAATCCGGACCAAATATTAATTTCTAATATTGTTCAACAACAAATTAAAAATAAAATTAAAGAAAAATTGTTTCAGGCAGGTGAAATTGAACTTAAAAATATATCTAATAAATTTGATGTTTTTTCAATTCTAGGACAATACACAGATAATGAAATAGAATTAAAACTAAAGAAAAATAAAAATATCGTTAAAAATAAAAAGTTAAAATTTGCTATTTTGCCTTTCACTAATTCAGGTAATGACGAAGATAGTGGGTTTCTTGTTGATGGTATTATAGAAGATTTGATAACAGAATTTTCGATGATGAGAGAATTTGATATTCTTTCTAGACAAACATCAGTCAATTATAAAAATAATTATGGAGATTTAGGAGAATTTACTAAAGCTTTTGATTTAGACTTTGTAGTTACAGGAAGTATTAGAGCTTCAGGAAAAAGGGTAAGGATTAATATTGAATTAAGTGATGCCAAAGATGATAGTGTTGTTTGGAGCAATAAGTATGATAGAGTTTTAGAGGACATATTTGATGTTCAAGATGAAATTGTTAGAAAAATTTCGATTGCACTTCTTGGAGAAATTGAGATTAGCTCTTTACAAAGGTCTAAAAGAAAACCTACTGAAAATATGACGTCTTATGAATATCTACTCAGAGGGAAGGAAAAACATCATCATTTTAAAAAAGAATCTAACTTAGAAGCTCTTAAGTATTTTGACCAAGCAATAGAAGCTGATGCAAATAATGCTCAAGCATATGCCTGGAAAGTTTGTACTCTTGGTCAGGCGATGTTCAGAGGATTTTTAGAAGATCCTGAAAAAATTATGGAAGAAGCCAAACAAAATATCCAAAAGGCATTGGAATGTAATGAAAATGATTTTGAATGTCATAGAATGCTTTCAGCTGTATATTTAAGTAACCATGAATATGGTTTAGCAGAAGATCACGGTCAAAAAGCTTTTCAAATGGTTCCTAATGACCCAAGAGTATTAGCGGGTTTTGGTGAAGTTTTAGTTAGAGTTGGAAAAATACAAAAAGGGTTGGAATTGTTAGAAAAAGCATTTGATTTAGATCCTATTCCGCAAGGACAATCTTCATCAGATAATAGACTTAAAGATTTAATTTTAGGATATTTTTTGGATGAGAGTTTTGAAAAGGTTATTGAAATAGCATCTAAATTAAGAAGTATAGACCAAAGGTCATGTTTATTAACGTTGTATTCTCATGAAAATTTAAATGAAAACTTTACTGATACTAGGGAATTTAAAATTTTTAAAAGTGATTATAAAAATGATGATTGGAATAATATAATTGACAGATTTCATATACCGGATGAAAAAATTAACTCTAATTTAAAAGATTTTTCTAAAAGAATTTAAAAACAGCAACAAGGTAAAAAACTCTTAAATATATGATTATATTTTGCCACTGAGTCGAACAAATTGCTAAAACAAATGTAAATGGTAAAATTAAAAATATTGATTTAAGACGTTAACCATCCACCATCAACATCTATAGTTGTTCCTGTAATGAATTCATTTTCTATGGCAAATATTATACCTTTTGCAACTTCTTCAGAAGTGCCGGCTCTTGGAATTAAATTATTTTGTGTTGCATTTTTATAAAATTCTTCTCTTTCATTACCTGTAAGTGGACTCATTGGTGTATCAATTACACCAGGTGATACAATATTAATTCTTTTAGGGGCAATTTCAGGAGCTATACCTCTTGCAAAAGCCTCCACGGCACCACCGACTGATGAAATTGCTATTTGACCTGGTCTACACTTTCTTGCAGGCGATCCACTGACTAAAACAATATTTCCATTATTTGCAAGATACTCTGTGCCATATCTAACGACATTTGTATATCCCCATAGTTTTGCAAATGAGCTTCTATATCCTTCTAAATCCATTTTAAGAAAAGGTCCAACAGCTCTTGTGCCTCCAGTAGCACAATTTATTAAAACATCAAATTCACCTTGATTTTTAAAAAAGGATTTCAAAGCCTCTTCATCAAGAACATCAATTTTTTCAAGAGTTACATTTTCAGGAACATTAGTCATTTTATCAGGATTTCTACTAATTGCGATTATTTCTGCAGCACCTTTTTCAGACATAATTTTAGTAGCTGCTTCTCCAATACCTGAAGTTCCCCCAAAAATAATAATTTTCTTTCCTGATATATTCATAAAAATCCTTTTAAATTAAATAACATTTGAAAAATCTTTTTATTAATAACATTATTATTTCAAAAATTAAATACAATTTAAGGTGAATAATGACTTCAGAACTGTTTAGAAATGACTCATATTTAAAATCTTGTAATTCTAAAATAATAAAAATTGAAGATGATGGCATTATATTAGATCAAACTATTTTTTATCCAGAAGCCGGTGGACAGCCAGGAGATAAAGGGAAAATTATAATAGGAAATGAACAAATTGATGTGCTGGATACTAGGTACGTAAATAATGAGATAATACACGTATTAGAAAACATTTCTAATTTAAGTGTAGATGATGAAATAGAATGTAAAATTGATTGGGAAAGAAGATTTAATATTATGCAGGTTCATACCACTTTACACCTTTTATGTTCATTAATTTCTGCACCAGTAACTGGAGGTCAAATTAATGAAAACAAAGGTAGACTTGATTTTGATTTAGAATCAAAACCCAATAAAGAAGAAATATTAGAGGGATTAAACAACTTAATTAAACAAAATTACGAAGTAAGTATTTCTAGTATATCTGAAACTGAACTCGATGAAAAACCTGATTTGGTAAGAACAATGGCTGTTCAACCTCCTAGAGGTAAAGGAGAAATTAGAATGATAGATATTGGAAAAGGTGTTGATTATCAACCTTGTGGCGGCACGCATGTTAATAACACAAGTGAAATAAGAGAAGTAAAAAAAATCAAAGTTGAAAATAAAGGTAGAATGAATAAAAGGGTTATTGTTGATTTCCTGTAATATTCAAGTTAAGACTCAATTGATTTAATTGTTTCTAAAAAATTTTCTTCTTGAATAATCATACAATTTTTATAATCAATACTTCCTTCAGTATGTTTATATTCATTAATACAACTTTTTTTCCAAGCTCTTTCAATTTCTCTGATATTTTTAGAGCAATTGAAAATAAAAAAAAGACTTATCAATAATATTAAATTTTTTATATACATACTTGTTATCTGTTACATATAATTTCAAATGGGTATGTTCTATTTTCAATTATGGATTGCATTGAATTTTTAGAACGTTCTAACATAGAATCACCACCAATCACGTGTATTCCCAAAGTAGGCTTTTCATTAGATTGGCCCTTTTTTAAAAGTGAATTATATCCAGATATATATTTTTCTCCTGTACTAATAATTTTTATATTTTTAAAGCCTATTTTTTTCAAAAGACTTTTTGTATATTCGGGGGTTTTTAGGAAACTCATATCTTCATTATCTGCCCAAGGCAAAGGAAAAATTGGACTACCTTTAGTTCCTAGACCATGCTCACTAAAACCAAAAATAGCTCCTTTTTTTAAAACACGGAAAGCTTCATTAAAAAATTGTTCTCTATTTTCAATATTCATAGTTACATGTTGAGACACAGCGCCATCAAAAAACTCAGTTTGATAGGGTAAGTATTCTCCATCGCCTTTTAAAAGTGTAACTTGGTGATCAATGTGTGTAAGTTTATTGAAATAATTACCTATTTCTATAAAAGCTTCAGTTATATCAATTCCATACACATTGCAATTGAACCTTTTTGAGAAATATCTTGCGGGACCACCTAAGCCACATCCTATGTCAATGATTGTTGAATTTTTGGAAAAATTAAGTTTATCAGCTAGCTCAATTGTTGCCGCTATTCCTCTTGCGTGATATTGATCTAAAGGGAATAAATCTTCAATCTCTAATTTTTTTTCTAAAAGGTTAGCTTCTTTAAGAGCAATTTTTACTCTTTCATGCACATCTCCTCTTGTCCAAAATTCTTCAAAATTCATAAAAATCTCTAATTATCATTAATAATAAATTCAGCACATCTCTCTCCAATCATCATGCATGGACCGTTGGTGTTACCAGAAATTAAAGTAGGCATGATTGAAGCATCTGCAACTCTTAAATTTTCTAAACCTTTAACTTTTAATTTTTCATCCACCACAGAAAATTTATCCTGTCCCATTTTACAGGTGCCAGATGGGTGATAAAGAGTTTCTGCTTTATCTCTAATAAATTGAAGAATATCTTTATCAGAAGAAAAATTATCGCCGGGTTGTAATTCTTCTCCACAATAATTCTGAACCTCTTCAGATCCCATAATTTTACGAATAAGTTTTACTCCATCTACTAAAGTTTCCCTATCAAGTGGATTATCAAGAAAATTACAATTTATTTCTGGATGCTCTTGAGGATTATTAGATTTAATATGAATATTACCTCTGCTTTCAGGTCTATTTTGATTTACCGTACAAGTAATACCAGGATCTTTTCCTAATGTTCTTTTTCCATTATCTAGTACAACTCTATATGGAATAAAATGAACTTGAATATCAGGAGATGCTAACTCAGGTCTTGTCTTAAAAAAACCTAAAACAGGTGCAGATGGTAAGTTTAAAAATCCATCTTGTTTAAAGGCATAATTCAGAGCTTGTTTTATTAAACCTAATCCTCTTGCTTTTTCATTATATGAAAGACCTGGTTTTTTCACTCTATAAACTAATCTTGGCCCTAGATGATCCATTAAATTCTCACCTACACCTTGTAATTCGTGAATAACTTCAACATTGTTTCGTTTTAAAATTTCTGGTCTGCCAACTCCAGAAAGTTCTAAAATTTGAGGTGAATTTATTGCTCCACCAGATAATATAATTTCATCGTTACAAAAATATTTTTCATTTTTACCTTTTCTTAATATTTCAATTCCAATAGCTTTTTTGTTTTCAAAAATTATTTTACTTACAAGGCTTTCAGTTAAAATATTTAAATTCTTTCTATTTTTTATAGGATCAATATAAGCAACTTTAGCGCTCATTCTTTTACCTTTAAATATAGTTGTTTGTGTGTAAGCAAACCCTTCTTGATCGCCTGAATTGTAATCCTCGTTAAATGGTATATTTAATTTTTTACCTGCTTCGAACATAGCTTCATATATTGGATTTCGATCAGTAACTTGAGAAATATTAACCAAGCCTTTCTTCCCTCTTAAATCTTCACAAGGATTGACATAATTTTCTAACTTTTTAAAAAATGGAAATACTTCTTCTGATGACCATCCTTTGTTTCCCATTTGAGCCCATATATCATAGTCTAAGTTTTGACCGCGTACATAAACTAGACCATTAATCGCGCTTGATCCACCAACTAATTTACCTCTTGGAATTGGGATGTTTCTGTTTGATGTTTTTTCATCAGCATGAGATCTATATCTCCAATTTGCAGTGGGATGATCAATCAATAATGCAAAACTAACTGGAATTCTAGAAAGAGGATGACTAGATTTTCCTGCTTCTAATAAAAGCACAGTTTTATTTTTATCAAAAGATAATCTGTTAGCTACAGCACATCCGGCAGACCCAGCACCTACAACAATGTAATCAAACCGATTTGACATAAGTTCTCCAATAAAAATTATAATAATTGATTAATAATATAATCAAGTTAAGTAAATTTTTGCGCACATCTACACTATTAAGAAACTAGTAAAAATATAATTTAAATACAAATACTAATGTTAAAAAGATTTAAATTATTGTAACGTCATGCTTGTGATTGATTTTATTTTAGATATTTCACAAATTGTTTTAGCAGATATTGTTTTATCGGGTGACAATGCTTTAATAATTGGTATGGCTGCTGCTTCATTTGCAGAAAAAGATAGAAAAAAGATTATTTTCTTTGGACTTCTTGCTGCAGCTATACTCCGTATTTTATTTGCATTAGTAGCATCTTATTTAATAACAATTCCAGGTTTGCTTCTTGTAGGAGCTTTATTACTGTATTGGGTTTGTTTTAAATTTTATCAAGACATAAAGGAATTTTCAAAAAGTGATGAAAAAAATAAAGAGGATGTTACTGAAAAGGTTAAAGGTAAAAGCATGAAAAACGCTTTAATTACAATTACAATAGCTGATATATCAATGTCCTTAGACAATGTTATTGCTGTCACAGCAATTGCTAGAGATCAAACTTATTTATTAATGTTTGGAATTGGGTTTTCAATTTTGTTAATTGCAATTTTTGCATCTGCTATTGTTAGGTTATTAACAAAATTTAAATGGTCATCATATGTTGGATTATTATTTTTGATATATCTGTCAACTGAAATGGCAATCGATGGTTATTTACAAATAAAGCCCTATGTCAGTTTTTAATTAGTTAAGTTATTGATAATCTTTTAGTATAATATCCGAAATATTAAGAAGTAAATTATCTTTCTTCCACGAAGTGATAACTTGGACGCCTATCGGCAGTGAGTTCTTCCCTTTTAATAAAGGTAAACTTATCCCAGGAACACCCATCATAGTCCAATATCCATTAAACATAGCATTGCCAGTTGTCGAGAGGTCTCTTGGTGCTTCACCAGGAGCTGCTGGAGTAATAATTGCGTCAAAGTTTTTGAAAATTGCATTTAAATCAAACTTCATTTTTTTCACACTCTCAATAGAATCAACATAATCTGAAGCATTGAGATTAAGTCCATTTTCAATTCTATTAATTGTGTAAGGGTGAAGGTTTTCTTTATCTTCCTTATAAACTTTTTTTAGAGATGAATATATTCCACCATTCATTATTATCTCATGATTCTGAAGAGCATTATCAAAAGATTCAGGTAAAGTTATTTCAGTAATATTCAATTTGCTTTTGCTTATAAATTCTTCAAAGTTTTCCTTCATATCTTCATCACCTTTAGGCCATGCAGGTCCTTTTACAAAAGCAAATTTATAATCAGATTTTTCAATAATATTTTCTTTTAAAGACAAATTTTTTATCATGTCATAATCATTTTCATCATATGAAATGATTAAATTAGAAATAATTCTTATATCCTCGATACATCTTGCATAAACACCTGGATGATCTAATCGGTAAGAAATTGGAGAAATACCTGATCTTGAAATAGATCCAAAAGTTGGCTTAAAACCAATTATTCCATTAAATGAAGCAGGTCTTAAAACTGATCCTCCAGTTTGAGTTCCAATTGATGTTGGTATCATTTTGTCGGCTACAGCGGCAGCTGATCCAGATGAAGAACCACCAGGTGTACATTCAAGGTCATTTGGGTTTTTTGTTTTTCCTGGAGCTGATAATGCAAATTCAGTTGTAACGCATTTACCAAATATAATGATGTCATTTTCTCGTAATAATTTTACAAGGTGAGCATCTTCTTTGGGTTTTCTACCTACACAAGTTTTTGAACCATTTTCTGTTGGAAAGTCTTTAGTATCAATAATGTCTTTTATTCCTATAGGAATACCGGAAAAAGGTTTTTGTAAATTCTTTGATCTTTTTTCATCAATTTTTTTTGCTTGAGATTTAACTAAATCTTCATTTAAAAAAGCCCATGCTTCAACATTTGGCTCTCTTAATTTTATGTGGCTCAGTAACTCAGAAACATATTCAACGGCACTGATTTTATTGGAGTTAAATAACTTTAAAATTTCAAACGCATTTAAATTTGTTAAGTTCATTAAAGTTTTATTGCCTCGGCCTCAATTTCAACTTTCATTCTAGGATCTACTAAAGCACTTACTTCTAATAAAGTAGAAGCAGGTTTATGTTCCCCAAAATATTCAATTCTTTTTGGATTAATAATTTTTCTATCATTTATATTAGTTAAAAAAACTCTGACCTTTGTAACAGATGAAAAATCTCCGCCAGCAGCTTTTAAACAAGTATCAAAATCTCTCATTGCAATATCAAATTGATCTTTTGTATTTTCTGGAATTGAATTATCATAATTCATTCCAACTAAACCTGATATCCAAATTATGTTATTTGATTCCACAACATGACAATAGTGACTTACTGGTTGTAAAATATCAGGTATTTGAATTCTTTTGATCATAAATTTTAAAACTAAAAAAAATATTGATTATTAACCGTATATTATAAAGACTAACTTTAACAATAAATTTCTTAAGAAAATAAAAACAGATAAATAAAATGGTGAAAATTGTATATTTAGATAATTTACCTGCTCAAGAAGGTTTATCAATTTTAGAAAATCAAAATAAAATAGAAGTTGTAAAAATTGAAAGTAATAATATTGAACATTCTTTCAAAGAATTGGAAACAGCTCATGCTTTTCAAGTTTCAGCTGCTCGTGATGAAGTACCAAAAATTTTTCACGTTAATGAAGAATTTTTATCAAAAACACCAAATTTAATTTTAGTCTCATCGGGAGGTGCTGGATATGACACTATAGATGTAGAAGCATGTACTAAAAGAGGTGTTCTTGTAGTTAATCAAACTGGTGGGAATGCCGAGGCGGTTGCTGAACACGCTGTAGCACTAATGCTTGATTTGTTAAAAAGGGTAACTGAAACTGATCTCTTGTTAAGAAAAGGGTGGAGTGGAGCAAGAGAAGATTTTATCGGTAGGAATTTATTTAAAAAAACAGTTGGACTAATAGGTCTTGGGAATACGGGAGCCAGGGTAGCAGAAATTTGTCAAAATGGATTTAATTGCGACATCCTTGCTTATGATCCTTATATCACTAATGAACGATTTTTCAAATTCAATGCAAAAAAAACAAACTTAGATGAATTGCTTTTTAAAAGTGACATAGTTTCAGTTCATATTCCACTAACAAAAGAAACCCATAATTCTATTGATAAAAATTTTTATTCAAAAATGAAAAAGGGCAGTCTTTTTATTACAACTTCAAGAGGTTCTATTCATAATGAAGACGATTTAGAAACTTTTTTAAATAATGGACATCTATCTGGGGCAGGTTTGGATGTTTGGGAAAAGGAACCACCTAATCCTGATCATAAACTATTAAAAATGCAAAATGTTGTTGCTACACCTCATATGGCTGGGGTTACTGTAGACAGTAGAAAAAAAATGTCAGAATTTGTAGCTAATCAGTTATTAAATATTTTGAGTGGGGGCGTTCCTGAAAGACCTGTGAACGAAGAAATACTTACATTATTTAAGTCAAAATTATCAAAAATAATTTAGAAAAAATAAAGGAGAATACATGAAAAATTTATTAATTACAGGAGGAAGTCAAGGTATAGGGAAAGCTACAGCTCTTGAAGCTGCAAAAAAAGGTATGTTTATTGGTATAAATTATAATTCTAACGACAAAGCTGCAGAAGAAACATTATCTGAAGTAAAAGAGTTAGATGGTGAAGGAGTAATATTAAAATGTGACGTATCCAACCATAGTGCCGTAAAAGATATGTTTGAAAATTTTGTTGATACTGCAGGATCCCTAGATGGTGTTTTTAATAATGCGGGCACGACTGGTCCAGTCTCTAGAATTCATGAATTAGATCCCAAAGATTTTAAATCGTTAATAGATACAAATGTTATTGGTGCATTTAATGTTGCTCAAGAAAGTTCTAAAATTATGATTAAGCAAAAAAAAGGTAATATTGTAAATATGACATCTATAGCTGCTGATATTGGGGGAGCTGGGGAGCTAGTCCATTATGCAATGTCAAAAGGAGCTGTTGATTCCTTAACGTATGGAATGGCAAAAGAGTTGGGTGTTTATGGAATAAGAGTAAATGCGGTTGCGCCTGGATTAATTGCTACTGATATTCATGCAAAGGCTGGTGATGCATTGAGAGTAGAAAGACTAATGCCAAGTGTTCCTCTAGGTCGTGTTGGATTAGCAAGAGAAGTTGCAGACACTGTGATGTGGTTGTTAAGTGAAAAATCAAGTTATGTGTGCGGTACAATTGTAAGGATATCTGGAGGAAGATAAACCTCTATAAGTTTGAGTTTAATTCGTTTATTAGGGGATGTTTGGATTTTTTCATTTGCCTATAAGCTATATAAGAAGTTGATAAAATTATTATTGCTGATCCAATCCAAATTGTAATTAAAGGTACCTCATTAAAAAATATAAATCCTAAGGATACTGACCAGATTAATCGCAAGTAATCTAAAGGAAGAAGTGAAGAAATATCAGCTTTTGCTAAAGCTGCATTTAAACAATAATGTGTCATTGTTCCAGTTAATGCAACTAAGAGAAATAAAAATAATTGTTCTAAATTAGGAGTAGACCAAAATGGTATTGCTACTATTAAAGTAGCAGGAATTAATCCAGCTGCCTGCCAAAAAGTCATACTTATATTACTTTCAGTTTTAGTTAATTTTTTTGCTATTAATAAAGACATTGACCATATAAATGAACCACATAAAATTAATAAAGGACCAAGACCTAACTGAATGTCGGGTCGAATGACAATTATAGCGCCCATGAAACCAACTATCATAGCCGTCCATCTTCTGATACCAACCTGCTCTTTAAAAAATAAAATAGCTAAAATAGTTGAAAAAATTGGTACAGTAAACATGAGTGCTGTAGCTTTTGAAAGTTCTGTAATGGATATACCGTAAAACATACAACACATTGCACCACTTCCAATAATAGCTCTTGAAAATTGAAGCTTTTTATTTACTACATTAAGTGATTTAAACCCTTCCTTCATAACAACAGGGAGAAATATAATCAAAACAAACAAAGTCCTAAAAAAAGCTATTTGAAATGGATGACTTTCAAGTGCAGCTACTCTAATGAGACAATGCATGGATGCCGCAAACATTCCAGATACAATCATAAATAAAATTGCAATCACAGAAAGTGGTAAATTATTAATTGATTTATAAATAATATTTATCATTATGAATTAAGTATATAGAATTATTTCTAATTTATTTAACATGATAAGGAAGTTAAGTAAAATTTTCTTTAGCAGGCAATTATGATACAGGCACTTTTATTTGACGTTTTTGGTACAGTTGTTGATTGGAGATCTGGCATTTCAAAAGATTTTGAGTTAATTTCAAAAAAATACGGCCTAAAAAAAAATTCAAAACAATTTGCAGATGATTGGCGAGCTGAATATCAGCCTTCTATGGAAAAGGTGAGATCTGGAATAAGAGAATTTGTAAAACTAGATATTTTACACGATGAAAATTTAAAAAACATTTCAAAAAATTATGGTTTAGATATTCTTTCTAAGGAAGATTGGGATTGGTTAGTAAAGTCGTGGCATAGATTGCCAGGATGGAAAGATAGTTCAAAAGGTCTTTTAAGATTAAAAAGTAAATTTATAATTGCATCACAATCTAATGGAAATATTGAGCTTATATTAAATATGTCTAAAAATTCAAAACTATATTGGGATATGATACTAGGCTCAGAAGTTGTGGGGTATTACAAACCACAACCTGAAGCGTATTCGGTTGCATGTGAAAAAGTAGGATTAAATCCAAATGAATGTATGATGGTAGCTGCGCATAACAGTGACCTTTCATCAGCTCGTAAGGTTGGATTGAAAACTGCTTTTGTATTACGTTCTCAAGAACACGGTGTTAATCAAAAATCAGACTTGAAGCCATCAGAAAGTTGGGATTATGTTGCAAATGATTTTTTTGATCTTGCTGACAAACTTGGTTGTGAAAAAGAGGTTACCTTAAATGGCATCTAAACCAATTGTTGGAATAATAACAAATGAAATTATAAATTTTAATGGAAGACAAATATCACACTCAACTGGAAAGAGGTATGTTAAATCTGTAATGGAATTTGCAAATGTTGTTCCTGTGTTAATACCTTCAAGTATTCCATCAGATGATTTAGATGAAATTTTGGAAAATATTCATGGTGTTTTGTTAACTGGTGGAAGAGCTAATGTTGAACCACATCATTATGGTGGAGCTAAATTTCCTGCTGACGAGCCAATTGATCCAGATAGAGATCGAACGGTTTTAAATATTATACCTAAATGTGTGTCAAAAAAAATGCCTCTATTTGGTATTTGCAGAGGAATTCAAGAGATAAACGTGTCATTTGGAGGAACTTTGTTTTATAGGGTACATCAACAAGATGGAAAATTTGATCATCGTATGCCTAGAAATGATGATGCAACTTTAGAGGAAATATTTAAATTAAAACATCGTATTGATTTTACAGATAACAGTTACTTTAAAGAATTAATAAATAAAAATAACTTTGTGGTTAATTCATTGCATGGTCAAGGCATAGATAAATTAGGAAATGACCTTATAGTTGAAGCTAATTCGGAAGATGGTTTAATAGAAGCAATCAGTATTAAAAATTATCCGAGCTTTAGCATAGCAGTCCAATGGCATGCAGAGTATCATCCTGAAAGAAAAGAAAATTTTTTAAATAAAAAACTTTTTGAGAGTTTTGGAAAAGCTTGTTTAAAATATAAATCTTAAGAAATAATTGGACCTATAGGAATGATCCTTGTTGGATTAATGCTTTCATGAGAAAAAAAGTAATGTCTTTTAATGTGATCATCAAAGGTTGTTCTTTTTATAAAATCTAACTTTCTAAATTGATTTAAATACTTAGATAAGTTTTTATAATCAGCAATTTTTTTTAAATTACATTTAAAATGGTAATGGTAGACATTATCAAACCTTAATAACGTTGTTACAAGTCTAATATCAGCCTCAGTTAATTGATTGCCTACTAAATAATTATTATTATTTAGTTTTTCTTCTATCTTGTCTAAGGAATTAAATAGTTTTTTAACAGATTCATCGTATGCAAATTGAGTTTTTGCAAAGCCAGTTTTGTAAACACCATTATTAATATTAATATAAATCTCATCATTAATTTCATCTATCTCATTTTGTAAGTCAGAAGGGTAAAAGTCGAGATCATTTTGGGTGATATGATTAAATGATGAATTAAAAATTCTTAATATTTCGGAAGATTCATTATTTACAATTTGTTGAGTATTTTTATCCCATAGAATTGGGACTGTTACTTTTGTACTTACTTTATCAGAACATAATTGATAAATTTCGTATAAATACTTTTTTTTATATAAAGTATCGCCTGTAGCATTTTCAAAATCTAAATTAAATGACCATCCATTTTCCATCATATCAGGATGCACCACATCCACAGAAATATGGTTATTAAGTTCTTTGAGTTCTCTCATGATTAAAACTCTATGAGCCCATGGACAAGCATAACTTACATAGAGATGATAGCGATTACTTTCAGGTTTAAAATTATCCGTTTGCGAAATCCAATGTCTAAAGTGACTTTCTTTTCTTACAAAAGCTCCACTATTATCACTAGTAATTACTGAAGATTTCGTCCATTGACCATTTATTAGCTGTCCCATGATAATCCAAAAAAAATTTCTATAATATAATAGAATAGTTCTATATATATTTAGAAAAAGAAATTTGCAAAATAAAATATTCAGAGAGGGTTTAAATGGAAAAGATAGGAATAGTTGGTGCAGGATTAATTGGTTCAAGTTGGTCTGCTATTTTCTCTTCAAAGGGTTTTAATGTTGTTATTTATGATAGTAATAAAAATGTTGAGGATGAATTTAAAAAAAGAGTTACAACATTCTTAGAAGAATTAAAATTCATTGATAATAAAATAAATATTGAAGACTCTTTTAAAAATATTGAGTTTGTAAATGATATCAATTATCTAAGTAATAATTGTACATTTATACAAGATTGCTCTCCTGAAATAGTTGAAATAAAGCAGGAACTATTTTCAAAGTTAGATAATTCATGTCCAGAAAATGTCATTTTATCATCTTCATCTTCAGGTATGCCAATTTCGTTAATCACTCAGAATTTAAAAGGTAAAAATAGATGTATAATTTCTCATCCAGTTAACCCACCACATTTAATACCATGTGTAGAAATATCTCCTAGTTCAAAAACATCTGAAGAAGTTATTTTTAAAACCAAAGATATTTTTGAAAAAATAGGATTTTCTATTGTTTATGTAAAAAAAGAAATCGATGGTTTTATCTTAAATAGATTGCAAGGAGCCCTATTAAACGAAGCTGTTAAATTGTACAGTGAAGGATACGCAAGTGCTGACCATATAGATTCAACTGTTAGAAATGGTCTAGGTTTAAGGTGGGCTTTTATGGGACCTTTTGAAACAATAGATCTTAATGCTCCTGGAGGTATTAAAGATTATATGCAAAGATATGGAAATATGTATTTAAACATGGAAAAAAATAATAAAATTTTGCCAGATTGGTCTGAAACAAATGCTACAAAACTTGAAAAAGAAAGACGGGAAATTTTGTCTTCTGACCAATTACTTAAGCGTGCACAAAAAAGAAATGATATGCTCAAATCTCTTAGAAGATTAAAAAAAGAGTTGAATGAGGAGGTGTTCAAGTAATGTCATCTTCTCTCGAAGGAGTAAGAGTTATAGATCTTTCTAGATTAGCGGCAGGGAATATGATTTCACATATGCTGGCAGATCATGGTGCAGATGTCATTAAAGTGGAAAGACCTGAGAAGGGTGATGATTTACGTACATGGAAAGTAAATAATATTTCACATTGGTGGCATGTTTATTCAAGAAATAAAAGAAGTTTATCATTAAATATAAAAACTAAAAAAGGTACTGAAATTTTAAAAAAACTTATTTCAACTGCAGATGTTTTTATTGAAAATTTTGTTCCTGGTACTTTAGAAAAATGGGGTTATACAAAAGAAGTTTTTGATTCATTAAATCCTAATTTAATTATTGTTAGAATTTCTGGATGGGGTCAAACAGGATTATATAAAAATTTTCCTGGCTATGGATCCTTAGTTGAAGGGATGAGCGGATTTGCATCGATGACAGGAGAAGAAAATCAAGGCCCACTTTTGCCTCCAACTGCACTTGCAGACATGATATCGGGATTATCTGGTGTTTCAGCAATTATGTTTGCATTATTTGCACAAAAAAATAAAAAAGCTAAAGGTCAAACTATCGATCTTTCTCTATTTGAGCCACTGTTTTCAATTATTGGTCCTTGGGCTGCTCATTATAAAATAACAGGAGAACTTCCAAAAAAAATGGGAAATAAAAGCCCTGTTGCATCACCTAGAAATATTTATAAAACAAAAGATAATAAGTATGTATCTCTTTCAGCATCAATGCAAACAATGTGGGAAAAGCTTGCTAAAGTAATAAAAAGAGAAGACCTTATAGCCAATGAACTTTTCTTGGATAATGAGAAAAGGGTTAAGAATCAAAACATTTTAGATCCAATTATTGAAGAGTTCATGTCGAAATATAATCAAAAAGAATTGTTAGAAATTTTTGAACAAAATGGTGTGACTGTCGGTCCTGTTTTAGATATAGGTGATTTAGTAGAACATCCATATATAAAAGATCGAGAAATTCTAATTAACTTTAATACAAAAGATGACGGTGAAATACCAATGCATAATGTATTTCCAAGATTGAGTGAAACTAGCGGGAAAATAAATAGAGAAGCACCTCAACTTGGACAAGATAATAAGGATCTTTTATCAGAAATAGGATACACAAAAGATGAAATATCAACATTAGAAAAAAATAAAATTATTTAGTTTTATATTGACTGATTTTTTACTTAAATGTTTAATTAATATATGGACGGTTCAAATAGAGAAATAATTGAATATGATTTGTTAATTAAAAATGGACAAATCATAGATGGAACGGGAAAGCCCTCCTTTTTATCTGATATTGGCATTAAAGATGGTATCATTAAAAAAATTGGTAAAATTAATGAATCTGCAAAAAAAATTATTGATGCAAAAAATCTAGTAGTTTCACCTGGTTTTGTCGACATTCATACACATTATGATGGTCAAGCTATTTGGGATAGTCAGTTAGCTCCTTCTTCTCTTCATGGAGTATCAACTGTAGTGATGGGAAATTGTGGAGTTGGTTTTGCTCCCTGCAAACCTCAAGATCGCGAAAAACTTGTTGAACTTATGGAAGGAGTTGAAGATATACCTGCTCCTGTAATGCATGAAGGATTGAAGTGGGAATGGGAAAGTTTTAAAGAATATTTAGATGCTCTTGAGAAACGAGATAGAGATATTGATATATGTACTTTGTTACCTCATGCAGCATTACGTGTTTATGTTATGGGTGAACGTGCAATTAAACATGAAAGAGCTAATAAAGAAGATTTAAAAAAAATGCGTCTTATAACAAAAGAGGCAATATTGGCTGGGGCTTTTGGATTTTCTACATCAAGGACCATAAGTCATAAAAGTTTAAAAGGCGAATATACTCCTACTCTTAGAGCTCATGAAGATGAGCTTACAGAAATAGCCTTAGGAATGAAAGATGCTGGTGCAGGGTTTATAGAAATTGTATCAGATTGGAATGAACCTGATCCCGAGACTGAGTTTAACGTTCTGAAAAGAATATCTAAAATATCTGGGCGTCCAATTGTATTTAGTTTAACTCAGAGACATGACAGACCTGATTTTTGGAAAGATTTGATGAAGATGTCTCTAGAAGCTAAGGAAGAAGGATTGTCAATCAGACCTGTGGTTGCACCAAGGCCAATTGGATTATTATTTGGCCTTAAGGGAAGTCAAAATCCTTTTTCTGGAACTGATACGTTTAAAAAACTTAAAAATTTATCCCATGATGAAAGAGTGTTGGAATTATCAAAAGATCATATAAGAAAACAAATACTTTCTGAAGATAGATTAAAAAATAGTACCTTTCCACTCATTCATAGAATTAGTTTTAAGCATATGTACAGATTTGGATCTCCACCAAATTATGATCCTGATATAGAGGATAGTATTGAGTTTATGGCTAAAAAAAATAAAATATCGCCAGAGGAGCTAGCATACGAAATAATGTTAGAAAATAATGGTGAAAATTTTATTTATGCTCCACTTGTTAATTTTGTAGATAATAACTTTGATGTTTGTCATCAAATGTTAGAGGATCCAAATTCAATAATGGGATTAGGTGATGGAGGAGCACATGTTGGATTTATATTAGATGCAGGATATCCAACTTGGCTTTTATCATACTGGACACGCGATAAAAAATTATTTTCATTAGAAGATAGTATAAGAAGACTTACTTCAGACACAGCTGCAGCCATAGGTTTATATGATAGAGGGATTTTAAAAGAGGGCCTTAAAGCAGATATTAATATATTAGATATTGAAAAACTTGGATCATCAGACCCATTTATGTTACAAGATTTGCCAGCTGGTGGTAGTAGATTAATGCAAAAGACAAGTGGTTACGTGGTGAATATTGTTTCAGGAAAAATTACTTATGAAAACGGTAAAAAAGAAACTAATCTTCCAGGAAAACTTGTTAAGTTAATAAATGTTCAAGAACAATTTAAAGAAAAAGATTTAGTCTAATACTTCAAGATGGATAAATTACGCCTTTCCCATCCGATTGTTTATCAAATAATTCATAAGCTTCTTTAGCTTGTTCAAGTTTCCATTCATGAGTAAATAATTCATCAACTTTTAATTTCTTTTCAGCGACGTATTCTGAGCAGGCATATTGTCCATGTTTAGAAAATGTCCAACTTCCTATTAAGGTAATTTGTCTTCTTAATAAATCATTACTAACATCAATATCAACATTTCCGCCTTCACCAACAAAACATGCTTTACCCCAAGTTCTAAGACACTTTATACTTTGAGACCTCGCTTCGGATGAAGAAGATGCATCAATTGATGCATGAGCACCTAATCCTTTAGTTAAATCTTTAATCGAATCAACAACATCATCTATCTTTAGTGGATTTAAAACACTTTCTGCTCCAAAGTATTTTGCTCTATTTAATCTTTGTTGATTGGTATCTAATGCTATCACGTTTACTCCCATGCTAGAAGCAATCATGACTGCAGATAAACCTACTGGTCCTAATCCAAAAACTGCTAATATTTCATGAGATCTTAAACATAGTCTGTCGATTGCTCCCCAAGCTGTTCCAGTGCCACATGAAATTGCCGCACCACTTTTAAATGAGATATCTTCGCGCAGCTTTACAAGAGTATTAGCTGGACACTTCATATATTTGGCATGAGCTCCATGACCTGTAACTCCAAAAACCACTTTTACACCATCAACACATAATTGTTGCCATCCTGTTGAACAATGCACACAGGTTCCACATCCTTTATAGTGATGCTGCATTACATTCATATCTATTTTAAAATTATCTTTATATACGTTTTTTCCTAATTCGACTATAGTTCCACAGGGTTCATGACCAGCAATAACTTGTTTATCTTCACCTCCTAATCCTAAAGAAGATGGACCTTCAACTGCTCTGTAAACTTTTAAGTCACTCCCACACATCCCAGATGCCTTAATTTCAAGAATAACCTCATCTGGTCCAGGTGTTGGATCTTCAAATTCTTGTATTTCAAGTTTATGTTGTCCTAAAAATACTATACCTTTCATAAAGCCTCAAATAATTAATTTCTAAATTTTTGATGACATCCCTTACAAGAAGCTGCCACTTCTCTAAATGAAGAAGCTGTATCATTTATATTTTTATTTTTTGAAATTTTGATTAATTTTGCGCTAGCTTTTTCAAACGTCTTAATTGCTTTTTTAAATCCTTCAGGATCAGACCATATATCGTCACTAGCTTGACTTTTATTAGAGCTACTAGCTTCACTGCCCTTGGGAAAAAATTCATGCATTTCATTTGCCCATTTATTCAACTTTTCTGCTGACTGTGTAATTACATTGAAGTTACTATCACTTAAGTGTTTATTTATAGCTCTCATAAGATTTTTGCTTTCTTGAAATTTTTCCATTCTTTCTTTAATCATGCTAGTAGCGCTCTCGTTTGAGTATGAAAAAAATGGAAAAGTAATAAAAAATAAAATTAAAACAAATTTACATTTATACATTTTTATCTCCTTGATACAATTACTATAATGACTAAACAAAAAAAATTAAATGAACAATTGAATGAAGTAACTTATTTCATGATTTTTTTTGAATTTTTAAAGTTAGGCTGTACATCATTTGGGGGTCCAATTGCTCACATTGGCTTTTTTAGAGAGCATTTTGTAAATAAAAAAAAATGGATGGATGATAAGAATTTTTTAGATATTGTCTCTTTTTCAAATTTCTTGCCAGGACCATCTTCTAGTCAAGTTGGTATGTGTATAGGCTATCTCCAAAAAGGATCTTTAGGAGCTTTTTTAGCATGGCTAGGTTTTACCTTGCCATCTGCAATAATTATGATTGGATCCGCATACGGTTTCTTATTTTATAGTGATTTTTTTACAAATTGTCTTTTGAGTGGAATAAAGGCATGCGTAGTTGTAATAGTCTTTCAAGCAATTTTGGGTATGTCTAAACAATTTTTAAATGATTATAAAAAGATTTTAATAACTCTAGGTACTACATTAATCTTAATATTTTTTACAAATAATACCTATCAAATACTTTTAATAATAATTTCTGGTGTTCTTGGAAATTTTTTATTTTATGAAAAAATAAAGGCCAAACAAATATCCTTATCTATAGATTATAAGCCATTATTTTATTTATTGTTATTTGTAATTATATTATTAATTTTTCCAATCTTAAATCAAATTTACAATTCTGATATTATTTTAATTTCTGATAAATTTTTTAGAGTTGGTTCTTTAGTTTTTGGAGGAGGGCATGTTGTATTACCACTCTTACAAAATGAAATAGTTAATTTTAATTTAATTGAAAAAGATACTTTTTTATTTGGTTATGGGTTAGCTCAAATTATTCCAGGCCCTTTATTTACTTTTTCTGGTTTTTTAGGAGCATCAATGGATTTATCACAACATAAAATTCTTTTAGGTGTGATTTCATTAATAATGATTTTTATTCCTTCGTTTTTTTTGGTTTTTGGTGTTATGCCATACTGGTCAGTTCTAAGAAATATTCCAAAAGTAAAAGCTTTTTTTATTGGAGTTAATGCTTGTGTAGTAGGTCTACTTATATCTGCATTCTATAATCCAGTAATTACCTCTTCCTTAAATGATTATCAAAGTATAATTCTACTTAGTATTTCAATTGTACTAATTTTATTAATAAAAACTCCACAATGGGCAAGTGTAATTATTGTTGCTGCAATTGGAAAAATGATGGATTTAGATATATTAAATTTTTCTTTTGACTTTTTAATTTAAATCATTAAATACAAACCCAAATAATTATACTTGGGAGTTTTACATGGCTACTAAAAATGCTGAAGCAATTTCAAATGAAAAAATTGAAGATATTTCTGGTGGAGCAATGACCAAAGCAGGTAGACTAGCTATGGAACTTGCTAATGAGAAAAAAAGGTTAAATCAAGAACTTAAAGAGTTACAAGCAGAATATGACGAAGTAAAACCAACAACCCCTACAGGTACAAGGGATTGGTATGTAAAATGGCTTTCAATGATACTTGCAGTTTTAGGGGTTTTTTTGATTAGTGCGTCCTACACTTTGTATGGCCAAGTTACTTATTTATTAAGCGCAGTTGGTTGGATCTATGTTGGAATGCAGTGGGGTGATAGAGCTATCATGATAGGAAGCGCTGTGACTGGTACAGCAGTAGCTATGAACTTAATTGAAAATTTTCCTAAATTATTAAGTTGATTTTCTACATTTAAATACATCAGCGGTTATTTTTGCTACTTTTTGATTTTCTTTAACTAAAACATATTCAGTTTTTGGTTTTAGTTTATTTTTAGTCTCAACTTTATAACCTTGCTGATTGACAAAGACCCTTCTTTTTTCTCTATAATCATACACACCTATTGCATTTCCACCAATATCATAAGCTCGTTTCTTTAGTGTATTGATCAATTGGTAATAATCAATACTTCCAGATACAGATAGTCGTATGATACCTATACAATCTTTATTACTTCTTAAATAGCTCGTTGATGTAAATTGAATTTTATTTAGTTCTTTTTCTAACTTATCAGACATGTAAAAGTTTTCAAAAGCACTTTCTTTTACAATTTTAGGTTTTACTGTAACCACTGAGCTAGTTTCAATTTCATTGCTAGCGTATTTTGTGTTTATAAAACTACAATTAGTAAAAAATAAAAAAGAAAATATTATAGTAAGAGATCTCATAGTTAATTATACGACAATAAGCATAGTTTTTTTAATTTTTAATTTGATCATCGGTAAATTGATTAATGTTTATGTTTACTTCCTTCTCTCCATTACAACAATCATCAACTACTGTTTTGCAGTTTAAACATTGATAATGTGATTGAACATAAATATAACCTTTTAAACTTGAACAATATGGGCATGGAAGTTTTGTATTCATAAATTAATCAAATATTGATTTAATAAGTTCGGTAGGCCGGCAAATAATAGATTCGATTATTTCATTATCTCTTTCAATTGCCACAATAGGTCTTTGCATTAATATTGGGTATTTAGTCACTAAATTCATTATATTTTCAAATGTATGTCCTTTTTCATCAATCTTAAGATTTTTATATAATTTTTCATTTATCCTAATTATTTCTTCAAAATTATTTTCAAGTTTTACAAGAACATTTTTTAAGAAATTTTTATTAGGTAAAATATTTAAATAATCCACAATACTATATTTAACATTATTTTCATCAAGATACTTTTTAACTTCTCTTGATTTTGAACACCTTTTATTGTGGAAAAAGTAAATCTTGTCAGAATTTTTAAGAACCTTTGCTTTCATTTTTTTATTATATTAAAGCTTGTTAAAACGTAAATGTATTTTTAAAATTAACCCAAAGTGTGGTAATATAAAATATGGAAAGTGAAAATTTAAAACTTAAAAAATTAAGAAATGAGCAAAAGTTAAAATCTAAAAAAAATAAATTATTAAATTCCTATATAGAGAGTTCTAAAAACATGGAAGATAAAATTGCAGTTATAAAAATGAAGAATTCTGTTGATAAATCTTCGTTTATATCAAGTCTTAGACAAATGATGAAAAATAAATAAGATAAACATATTAATGATTTTAAATTAATAAAAAAATTATTCCTTTGTCCAAACAGACGCAAGTTTTTCTTCTACTTTATTGATATCTTGCATTTTCAATAATTCACTTGAAAAAGGTCTACCAGCCAAATTTTTTAATTCACTAAACTTATCTTGGGTTTTTAAATTCCATGCTTTGTCATACAACACTTTTTTTTTGGTTGCCCAAGATTTTGAAAATCTATAAAAGTTATTTACAGTGTCTTCTGCTGTGGGATATCTTGGATAATCAGAAAATCTAATATCATTAACAAAACTTTGAAAGTTTCTTTTTAAAAATAAATTAACATAATTAAATTTATAATATAAATAATCAGAGATCACATGTTCAGTGTTTTGGTTAATTTTAAGCTCGCTACATATTCTTAAAAACTCCATCGCTACACCGTCAATTTTTGGTAAATCTGTATCCTCATAAATTTCTTTTAATCCGTCGTCATATTTGTTTGATATGACAAGTAAACCAGCACCAAGATCCAATTTAATGTAATCAAAACAAGCTTGAGCTACAATTGTCATATACACCCATCTTGGACAATATTTACTCATAAATACCTCAATATTTTTTAACAAGTATACATTTAAAGATTTATTTTAAAATTAATTTTTTTAAATTTGTTTACAAGTCTGTCTTATTGATATTTTCTCTTAACCAACGTACATACTTGCAAGCATTAGAAATTGCTTCTTTTTCAGTTAAATAAATATTATGTTCGTACATTTTAACTTTATACCAACCCTCATATGTTTCTTTATCTCTTCTATATTCTTCAAATCCAAAAGTATTATCGTTTCTTTTGAATATATCAATACATAGACTTTGATCACTATTATTAATTGAACGAACTACAAATTTCTTTTTCATTATGAAACTATTTTAATTTGATTTTAATTATCATGAAGCATTAATCTGTAAAGATATCTCTTTTCTGACATGTCATAATCGCCATTTGCTTTATGCATTAAAGTTCTATTATCCCAAATAACAAAATCCCCAACTTCCCATTTATGTCTGTATTCAAATTTTAATGAATTGACATGCTCCATTAATTCATCAATCAAACTTACAGTTTGTTCATCAGAGTAATTTGAAATTTGTTCTATCCTTATTGGATTTATATATAAGGATTTTAAACCAGTTTCTGGATGAATTTTTACAAGAGGATGAAATACTTCATTGTTTTTATGATTTTGGTTTTTAATGTTCATTAATTTTCTTTTACTAAACTTACTCTGATAAACATGTTTTGCTTTTAAATTTTTAATTTTGGTTTTCATTTCCTTAGACAAATTTTCATAAAGTAAATTCATATTTATGAATTGCGTGTCTCCACCATATGAAGGTATTTCTTTAGATAATAAAATAGTAGCCTTTGGTGGCTTCTTATCATTACTATGGTCAGTATGAAAACCTTCGCCTGGAATATATATTTTCCCATTTGAAAATTTATCTTGATTGGAAATGTAATGAACTAAAGGGTTTTCTTCAAGAGAAAATTTTGAATTGTGTTGTCTAAAAATGTTTCCAAAGATCTCTGCAGCTTTCTGAAATTCATTTGGATTCAAAAATTGTTTTCTTATAACTAAAACTTTATTTTCAACAAAAAGATCGTTCAATTTTATTTTTAAATTTTTATCAATTACCTTTTTTAAATCTAAATTTAAAATTTCCAAACCAAGCATTTTTGATAATTTGTTTAATTTAAAATCCATTTTCTTATTTTTTCCAAAAATAAAATTATGATAATCTTAACTAAAAAATTTATAAATAAAAATAATTCTAGATATTATTCATGATATAATTTGTTTTAGTAAAATGAATACTTTGATAATTTAAAGGGTGTAGAGGATGAAAAAATCTAAATTAATCAATTATACAACTCAAGATTTCGTTTCAGAAAAAGAATTAGAACTTAAATTATTTAGATGGAATAATATAAAAGACAAATATTTGCCAAAGTTAAAAGCAAATGGCATCTTAAGAATAGTGACTACAAAGGTTTGGAATAAAGAATGTGTAAGCAGAGTTAGGCATTTATTTGAACTAGAAGATGAATGCATATCAAAATTGCCAACCAATTTTTTAAAAGATTAAAAGAAATGAAAAAAAAAGATCAATTTATAAAAGTTTTTGGAAGTAGGGGCGTGGTTCTTGAGGAGTATGATTTTAGAAATGATTAAAAAAATATGTTTATTGTTAATTTTTATAACATTATCAGGCATTAGTAATTCGAGTGAAAAAATTGATTTACAAAAACAAATTCAATCATTTTCATGGAATAAAAGGGTAGTTCTTTTTATCACAAAGGGAAAATATGTTCATTTCATAAACGAAGTTGACGATTTTTTTAAAAATTATAGGTGTGAAAATGAAATAAGAAATTTGGAATATGTTAAAATTGTTGGTGATGAAGTAAGTAACTATATTTTCCCTGATAAATATAAAAATAAATATGGTATTTGGTTAATTGGTTATGATGGTCAAGTTAAAGGACATTCAACAGATATCTCGTTATTAAAAAAAATTCACCATTTAATTGATAAAATGCCTATGAGAAAAAAAGAAATGATTGATAATCCAGAACAAAATGGAAAATGCAATTAGTTAAATTTAATTTTAAAACCAAAAGTAAATTGAGTGTGAGTGCTCTCGAGAAGAAGTTTTATGCACCCTTACTGCGCCCGCCATATACAATTGAACATAAGCTCTAGCTTAGTTTATGTATTACTGATTCTGTGTTAACAGGCACATTGTCTTTTAAACCATCCATCTGTTGTATACAATATGTTTACAAATCAATTGCTTAAATTTGGGTGATGGTGCGCTCGAGATGAGGTGTGATGCCTAACCAGAGCAATGGTTTTATCTAAATTCCAACAATATCAATAGCTTAGCAAATACAGTGAGTCCGTCAATGATAAAAAGCTTGTCTACAACCTTGTCTACAGTAGACACATTCCTTGGTCCGGGGTTACTGCACCCTTTTCCTAATCAACAATGGTCAATGTTCAGGGGGCAGCCCTCCCACTGACAGTAGTCCATGGAACACGGACCAAGGTTCATTGATGGGTTGCTAAGTTTGTTATTTGTTAGTTTTATTTAAATTTTATACTTTTGTTTAAATAACTTTTTCTGTTTTGAGTTAAAAATAAAAATTTTCAAAAAACAAAGATTTTTATTTGAATGGTATATGTATTATTTGTCTTAAGGAGGAGTCAATGTGTCAATGCATATACCATTCAATATACAAGATCATAATTTGTCTGTATTAAATTTTTATTTCAAAAATGTTAAATTTTTATAAACACTTAAATTCAGTCAATATAAGGCTAGAGTATAATTAGAAATTTTAAGTCTTTTGATTGGCAAGTCATCTTTAATGGATATTATTAAATAAAATTAATCCATGAATTACGACCCATAAAATTAATGTTAACATTACAGCAGCTGATCCATAATCTTTAGCTCTTTTAGATAAACCATGATAATCATATGATATTCTGTCAATTGCAGCTTCTATACTAGAATTTAATAATTCTATGATCAAGACAAGGGAAGTTGTGAAAATCATTAGCACGATTTCAATAGTACTAACTTCGGCAATCAATATTATAGATAATGAAATTATTGATAAAAACATTTCTTGTCTAAAAGCACTTTCTTCTCTCAAAGCAAAATTTAAACCTGACAACGAGTTTTTAGCCGCATGATATGCTCTTGTAATCCCAGTATTACCCTTATGAGGATTGTCTTCAATATTATACGTAGTGTCTTTTTTTCTTATGCTTACCAGATAAGACTCAAAGGTTTTACTTGTTGATACCCATGAAAATGTTTTAGCGTATTCTCTTGGCACTTTTCTTGGTATTAGCAAAGCCTTCTTACATGCTTCTTTTAGGTTAGAATCAAGAATACCTGCATTTGAGTTACCAATAACATCTAAAGGACCACTTATAGGGAAAGCCGCAACAGGCAAACCACATGCCATAGCCTCTAATAATACCAAGCCAAATGTGTCAGTTTTGCTTGGAAAAACAAATATATCCGCCTTGTTATAGTAGTATTCCAACTCTTCTTTACTCTTAGCGCCATGGAAAATAACCTTAGGGTATTTTTTTTTTAATTCTCTTAATGCAGGGCCGTCTCCTACAACCCATTTTTCATATGGCAGATCTATTTTTAAAAACTCTTCTAAATTTTTTTCTACAGATACTCTTCCTACATTTAACATAATAGGTTTTTGATTTTTTTTTCTGCCTCTTTTGGGCTTAAAAATCTCTAAATCTACACCTCTTGACCATATTTTAGGGTTGCTAATTTTGTGTTTTATTAAATCTTTTTTGACTTCTTCTGTAGGAACCATTACAAGATCAGAGCTATTATGAAACCATCTTAAGAATGAATAAGTAATTTTAAGTGGAAGTTTTGTCCTTGCATGAACATACTCTGGAAATCTCGTATGATAGGCTGATGTAAAAGCTAAACCATTTCTATTAGCATATCCACGCGCGGAAAGACCTAAAGGACCTTCAGTAGCAATATGTAAACGATCTGGATTAAATTCTCTGATCATAGATGAAACTCTAGCACCAGGGAAAAGAGATAATTTTATTTCAGGATAAGTTGGACATGGTATTGTTAAAAAACCCTCTGGTGTAATTAACTTTACCTCATGACCAAATTTCTTTAATTGCTTAGATGTCTCATCTAAAGTTCTTACTACCCCATTGACTTGAGGATACCAAGCGTCTGTTACAATTAAAATTTTCATGCTATTTTTTTAACTTTAGTTAGATCGTTTTGATATAAATGATCATGACTCAATTCAGCCCAATTAATAATTTCCAGTTCTCCATTTTGGTGTTCAACTAAAGCTGAAATAGATTCAACCCAATCACCATCATTTGCGTAAATTTTATTATTGATTGTTTTCAATTCAGGTTTATGTATATGACCACATACCACACCATCACATCCTCTTCTAGACGCCTCTTTTACCATAAGAGTTTCAAATGCATTTATAAAAGAAACTGCTTTTTTAACTTTTAATTTTAAATACTTGGATAGTGACCAATACGGTAATTTAAAAAAACGTCTTATTTTGTTAAACCACCTATTTAGCCATAATAGAAAAGTATATGCTGAGTCTCCTAAATATGCTAGCCATCTGGCATGTTGCATTACTTCGTCAAAAAGATCACCATGAACTATCCATAATTTTTCTTTCTTTGCAGTTATATGAAAAGCCTCATTTTTTATCTTAATATCACCAAATGCAATACCTAAAAAAGTTCTTGCCCCTTCATCGTGATTGCCTGGAATAAATGTAATTTTTGTGCCTTTTCTAGCTTTTCTTAAAATTTTTTGGATAACATCATTATGTGATTGAGGCCAATACCACTTTTTCATTAAACGCCACCCATCTATAATATCACCAACTAAATATAGATATTTACTTTCATTATATTTTAAAAATTCAAGAAGATGTTCAGCTTGTGCACCAGTTGAACCTAAATGAATGTCAGAAATCCAAATAGCTCTATAATTTTTATTTTGATACTTATCCATATCTAAATAGAATTTTTTAGAATTAATTTAAAATCCTTATACATAGGTTTTATTACAGATTTATTTCTAAAAAATTAAATAAATAAAATTAAGCTTATAATAATTTTCATACATATAAATATACTTTTATTGATTACAAAAATATTAAATTTTTATAAACACTTAAATTCAGTCAATATAAGGCTAGAGTGTAATTAGAAATTTTAAGTCTTTTTAAAATATTTTTCTTTAAATTTTAAAGCAACTGAAACTAGTAATATTAGTATTGGTACTTCGACAAGTGGACCAACGACAGTTGCGAAAGCCTCTTTTGATGCAAGTCCAAAAGTAGCTATTGAAACTGCAATAGCTAATTCAAAATTATTTGAAGCAGCTGTGAATGATAAAGAAGTAGCTTTTGGATAATCTATACTCGTAAATTTACTCATACCAAAACTAATAAAAAACATAATTAGAAAATATATAATAAGAGGAATTGCTATTAAGATAACATCATAAGGAAGCTTAAAAATTTCATTTCCTTTTAGAGTAAACATAATAATTATTGTAAACAAAAGCGCAAATAGTGTAATGGGACTTATTCTAGGTATAAATTTTTTTTCATACCATTCCTCTCCAAATTTCTTGACTAATAATGATCTTGTAACAAAACCAGCTAAAAATGGAATACCTAGATAAATTATAACTATTTTGGCTACGTATAATATTGAAATATCAAAAATCTGTCCACTAAACCCAAAAAATTCAGGCAAAAATTTTAAAAAAAACCATGCATAAGGTGCGAAGAAAATAATTTGAAAGATTGAATTAAAGGCAACTAACCCTGCTACATATTCTGAACTCCCCCTAGCCAAATCATTCCAAACAAGAACCATCGCTATGCATCTTGCTAAACCAATTAATATAACACCAGTCATGTATTCAGGCTTATCAGAGAGAAAAGTAACAGCTAAAAAAAACATTAATACAGGACCAATTATCCAATTTTGGAATAAAGACAAAGCTAAGACTTTCTTATCTTTAAATACTTCAATTATTTTTTCATATTTCACTTTTGCCAAAGGTGGGTACATCATTAAGATAAGACCTATTGCAATAGGAATATTCGTATTACTATAGGTTATTGAATCAAGAAATTTAGGCATATTACTAAAAATATTACCTAAAGCTAAGCCTATAATCATTGCAAGAAATATCCAAAAAGTAAGATATCTATCTAAAAATGAAAGATTTAATTTTTTGTGTTTAAGATTCATGTTTTTTAAGCAACTTCCTGACCATTTACCCATACTTTTCTAATGATTGGCAAATCATCTTTAATGCTTAATCTTACCAAATCTGCTTTTAAACCTTCTTTGATTAGACCTCTGTCATTCAAGCCAGTTGCTTTACAAGGGTTTGTAGTTACAGCAGAGATACTTTTAGGTAAATTATTTGACCTTATACCCCACATTATAGCTGCCATTAATAATGATGACGGAACATAATCAGAACTTAAAATATCAAGAAGGTCTTCATCAATAAGTGATTGAGCTGAAACATTACCCGAATGAGACCCTCCTCTTACTAAATTTGGAGCTCCCATTATTATTTTCATATTACTACTATGACACTTTGTTGCTGCTTCAAGAGTTGTTGGAAATTCAGCTAAATTTATACCTTGTGAACAACTCTCTTCTACATCGGAAATTGTAGTATCATCATGACTAGCTAATACTGCATTAATTTTTTTACTAAATTTTATTGTTTCACTTTTATGTTTTTTACCAAACATTTTTTGTAAATCTTTTAAATGCAAAAAGTGTTGTTCAATCTGTGGTTCTGAAAGACCAAATTTTCCTGATAAATAAAGTTTGAACTGTGAAATATCACGAAACTGTCTTTGGCCAGGTGTGTGATCCATTAGGCTTACTATTTTTACCTTATCTTGAGTATTAAACTCTTCTAATTCTTGAATTAAATTTTCTGAACATATTTCAGCTCTTAGATGGATAAAATGGTCAATCTTAAACGATTTTTCTTTTGATAATTTATTAATAGAAGTAGCTGTTTCTCTTGCATATTTGTCATATCTATGTACACCATCTTTGTTTATAGATCCTACTCTTAAAGCATCGAACACTGTTGTAATTCCCACAGATGCTAATTCACCATCATGAGCTATAAGAGCATTATTTATAGGCCAATTAACTCCAGGTCTAGGTTTCATATGTCTTTCTAAGTTGTCTGTGTGTAATTCTACTAAACCTGGGATTAAATAATCTTCATTGCAATCAATAGATCTGGGTATAGAGCTTTTTCCTTTGTTGATACTTTTAATTAGCCCATCTTTTAATTGGACATTTCCCAAAAAGACTTCGTCATGAGTTACAATATTAATATTATTTAAGATTACGTCAGACAAAATAAACACCTCTAATCTACAAATACAAATCTAATATTACAGTTTTTTTAAATGTAAAAAAAATTTAATTAAATTGAAATAAAACTACTATAAATAAAGCTTATGGAAAAAAATTATAAAAGATATGCAATATATTACGCACCTATAGAAAATCCGGAGCTTGATCTGTTCGGAAAATGTTGGCTTGGTTGGGATCCTTACAAAGGTGAAGAAACAACAAAGTCAGATCTTTCAAAATTACCTAGTTTCAAAAAATTTTCTGGCTTAGTTCTTACACCAAAACAATATGGATTTCATGGCACTATAAAAGCTCCATTTAGATTAAAAAATAAATATACGTATAATGATCTTGAAAATAAAGTTTGTGAAATATCAAAACAAATACAAAGTTTTCATTTAGATAAATTAGTTATTAAAAAATTAGGTAATTTCATAGCATTAACTCCATCTAAAAACCTCAAAGTAAATAACGTATCTAATAAATTTGTAGAAGGATTAGATTTTTTAAGAGATGATCTTTCTGAAGATGAAATTAAAAAAAGACATCCTCATAAATTGTCTTTTAACCAAAAAAAAATGCTCTTCAAATGGGGTTATCCTTATGTATTTAATGAATTCAAATTTCATTTAACTCTTACAGGTAAACTTAGAATTGAAGAAATAGACAATGTTTATAAATATCTTCAAACAATTTTAAAGAGTGTAAATTTAAGAAAAATACACTTTAAAAGTATTTGTATTTTTGGACAAAAGACTGATGAAAAATTTTATTTTATTAAAAAAATTAATTTTACCCATTCAAAGCATTAATTAAATTATCAACTCCCGATTCTAAATCAGAGTCATTTTCGACATAAATTGTATCAGAAGGCAAATTTTCTATTTTTCTATTAAGTCTTTTATTGATTTCATCTTTGTTTTCTCTGTTTCTTATAAGAAGTCGATTTTCAATATTTTTTTTTGATGCAACAATACAAATAATTTTTGCGTTAGGATATTTTTTTTTTATTTCCTTCAAAGCATGTCTTGAACCATTAAAAATTACATTTGTACCTTTTTTTAAGAATTCATCTATTTTTTTTGGGATACCGTAAGATAAGGAATGAGCATCCCAAGTTATCGTAAAAAAGCTATCTTTAACCTTTTTTTGGAAATCTTTATCGGATATTGATACGTGGTCTTCATTATTGTCATCGGGAGTTCTTGTAATATACCTTTTGACAAAATAAAAATTTTTAAATTTATCTCTTATTTCGTTTAATAAAGTATCTTTACCAACACCAGAAGCACCTACAATCACAAATAAATTACCATTAAGTTTGTTCATCTGATTACAAAATCTCTATAAATTTTCTAAATTAACTTCCCTGGTAGCAACTTTGTTTCTAGCTATTTCATCATGGAATATTCCAATTATTGCTGAGCCATTTAGTTTAGCTTTTTCTATCAAATGCAATACAATATTTTTATTATTGTGGTCCAAACTTGCAGTTGGTTCATCTAAAAGTAGGTATGGGTAATTATGAATAAAACCTCTTGCAATATTTACTCTTTGTTGTTCACCTCCAGAGAAAGTTAAAGGAGATAAGTTCCATAAATTTTTAGGAATTTTTAGGATTTCTAAAATTTCTTGTCCTTTTTTTAATGCTATTTTCTTTTCACATCCAATATCAAGTAAAGGTTCTATTACAACTTCTATTGTTGGCACTCTAGGAACAACTCTTAAGAATTGACTAACATAGCCTAGCTTATTTTTTCTTAATTTCAAAATATCTCTTGCACTTGATTTTCTAACGTTTACATCTGCGATAAGAACATCACCTTTGCTTATAACATAACTTCCATATATCAATTTTAGTAAAGTAGATTTACCTGTTCCAGAGTTTCCTGTAAGAGCAACAACTTCCCCTTTATCCACTTTGAAGTTTATATTTTTAAAAACATTTATGTTTGTATTATTTTGATTATAAAGTTCGAAAGATTTATTTAAATTTTTTATTTGTATCATGCTACACCTGAAGTACTGAACTTACTAATAATTGTGAATATTTATGTTGTGGATCATCTAAAACCTGATCACACAAACCAGCTTCTATTACATTTCCATTTTGCATTACAATGATACGATCAGCTAATAGTCTTACAACTGCAAGATCATGTGTAACTATTATTGCTGCAATGCCAAGTTCTCTTACAAGGTTTCTCAATAAATCTAAAATTTTTGCTTGAACAGATACGTCCAAACCCCCAGTAGGTTCGTCCATAAAAATAAGTCTTGGTTTAGTTACTAGGTTTCTTGCAATTTGAAGCCTTTGTTGCATTCCTCCAGAAAAAGTACTTGGCTTATCGTCAATTCTACTAACATCAATTTCAACTTTTTCTAACCAACTTGAAGCAATCTCGCGAATTTCTCCATAATTTCTATGACCTATTGCCATTAATCTTTCCCCAATATTTCCTCCTGCACTTATATTCATTCTGAGACCATCACGAGGATTTTGATGCACAAATGCTAGATCAGATCTTTGAATTAAACGAAGTTTTGGTTCATCGATTTTAGTGAAATTGAGGATTGTTTTTGATTTATCGTTTAAAAGAATATCTCCTTCATCAACTTTTAAATTTCCATATATACAGTTTAATAATGTAGATTTTCCAGAGCCGGATTCGCCAACAATTCCAAGGACCTCACCAGAATTAATATCTAAAGATACATTTTTACACCCTACATTTTGGCCATAGTATTTGGAAATATTTGAAGCTTTAAATAAGAAATCTTGCATCATTATTGATCTTCTTCTTTTGAATTTAATTGTGTTTGTTCTTTGCAATAATCCGTGTCTGAACATATGTATGATCTTTTACCATCATCAGAGACTATAATTTCATCTAAATAACTATCACTGGATCCACATATTGAGCATTTGAAATTGGCTTTCATAGCTTCAAAAGGATAGTCTTCAAAATCAAGACTTTTAACATTTGTGTAAGGTGGGATAGCATAAATCCTTTGTTCTCTTCCTGCACCAAAAAGTTGAATAGCTGGATTATTATTCATTTTGGGATTATCAAATTTTGGAATAGGAGAAGGATCTGTAACATAATTACCGTTTGTTTTTACTGGATATGCATATGCTGTCTCAATATGACCGTGTTTTGCAATATCTTCATAAAGTTTCACAAACATTAATCCGTATTCAGAAAGAGCATGCATTTTTCTAGTTTCTGTCTCTCTAGGTTCTAAAAATCTGAGAGGTTCTGGAATTGGAACCTGATATACTAATATTTGTTGCTCTTTTAATTTTGTCTCTGGAATTCTATGTCTAGTCTGTATAAGAGATGCATCGGAGGTTTTTTCAGTTACAGCTACATTTGCAGTTTTTTGAAAAAATTTTCGAATTGATACAGCATTTGTAGTGTCATCTGCACCTTGATCTATCACTTTTAAGACATCTTTAGGTATTAAACATGCAGATGTTACCTGAATCCCACCAGTCCCCCAACCATATGGCATTGGCATTTCTCTTGAGGAAAAAGGAACTTGATATCCAGGAATGCATAAAGCTTTTAATAGCGCTCTCCTAATCATTCTTTTTGTATTTTCATCTAAATAAGCAAAATTATAAATTTGAATATCTATATTTTTATCTTTACTCATATCATTCATTTTATAACCTTTTTACATTTCGTTTAGCATCAGCCCTAATTTTTCTAATAAGTTCAAGTTCAGATTGAAAGTCAACATAATGTGGCAATTTTATATGCTCTAGAAACCCAGTTGCTTGAATATTGTCACAATGTGAAATTACAAACTCCTCATCTTGTGCTGGTGCACCAGAATAGTCTTCACCTAGTTCCTTCCATCTTAATGCTCTATCAATTAAGGCCATAGCTAGAGCTTTTCTTTCCGTTTGTCCAAATACAAGACCATAGCCTCTTGTAAATTGTGGAGGTTCAATTTTTGATCCTTGAAATTGATTGACCGTTTCACATTCAGTTAAGATAATTTCTGCAACATTAATATCAAAACCTAATTCAGGTATATTAAGTTCAATTTCAACTATACCTATTCTAAGCTCTCCTACAAATGCATGATTTCTTGCATATCCTCTCTGAGTAGAATATGCAAGACCTAGCAAAAAACCTTCATCACCTCTTGATAATGCTTGTAATCTAGCTGCACGTGATGTTGGAAAGCTAATAGGCTCTCGAGTAATATCAATAGGATCAAGATTATTGTCTTTTTCTTTTTGCATTAAATCTTCTTGATTTAAAAAGCTCAAAACATGAGGTACTTTTTTATTTTCATATTGTTGTGTTGGGCTTAAGGGAGTTTCATTTTCAGCTAGTAATTTAAAATCTAAAAGTCTATGGGTATAATCAAAAGTAGGACCTAGTTTTTGACCACCTGGTATGTCTTTAAATGTTGCTGAGATGCGTCTAAGACATAGCATATTAGCTGTATCAATAGGTTTGCTATAACTAAATCTTTTAAGAGTAGTTCTGTAGGCTCTCAACAAAAAAATCGCTTCAATCAAATCACCTCTGGATTGTTTTATAGCTAATGCTGCCAAATCTTTATCATAAAGAGATCCTTCAGACATTACTCTATCTACTCCAAGTGTAAGCTGTTCTGTAATTTGGTTTAGAGAAACATTTGGAACAGAAGGATCGCCTCTTCTTATCTCTGACATCCAAGAGTGTGCATTATCAATTGCTTTCTCTCCACCTTTAACTGCTACATACATTTAATACTCCGAATTTGTGACGCTAATTTTTGTTGAACGAGGAATAGATAAAATGTCTAAATCATTTGTAAAATAGAAATCTAAACCTAGAGGATAAAGATGACTATTATTAATAAATAGTTCTGGATTAGGTAATTCAATTTGCAGTTTATCTTTTATACCCGGCCCATTAATATTACATTTTATTTTCTTATAATTTGACTCTTCTATTATTAAAGTTGCAGATCGTTCTGGATACTCAGGCACTCCAGTTTTGAATTCATCCAAAGGTAGTAAAGATTCCCAATCTCCAACTGCAAAATCAGCATTTTGTTTGTCAGAAACAATAGCTCCAGTATTAAAAATTAACCAATCTTTAACTTCGTCTGTACTAAAATCTTTAGAGAGGTAAACATTACTTTCATTATCACATAATGTAATCAATATTGTAGCGGCAGCATTTGACAAAATATTTGGTTTTTTAAGTTTAGTGATTTGAAAGTGTCTACCTGGATAAGAGGTAGCATTAACTAAAGATCTAAAAGAAATAGAACTATTTATAGATTCTTCTGAAAAATGATAATTATTTTCCATCAATCACTCTCTCCTCTTACAAGAGTAAAAAAATCAACCTTAGTAGCTTCAGCTTTTGAAAGAATTTTATCTCTTTTATCTTTTTTAATTTTCTCTAAAGGAATTATAATATTTTCATTAACTTCCTTGGACATTTTAGTCTGTAAAAGGGCATCACATACAGCGCTTATTTCAGCTTTTCTTTTACTTCTTCCTTGAACATAACTATGACCAATTGTACCACAATCTAATTTTACGGAGCATCTAGTTATTGTGACCTCGCCAATATTAAATTTATCACCAGTAACACCCATTTTCCCTTGGGCCATTATGCTACCAATCTCAGGTTGTCTTAGCCATTCATAAGAAATTTTTATTTTTTTTTGATCCCAAAGATTTAGCAAATCATTCTGATCAGATATTGCTAACAAACTCATCCAAGATTTTCTTTTTTCAATCATTATAAATATGTCTTTACTATACAACTATACAACTTTTAATTAAATATAGTTATGTTATATTAATTGCACAACATTATTTTTGTTAAAGTTTTGTTACATAAATTTTATGTCTATTTATTATCAAATATATGAATCTTTAAAAAAAGATCTCAGTAATAACTTATATAAACCAGGTGAGAAGTTACCTTCTGAAAAGGTTCTCTCAAAAAGATTTGGGGTAAATCGACATACAATAAGAAGATCTTTGCAACTTTTAAAAAATGAAGGAATTTTATTTTCTAAAAGAGGGTCTGGTATAATTGTCCATGATAATAGATTTAAATATAAGATTGGAAAAAGAGTAAGATTTTCTCAAAATATTTTAAACGAAAACTATGTTCCCGAAACAACTATACTTAGGTCAGAAATTAGAAAAGCTTCAAAAATAGAGGCAAAAAATTTAGAAATAAATTCAAAACATGAAATTCTTTTAATCGAAACAATAGGAAAGATTAACAACGTTCCATCAATTAAAACTAAGAGAGTAATATCTAATAAAAGATTTCCTGATTTTTTTGATATATTTCAAAAACAATTATCAATAACAAAAACACTTAAAATATTAGGCGTAAATGATTTTTTTAGAAAAAATACTCTTGTGACTGCAGAACAGGCTGACAGTATTCAAGCTAATTTACTTCATTGTAAGATAAATAGCCCTCTCCTTAAAACAACATACATTAACCAAGATCTAAATCTCATTCCAATAGAGTATAGTCAAACATGGTTTGTAGGGGAGCGAATTCAATTAGCATTAGAAAATTAAATATTTTAATATTTGTAATAAAAATTTCATAAAAACAAGCTAATTAAAACTAATGAACAATTTTAAATCAGTTAATACCTCAGGGTACATTTTACACGGAGCAAAAATTTTACATAACTGTCAAATGCAGTCAGGGACTTTGACAATTGAAGATGACTTTATCTCATCAATTGAAGCTAACAAAAAATTAGAAAATTTGAAAAAAAGTTATCCAGTTGTAGATTTGACAGGTTTTTGGGTATTACCTGGAATAATAGATTTGCATGGAGATGGCTTTGAAAGACAATTGTTTCCTAGACCAGGTGTAAGTTTTGATATAAGTGAATCGCTAAAAATTGTTGATAAAGAGCTATCTATAAATGGAATTACAATGGCTTACTTAGCATGCAGTTTTAGTTGGGAAGGAAAAGTGAGAAGCCCAGAGTATGCTAAAACATTTCTAGAAAATTTAAATAAATACAAACAATCTATGATTACGAATATTGATATTCAGATAAGATATGAGACACACCTAGTAGAAAAAGTTCAAGAGCTTATTAATTTAATAAAAAAATATAATCTTAACTATGTTGTGTTCAATAATCATATTCCAGATGCTTTAGATAAAATTAAAAATAAACCATTCGCATTTTCTGTATGGGCTAATAAAATGTCTCTTAAGAATAGTGAACTTGAAAATATAGTTCGTTATCGAGTATCAAAAGAAAAGCAAGTAAGTCATAGTTTGAAAATATTAAGCGATTTTCTAATTTCAAAAAATATTAATTTTGGTTCACATGATGATGAAAACATTAAAGATAGGAAATGGTTTAGAAGTTTTGGTGCAAAAATTTGTGAATTTCCAACAACGATTTTAGCTGCTAAAGAAGCATTCTCAAACAACGAATGTGTAATAATGGGTGCACCTAACCTAGTTAGAGGTGGATCGCATAATGGGAATGTATCTACCCTAGAACTATTAAGATTAGGATACTGTAATATCCTTGTATCAGATTATTATTACCCCTCACTATTACAGTCAATTTGGTATTTATTGGATCATAAAATTTGTTCTATTGAAAATGCATGGGCATTAATATCAGAAAATCCTGCTATGGCATTAAATATCGATAAAAGAGGAACTATCAAAGTTAATAACTATGCAGATTTGGTTGTAATTAACCCGAAAACAAGAGAGATAGAAGCGACTATTTGCAACGGAGAGATTGCCAACGTTTCTAAAAACGCTGCTGACAGGTTTATTAAATCATCTAATTCAGTATCTTAATCTATTTATATTTTTCTATAAAATCTTCAATACTTAGATTTCTAAAATCATCTAAGGCAGATCCTAATTCTTTATGAGACCAGTTCCACCATTGAATGCCAGATAACTGTATTGCAACTTTTTCTGAAAACCTTCGTCTTATTGTCTTAGCAGGATTTCCTGCTACGATAGTATAATCTTCTACATTTTTTGTTACTACTGAACCTGCACCTACAATAGCACCATCTCCTATTACGATTTCTGGTTTGATTATGGCACCGTGACCTATCCAAGTGTCATGACCAATAATAGTTTTTCTTGAAAATCTTTTTTTAAAGAATTGTTCATCTATTTTTTTTTCATCCCAATAATCATTAGATCTATATAAAAAATGATGAAGGCTTGCTTTTTCCATTGGGTGATCTGTAGGGCCTATTCTGACAAAGCTTGCAATGTTTGAAAATTTTTTTATTTCAGTATTAGCAATATCGCAGTACCTAGTGCAATATGAATAATCACCAAAATTTGAATTTAAAATAATTGAACCACAACCAACTTCAGTATATTTACCAAATTTTGAACCATTTATCTCACAATCTGCATGGATAATTGCTTTTTTTTCTAATAATTTAACCATCACTAATCTAAGTCTAATTCATTGAACCAATATGGATTTGTCCACGCATATTTGCCAAATTGGTTAGAAATTGTAATTCTGAAAAAAGGTGAATCAAAATTTTCAAGATCAAGTTCTGCGTTCGTTAAATTATAACCATGCGAAGATATATTAGTGTGACCAGCACCTGAAACCATAATATTATTAGAAGAAGAAAATTTAAGTTTTAACAAACGTTTTTCAAGCTTTACTTCATAAATAACTACTCCAGTTGATGAATAGTAATCACCTTTGATTAAAGATTTTAAAATTTTTTTTTCATTTAACTCTTTAGTTTTAACAAAAACCCAACCTCCATAAGCATCTTCTTCTAAAGAGTGTGAGTCGTCAGTTGAGGTAAGCAAAGTTTTAACGTTTTCATTCAATAAAAAATCAGCAATATAGATTCCACTGCCTCTATTACATTTTACTGTTGATGCATGATTATATATCTCCACACTATGACAATCTTTTAACATAATCGCTTCATCAAAAGTTAAACTGTACCATTCAGGGTGAGCTATTGAAATAAAGGCACCATCTCCTTTAGCTCTTTTAATTAAATCTTGAATATTTTCTTCATCGTTGGAAGGTTTAAAATCTTTGCTCAAACCATTTGCAACAAGATGCCACAAATTTTCTTTGTCATATTTTTTTCCTCTTGTGTGAAGCTCTGCACTATTAATTGCTATAAAATTATGAGTGTTGTATTTAGATGCATCTGTAACAGTTTCAGCACAAAATCGATTGTCAATCCATAGATGATCTGAAATACAAGTAAAGTCGTAACCTCTTTTTTTATAGGCGTCTATAACTTCACTAACACTAAATTTACCATCTGAATTCGAGCTGTGCCCATGCAAGTTCCCTTTATAAAAAGAACCTCTTTTGCTAAATGGACGTAACATCATATTTAAAAAAACTCACTATCTCAAGATCATAGAAATTTTACCAAAATTTCCACCAAGGTTTTTTTTCATTATCAATTGAACCATCTTTAGTAAGTGCTTTAGTCGTATCAGACATCTTCACGCCTTTTATTGCCCCTGTTCCTTGCTGGCCGAATTTAATAGATGCTGCATCTTGAGCTTTTTTATAAGCTGAAGTTAACAATTTTTTTGCTTCATCTATTTTTTTTTCTGAACATAATTCAAGACCATTCATCATCATTTTCTCAACTTCAGAGGCAGTATTTTTATCAATTCTTGGGAGTTCAAGCCTTATTCTTGCCCTTAATACTAAAACATCTGTTTCATCACATTTTTCAGTTAATTTTTTAAATATTTCCTCGGTATTAACAAGTTTTCCAGCTTCTTGCTTTTCTGCTTCATTGCTTAATTCTTTAAGTTCTTTATTTTCTGCATAAGCAAGATTTGATATTAAGAAAAACGAAATAGTTAATAATATTTTATACATAATTACTCCTTTATTTTTTTTCTTCTATTCCAATTAAAAACCTTCTTAACCGTGATGATAGAGTATCAATTAACATTACTGCTATAAGAACAAGTAATGCCATATACCCAACATTTTCAAAGTCATTACCCGTCATAAGAGCACCAAGGAAATGTAATCCTATACCCCCAGCGCCCATGGCGCCAATAATTACAGCTGCTCGAGTATTTGATTCCAAATAATAAAGACTTTGTGAGATAAAAATTGGTAAGATCTGCGGTATAATACCAAATCTATGTTGTAAAGTTTTGTTAGCACCTGTTGATTGAATGCCTTCTTTTTCCTTTTTGTCAGTATTCTCTATAGCCTCAGACATTAACTTTCCTAAGGTTCCAGTGTCAGTAAATGCGATTGCAAATATTCCCGTAAACAATCCAGGACCAAAAGCTCTTAGAAAAATTAGACTCCAAATCAACATATCTATTCCTCTAAGAAGATCGAATATTCTTCTTAAAAAAAACCTTAATGATGCAAATGGAGTTACGTTGTATGCTGCCATGAATGCCAAAGGTAGTCCAAATATTGAAGCTATGAATGTCCCTAAAATAGCCATTAATAATGTTTCAACCATAGCGAATAAGACTGTATTATGATGCCATATTTCATTTTCTAAAAATTCATTAATGACAAGATTAAAATTAGATTTTAGTGGATCAACTCTTTGATCGCTAAACATCAGTGAAATACCATCCAGAAAACCTTTGCCAGAAAGCGGACTATCAAAGTCAAACCAAAAATATTTCCAGCCTAATTCATATCTGTGAACTTCAACTTTAGATCCATAAACTTGTAATCTTTCATAAAGAGAGGGTCTAACTTCAACCTTGTTTTCTGTCGCTCTCATCCAATTTGGCAAAAGGTCTTCTTTACCTTGATAGCCTTCAACATAAGGTTTACCATTGGAGTTAATTTTAAAAATAAAATTTTCTTTAACATCAGGCCAGTCTTTCATTTCAACACGATTTGAAAAAAATATAAACTTTCCACCATTATCAAAATTAACAACAGTAGATTTAGACGTAGTATTTCTTGATAACCACTCAGGATCTTTTTTATACACATGCCTATAACCGCCTTCAAAACGAACATCAATTTTTTCTGGATTTTTCCATTTCATTGTTATGTGGTCTTTATGAGCATAGGTGTCTAAAATAAACATAGCTGCTCTATCGGAATTCCATTTTTTTGCAATATTAGCTAAGTCGAAATGAAGAAAAGTTGCTACAATATATAATGAAAAAACGACACCTGCAATAATGAGACTTTTAACGTGCTTTTTATGATTAGCATTTACTTTCAAATAAATTTCAGATGATATTACATCACTAGTCATTTGTTATCTCCAATTAATTTTGTTCTTAAATATGAAGAGATATAGTCTAGAGAAATAATTGTAATAACTAGAAGAGCCATAATAGCTAATATTTCATCACCATATCTCCATTGGATAACTGTTGACAAAGCTTCTCCAATTCCACCAGCACCAACGAAACCTAAAATTGTAGATGCTCTCACATTAATTTCTAATCTCAACAGTGAATAAGATATAAATAGTGGCAATACTTGGGGTAACACAGCAAATCTTATACGTAGAAACCAGGAAGAACCACAAGATTCAAGACCTTCTATTGGTTTGAAATCTACATTTTCAATAGCTTCAGAAAATAATTTCCCTAATGCTCCTGAGGTATGAATAACGATGGCTATAACTGCTGGGATTTCAGATTTACCCATCAAATAAAGAAATATCATTGCTATTACAATTTCAGGAAATGACCTTAATATGTCCATTGTTCTTCTACAAAATGACACAATATATTTATTTTTTATGAGATTTTTACTTGCGAATATACTCAAAAAAACCGCAAATATACTACCAAATAACGTTGAGAAAAACGCCATATTAATAGTAGAAATTAAATCAGGTAAATATTTTAATAAATAACTATACCATGTCCAACCTGATTCAAATGCCTCTTTAAAAAGGTCAACTGGATAATCAAAAAATTTTGAAATACCTCTCTCAAAACTTCCTGCATTGTTATTTTCTGCAATCGTTAAACCACCAGAAAATAAAAATATAATGAAACCAATACTTAATAAAGAGTAAATTAGTCGTTTAAAAGCTAAGGCTTTCAAATTTTTTTCTACATTTTGAAAATTATTAAAAACTTGATCTGACAATTTTAATTCCTGTAATTAAAGAGTTAAAGACGGCACGATCCGTCTTTAACTCATTGTATTATTTAGTTAAAATTAACCTTTTTTCTTCTTTGCTTCTAATTTAGCTTTTCTAGCTTTTACAATTACTTCGTAAAAGCTATGATCAACAGGCACCCAAGCTTTTACAATCCCATTCGCAATATCTTCGCTACATTTAGGATCATTTTTATGTATCCACTTTTTCATACCAACCATTACATCCCTTGCTTCTTTTGGTAATTTTTTTGGCATTACGATTGGACCGTTAGGAATTAATTTTGAAGACCATACTTGTACCAAGTCATCCATATTCAAAATACCTTTATCAACCATTTTTCTTAAATTTCCAGATGAATAACCTTCTTCCCATTTTCCAACACCTGATACCCAAGTTACACCAGCATCAACATCTCCATTAAGTACTGCTAACACATTATTTTCATGTCCTCCTGAAAACTGAGTTTTAGAAAAATATGTGTTAATATCAACATTATAGAGTTCAGGTAATTCTATAGATGGAATTAAATAGCCGGATGTAGAGTTTGGATCAGCGAAACCCAACTTCTTACCTTTTAAATCATCTAATGATTTTATTCCAGAGTCTTTTCTAGCTACCATTACTGAATAGTATCCAGTATCACCTGTTGGTTGCATTCTTGTTAAAACTGGAACAACAGCATCTGGATCTTGCAAGTAAATACCAGCATAACCAGATGAGCCAAACCATGCATAATCAAGATTTTCACCTAGCATAGCTTCCATTGTTCCTGCATAATCTTTAAATGTGAACATTTTTGCAGGTACGTTGTAGGCTTTTTCAATATAGTCTTTTAAACAACCATTTCTAGCAATAATATCCTGTGAAGCCTCGTCACCAAGAAAACCAATTCTAAATTCTGGCTGAAATTTACTTAGTTGCATTTGAGGACCGTCATATTTTTTATGGCCATCTGCAACTGCACTAGATACAACTAGTGCCATTGATAATGTCGTTATCATTTTTAATAGATTTTTTATCATTATTTTCTCCTTTTTTTCCCTAAATTTTCTTATGTTTATGCAGTTTTCAATTCTGCATGCCCTAAAGAAACTGATGTCATAGTGCCTTCAAAAGCTTCCTCAGCCTCTGCACCGTAAATTTCTCTTGCTTTTTTATTAGTAAGTTTTGATGGTAAATCATCAAAAACCACCCTTCCATTTTGCATTCCAATAATGCGATCGCAATACTGCTTTGCTGTATCCAAGGTATGAAGATTACAAATAACAGTAATTTTTTTCTCATCGTGAATTTTTCTAAGTGCCTCCATTACAAGCCTTGCATTTAAAGGGTCTAATGAGGCTATTGGTTCATCGGCAAGAATTAATTTAGGTTCTTGCATCATAGCTCTGCATATTGCAACCCTCTGTTGCTGGCCACCAGAGAGTGTTTCAGCTCTTTGTAGAGCTGTTTGTATCATGCCAAACTTATCTAATAAATTTAGTGCTGTATGTCTTTCTTTAGATGTAAAAAGTTTTAAACTAGCACGAATAGTGGACATTTCATTTAATTTGCCCAACATCACGTTCGTAAGCACATCTAATCTTGGAACGAGGTTAAATTGTTGAAATATCATGGCACAATTTTTTTGCCATACGAGTTTATCTTTTTTGTTCAAATTTAATATATTTTGATTTTGGAAAAGAATTTCACCTGAGCTAGCATCCGTCAGTCTATTTATAGTTCTAAGCAAAGTAGATTTGCCAGCACCAGACCTCCCTATAATAGCTATCATTTCAGGTTTATCTACATTTATTGACACTTCATTAACTGCTTTAACTTGGTCAAAAAATTTACACACATTATTAATTTGCAGCATACGATTCTCCATAATTTCTTGGATTCGTATACTGTTAATATTTCAAATTTGTTAAAATATTATTACTGAATTATTAAATTGAATTTTTATTAAAAAAATCAATAATTTAGTAATTAAAAAAAAAATCTATTAAGTTTTTTTTATATATTATTAATCCTCACAACAAATAATTTATTTAATTACAGAGAATCACTTTGTTAAATTTTCCAATTTAAAACAAAGTTTTTTTGTTCATTAGTATCAATGGACCCAGGTCGATATTTTCTTATATATTGAATAGCAACTTTTGCAGTTATTCCTAATTTTACTAATAAAAGTGATGCCACTGTACCTGTTCTACCTAGACCTGCTTTACAGTGTATGACTATATTTTTTTCTTTTTTTAAAAATTTTTCTAGGTTTGAAAGAAGTAAATTTAATTCAAAAAGTGAACTTTTAGCGGGTATATCAAAGTCAGTGATAGGAAAATGAAACCAAAGAAAATTATTCAATTTAATTTTCTTTATTAAATCATCACACCCAAGTGTTTTTAATTCTGACGTCTCTACAAGAGATACAACAATATCAATCTTATGAAATTTAAAAATATTTAATGTTTTTTGAATTCCAATAATCTGATTATTAGCATCTAATATAGTTCCTGGACAACCACACAACCCTAATTTTCCAAAATTTTGAGTATAATTAAACTGATTAAACATAGAATCTTTTAATGGAAGCCATGTAATTATATTATTTTTAACTGATTTACTTGTTGAATTAATTTTCATACATATAGATATACTTTTATTGATTGCAAAAATATTAAATTTCAAATTTTTGGTGTTTTTTGAATCCATATGATTTGATTGTTAACGTTGGAATTTTTTTTTACCAATTTTATCTGAAACAAGCATGCATTTGACTATTGCTGATTAAACACAACAAAAAACCCCTCAGGGTCAATGGTCCGTGAAA
>CACMOJ010000012.1 GCA_902615325.1 uncultured SAR116 cluster alpha proteobacterium | reverse complement strand
GCTGTAAGATAAGGTTTCTTAGAACCTAATATTACAGCTTCACCAACATAAGGTGAAAATTTCAACTTATTTTCAATATTTTGGGGAGAAAATTTTATACCATCAGACTTAACTGCTATGTCATCAACTCTATCTAATACAGTTAATCGATTTTTATTATCAATAAATCCAGCATCCCCTGTATGCATCCACCCTTTTTTTATAGATTCGGTATAAGCTTTTTTATTATTAAAATAGCCAGAGAACATGTTTGGGTGTTTTGTAATAATTTCTCCAAGACCATTTGCATCAGGATTAAGAATTTTTATTTCAGCATCTGGAAAAGCTACTCCAACTGTTTCACAATCCATTTCTCCAGAAGGAGGGTCTTGCAAAGTATAGGCTCCCATTAATTCAGTTTGACCGTATAGTTGTCTCAATGGGATACCCATCGCAAGAAAAAATTTGAATGTTTCTGGACCTATTGCAGATCCTCCAGTAGCGGCGGATGTAACTTTGCTAAAACCAAGTCTATCTTTTAAACTTGAGAAAAGAAGTTTGTCAGCCCAAAAGTCTCTAGTACCGCTGTCAACGGCATCTAAGCCTCTATCAACCATTTTGTTAAATAACCATTGTGTCAATTTTGATGAGTCAAGTATTCTTGCTCTCATATCAGCAGAAATTTGTTCCCATAATCTTGGTGCACCTAACATAAAAGTTGGACCAATTTCTCTTAAATCATCCATGGCAGTTTCAGAGTTTTCAGGAAAATTTACTTTCATTCCACTTAATAAATTAAAACCAACACCATAAGTTTGTTCCATTATCCAGGGAAATGGTAATACAGAAACATATTCATCTAGGTGAGATTTAGGGTCAACTTTAAGATAATTTGAAATGTGATTTATAAACTTATTAGCAGGCAGCATAGCTAATTTTGGGTTAGATGTTGTACCAGAAGTTGTACATAAAATGGAAACAGTTTCGCCAGAAATTTTATTAATTAAATTTTCATAAAGTTTGTTATTTTTATCTAACTGCTTTTTTCCTACACTGGCAAGATACTTCATGTTAATTACATTTGGATTTTTTAATTTCTCAAGTCCTCTTGGATCATCATATATGACTTTGATTTTAGTTTTTAATTTTTTTTGAACATTTATTAACTTATCAACTTGCTCTTGATCTTCTGCATAAGCAAATTTAACTTTTGCTGATTTTACTAAATATCCAACCTCATCATCCAGTGTGTCTCTGTAAACGCCAAGGCTCATTCCACCATTTGCATGACAAGCAATTTCAAAAAAAACCCATTCAGGTTTATTATCACCAATTAATGCTAAAACATCACCTTGTTTAAACCCAATTGATTTTAGCCCAATCGATAATTCTGAAACAATTTTATTATATTCATCCCAGGTGATTTCATTCCAAATCCCTAGGTCTTTGTTTCTTAAAGCAACTTCATCTGGCATTATTTCAGATCTATGTTTTAACAATTTCGGAAAAGTGTTAAATTTGTTAAAATCTGGATATTCGAATGTATTGGTTTTCAAGAATTCCTCCTCCAAAAAATTTTCAAAACCCAATTAATTTATAGGCTAGCGATGTTAGTATTAAAATCAACCTAAAGTTTATTTTTTTATACAAATTCTTCTTGTGTTTCAGAAATAATTTTTGATCCATCCAAAACAATATCAAAGTGACCAAAACATCTAGGCAAAATATGTTTATTATAAAAATTTGAAGAGATAATTTTAGACATTAAAAAATTTGTATCTTCATTTTGGTTATTAATCTTTTCTTCAGCTTTAATTTTAGATTTTTGCATGAGCCAGGCACCAATAAGATATCCAAAACCCATCATAAAATCATAACTTATACATGAGAGTGCTTCTTTGTCGTCTCTATTATTTAAAATAAAACCTAACACTTCTTCACATTTATAAACAGCTTTCAATATTTCCCCATCAGATTGAACTTCATCTTTTATGATAGTAAGAATTTGTTGAGCTGTCACTCCACTATCTTTAAGTGTTTTTCTGAACATTAAATCATTGGCTTGTATAGCATTAGTTCCTTCATATATGGGCAAAATTCTTGCATCTCTCATTATTTGAGCTGCTCCAGTTTCTTCTATATAACCCATTCCACCGTGTATCTGAACACCTAAACTGGTTACTTCTTGGGCTAATTCTGTGCACCAGCCTTTTATTATTGGGATTAAAAAAGCTTCTAAGTTCATTTTGCTTTTTTCTTTTTCAGCTTCTTCCATTATTTCAGCTGAAACTAGAATAAGTGCTCTCATAGCTTCAGTTAATGAACGCATAATTAATAATTGCCTTTTTACATCACCATGACCTATTATTGGAGTCCCTTTTGTCTTGTTCAAAGGTATGCCTTGTACTCGTGTTTTAGCGTATTGAATTGCTTTTTGTCTTGCAGTTTCAGCAATTGCCATGCCTTGTAATCCAACATCAAATCTTGCTCTATTCATCATTATAAACATGTATTCAATGCCCTTACCTTCTTCGCCAAGCATATAACCAATAGCCCCTTCATTGTCATCACCATAGGACATCACAGCAGTTGGGCTTGCTTTTATTCCTAGTTTATGTTCAAGAGAAATACATTTTAAATCATTTCTTTCGCCTAAAGAGCCGTCTTCATTAATTAAATATTTTGGTATAATAAATGTAGATATACCTTTTATCCCTTCAGGCGCTCCTTCTGTTTTTGCCAGTACTAAGTGAATAATATTTTCAGAGAAATCGTGTTCACCATAAGTTATGTATATTTTTTGACCTTTTATTCTCCAATTTTTTCCGTCATTAATGGCTTTCGTTTTTATGGTACTTAAATCTGTTCCAGATTGAGGTTCAGTTAAATTCATAGTACCTGTCCAAGAACCATTTATTAATTTTGGTAGATATAATTCTTTTTCTTTATCTGTACCAACTAAGGTTAAGGCATCTATGAGGCCTTGACTTAATAGGTTGCACAATGCAAATGACATATTTGCACCTTGCCAGTATTCACTTACTGCAGCAGCCATTCGAAACGGCAATCCCATCCCATCATAATCTGGATTGCTCGAAACTCCTATCCATCCACCTGAAGCTATTTTTTTAAATGCATTTTTAAATCCTGGCGAAGTCTCAACTTCATTATCTTGTCTTAATTTAGGTGGATTTTTATCGCCTTCATGATTTAAGGGTGCTAGGTTTTCGTTAGCTAATTTCCCAGCCTCTTCAAGAATTGAATTCATTAAATCATTTTCAATTGCTGAGGGATTATTTAATAAATTTTCTAAAATAAATTTCGTATCTTTTACTGGTGAAACATAATTCATATCAAAATATCTCCTTATAAAGAAATGCCATTACATATTGATAAAATCAAGTGTAAATATTAAAACTATATATAAGGAGTTTAATATGAGCATTTATGAAACAAATCTAGATCAAAATTTAGCTAATTATACAGTCTTAAGTCCATTATCTTTTCTTGAAAGATCTAGAAAAACTTTTCCGGATCAAATTGCGATAGAATATGAAGACTATAAACTTACATATAAACAAGCAGCAAAAAGATGTAATGCTCTATCTGAGTTGTTAAAAAGTTATAATGTTAGTAAAAATGACACTGTAGCTGTAATGCTTCCAAATATTCCGGAAATGTGGGAGTGTCATTTTGGAATTCCAATGTCAGGAGCTGTTTTAAATGCTATAAATACTAGATTAGATTATAACACTATTAATTTTATTTTAGGTCATGGGGAAGCTAAGGTTTTTATTTATGATTCTTCTTATTCTGACATTGTAGAAAAAGCTGTTCAAAATATTGAAAACAAGCCAATTCTTTTAGAAGTTGTTGATAAAGTTGCTGGTTTAAAAAATTCAGAATTTGCTGAAAGTCAAAAAATTCTTAATTATGAGAATGAACTGAATAAATTTTCTGATTTAGAAATAATTTATCAATTACCCAAAAAAGAATGGGATGCTATTGCTTTGAATTATACATCAGGAACTACTGGTAATCCTAAAGGTGTTGTATATCATCACAGAGGAGCATATTTGAATGCTATTGGAAATACTCTTGTTTGGGAAATGCCAATGTTCCCAAAATATTTATGGACTCTACCTATGTTTCATTGCAATGGCTGGTGCTTTCCTTGGACTGTTACTGAAAGAGCGGGGACGCATGTATGTCTAAGACAGCCAGCTGGAGAACTAATTGTTAATGCTTTAATTAAACACAAAGTATCACATTTAAGTGGTGCACCAATAATTATGCAAATGATAGCAGATCATTTGATTAGTAATAATATTGATTTAACTCAAGAGATTAAAATGATGACAGCTGGAGCTCCTCCACCTGAAGCTGTTTTAGGTAAAATGAAATCATGTGGCATAGATGTGATTCATGTATATGGATTAACTGAAACTTATGGACCTTCAGTTGTTTGTGCTTGGAAAACAGAATGGAATAATTTAAGCCTAGATGAACAAGCCAAAATGAAGGCTAGACAAGGTGTTCCTTATTCTGTTCAAGAAGATATAAAAATAGTTGATCCTAAAACATTAAAAAATGTACCTCAAGATGGTGAAACAATAGGTGAGGTATTTACAAGAGGAAACATTACTATGAGAGGCTACTTGAAGAATGAAAAAGCTACAAAAGAATCATTTGAAGATGGATGGTTTCATACTGGCGACTTAGGTGTTTGGCATGAAGATGGATATATACAATTAAAAGATAGATCAAAAGACATCATTATTTCGGGTGGAGAAAATATTTCATCTATAGAAGTTGAAGATGCTCTTTACAAACATCCTGATGTTGTGGCAGTTGGTGTTGTTGCAAAACATCACGAAAAGTGGGGCGAAACACCTTGTGCTTTCGTCGAATTAAGAGAGGGTTCAAAAGTTACCAGCCATGAATTAAAAATACATTGTAAAAACATTCTAGCTGGTTTTAAAGTTCCAAGTGAATTTCAATTTATTGAAATTCCTAAAACAAGCACAGGTAAAATTCAAAAGTTTAAATTAAGAGAATTAATTAAATAATTAACTAACTTTTTTTACAGAGTGTAGGTCAATTTTTCTTAGAAAAGAATTCCATTTCTCTTCGTAAATCTTGATATTTTTTTCTTTTACGTGACCATATCCTTTAATATTTAAAGCAGCATTTATTAAATCTTCACAAATATTATAATTTGTTCTTGAAATATTTTTAATAATCGTATCGATTGTTAATAATGATTTTTCAGCTAAAGCTACTTCTTTTTTTCTTTCGTTTGTTTGTCCAAAAAAATCAAATTTTGTTCCCCTTAAAAATTTTAATTTTGATAAAAGTTTAAAAACATAAAACATCCATGAGCCAAACTTAATTTTTTTTAAATGACCTGTATTTTTGTCTCTAATATTTAATAAGGGAGGAGCAAGATAAAAATTTATATTCTTTTTCATGTTTTTATTTAAAAAATTATTAGCAAATTCGCCTGATGTATGAAGCCTAGCCACCTCATATTCATCCTTATATCTCATAAAACGAAATAACATTAACGCAGAATTTTTTGTTAAACTAAAATCAAATTTGTTTTTAAACAGTAATTTCTCTTTAGCGTACAATTTTTCAATAGTTTCTAAATATTTTTTAGCATATTTATCATCTTGATAATCAGATAATATATTATGAAATTTTTTGATTTTAACTTTAGGATCATCATCACTTAATTTTTCAACTAATAGACCAGCTTTTTTAAAAACTAAAGATCGATTTGAAACTAAAAGCCTTCCCCAATTAAATGCATCTAAATTTTGTTGTATTGAAACCCCATTTAACTTTATAGCTTTTTCTAGGGCAAGGCTTGAGATTGGAAGAAAACCTTTTTGCAATGCGTATCCTAATAACATTATGTTAGCAGAAACAGTGTCTCCAACTAGTTTTTCTGCAAGGTCAGACATATTAATAAATTCAATATTTTCTGAGTTCAAATGGTTTTCTAAATGTTTTTTTAATAATTGATCATCAACTGTTGTTCCAGTATAAACGCCAGAAACTCCAACAGGTTCTACTCTACCATTTATAACTGCTTTAGTTTTATTTAAATTTAGTGTTCTCGTAATTAATGGGGATACTGAAACAACAGCATCACAACCTAATAATAAATCTGCAGATTTGTTAGGCAGTCTAGCTGATTTTTCATATAAGTTTTTTCTAGAACTAATTCTTATTTGGCTTGTCACAGCCCCATTTTTTTGAGCTAATCCTGTAAAATTCATAGTTTGAGCCCATTTATTTTCTATTCTACAAGCCATAACAATTATTGCTGAAACAGTTGAAACTCCAGTCCCACCGATACCAGCCATTACTAGGTTGATATCTTTATTCGATACATTTGGTTCATGAAAATATTTTTTTAAGATTGGTAAAGCTGGATAAGAGTTTTTGTTTTCTGTAAAAATTTCATTTTGAGGAATGCTTATAAAACTAGGACAAAATCCTTTTATGCAAGAATAATCTTTATTGCAAATGCTTTGATCAATTTGTTTTTTTTCTCCATCAAAATGTTTTAGAGGCTTAACTCCAACACAATTAGATTTTTCTGCACAATCACCACAGCCTTCGCAAACGTCTGTGTTAACAAAAATTTTTCTTTCACGATCCTCAACATAACCTCTCTTTCGTCTACGTCTTAATTCTGTGGCACATGTTTGTACGTAAATAATTGCTGTAACACCTTCAATTTCTTTGAGTTGTTTTTGAATTGGGATCATTTCATCTCTATGCGCGATAGTTACTCCATCAGCAAAAAGCTTTAGTTCAGAGAATTGCTCTGGTTCATCTGATATGACAAAAACTTTTTTAACTCCTTCAGCGGTTAGTTGCTTTGAAATATTCCATGGAGTTCCTCCACCTATGGCTGATTGTCCACCAGTCATTGCAACGGCGTCATTATAAAGAATTTTAAAAGTTATATTAGTTCCTGCTGAAACTGCTGCTCTAATAGCAAGTGATCCAGAGTGAGCATAAGTACCATCTCCAATATTTTGAAAAGAATGTTTTTTTGTTGAAAAGGGTGATCTTCCAATCCAATGACCACCTTCACCTCCCATCTGACTAAAATTAGTTAATTTGTCAGGATGTAAAAAATAGCCAATCGAATGGCAACCTATTCCTATACCTACTATTTCGTCATCCATCATTTTAGTCCCAGAGTTATGAGGGCATCCAGCACAATACCAGGGACTTCTTGTTGCTACAGACGGAAGATTATCTCCAATCAATTCATTTTTTACTACTTTTTTTAAACTGATATTATTATCTAAGTTAATTTTTTTTATTAATGCATCAGCTATAATATCACTAGAAAGTTCTGCAATTTCAGGTATTAATTTTTCTTGAGTTTTCCCATCAAATTTACCTGAGAGGATGGGTTTTTGATCATCGTTGTAAAGAATATGGGCAACTTGTTCTTCAACGACAGCCCTTTTTTCTTCAATGACAAAAATTTCTTTATATCCATTAATGAAATTTTTTATTTCCTCTCCATTTAATGGCCATGGAATTTTACAAGAAAAAATTCCAATACCATTTTTTTCAGGATCTATGATACCAATACTCTCTAAAGCATCTATAGTTTCTGTACAGGCTTTCCCTACAGCAATTATTCCAAGATTTTTATTTTTTGGATTTCTTATAATTTTATTAATCTTATTTTGAAAAATAAAATCTTTTGAAGCTGGCAATCTTTTAGTAAATAAAGTTTCTTCTCTATCTAGAGCCGATTCATGTTTTTGAATATGAACATTTTCAATATTTAAGAGATTTTTAAATTTTGGTCTTAATGATGCTAAATCAACAACAGCACTCGAGTCTGCAGTATCAGCTGTTATTTTTAACCCAACACAAATACCAGCATATCTTGACAATTGATATGCTTGAAGTCCCAAAGGAACAACTTCATGTACATTGGCAGGATAAAATATTGGAATGCCAGCAGATATTAAAGATTGTTCTGATTGATATGCTAATGTTGAACTCTTTCCTATTGGATCATCAGCAACTGCTAATAACATTCCACCCAGTTTTGAGGAACCTCCCATATTCGCATGTCTAATTGCATCCATGGCTCTGTCTAACCCAGGCCCTTTGCCATACCAAAGTGAAAAGACCCCATCAATTTTTGGTTGATCATACAACTGTATCATTTGGGTGCCCCAAGCAGCTGTTGCAGCTAATTCTTCATTCACGCCAGGTTGAAATACTATGCCCTCATCATTTAAATATTTTTTAGCTCTATTTAATTCTAAATCCAAAGTTCCTAAAGGTGAACCAGGATAGCCACTGACGTAACCTTGTGTCTTAAACCCTTTTTCTTTATCAATGCGTGATTGTTCTAATAAAAGTCTAACAAGTGCCTGCACTCCATTCATAAGAGCTAAGTCTGATGATTTTGTATAACAATCTGAAAGTTCAATAGTATTTAAATTTTGAAGTTTTTTATTTTTCATAATAAAATTAACAAGGTTGTTTTAACTTATTAACATATTACAATAAAATTATATATTAAGTCACATGATAATTAAAAATGTTACCAAAATCTCTAAATTATGATCATCTTTATAACACATTTAATTTAAATATCCCTTCTAAGTTTAATATAGCAAGTGCCACTATTGATAAATTTGCTAACACAAATCGTATAGCTTTAAAAAACTTAAAATATAATGGAGAGTTTGAAAATTTATCTTTTAGATTTATTCAAAAAAAATCCAATCAATTAGCCAATGCTTTAGATAATTTGAATTTAAATAAAAATGATAGAGTTGGTATTATCTTAGGACAGTGTCCTGAAACTTTAATAAGTCACATTTCATGTTTTAAAAGTGGAAAAATTTCAATCCCTCTATTTAATTTATTTGGAATCGATGCTTTGAAATTTAGACTAATTGATTCATCAGCATCAGCTGTCATATGCGATAAACATGGATTAGAAAAATTAATGAAAATTAAATATGAACTTCCGTCATTAAAACATATCATATGTACTGAGAAAAAAGAAAGTGACAATGAGATATTATTTTTTGATGACTTGTTAAATAGATCTAAAGACGAATATAAAAATGTTAATACTAATTCTGAAGATCCTGCTTTAATTATTTATACATCTGGAACAACTGGTGATCCAAAAGGAGCTCTTTTACCACATAGAACTTTATTGGGGCATATTCCTGGTGTAGAAATGCCTCACGAATTTTTATCTTCTGATCTTTCAAATAATGACTGTTTTTGGACACCAGCGGATTGGGCGTGGATAGGTGGTTTATTTGATGTTTTATTACCTTCTCTTTATTTTGGTATACCTGTTATTTCGTTTAGAAGTTCAAAATTTGATCCAGAATTTACATTTGATTTAATGGAAAAGTTTGAAGTTAAAAATACTTTCCTACCACCCACCTCTTTAAAAATGATGAAATCATTTAATCTATATAAATCACGAGATAAAATCCATTTAAGAACTGTAGGATCAGGTGGCGAAGCTTTAGGTGAAGAGTTACTAAATTGGGGAAAAGAAATTTTGAACGTTGGGATCAATGAATTCTACGGTCAGACAGAATGTAATTTAACTGTTTCTAACAATGGACTGATAATGAAGCAAAAACTTGGTTCAATTGGAAGACCTGTACCAGGACATAAAGTAAAATTAATGAAAGATGATGGAACATTTATTTCAAAAAGTGATGATGAAGGTGAAATAGTTGTTCAAAGTAATTCCCCATCAATTTTTTCAGGTTATTGGAATAATGATAAAGAAACTCAGAAGAAAATTATTGATGGATGGTTACACACAGGTGATTATGCTACAGTTGACGATGAAGGATATTTTTATTTTAAAGGAAGAAAAGATGATTTAATTAATAGTTCTGGATACAGAATAGGCCCAACTGAGATAGAAAATTCCATACTATCACTTCAAGAAGTTGAAATGGTAGCTGTAGTTGGAGTTCCAAATGAATTAAGAGGAGAAATAATAAAAGCTGTGATTGTACCTAGAGAAAAATCCCTACTAAAAAACAAAAATGAAAACTTAAAAGATAAAATTAAAGAACATGTGAAACAAAATCTAGCAGCTCATGAATATCCAAGGCTTATAGAATTTGTTAAGGAATTACCATTAACAACAACTGGAAAAATTAAAAGAAATTTAATAAGAAAAAATCATATAGAGGTTAAAAATGAGCGAAAAATATAAATTCGATACTATGTCCTTACATTCTGGGCATGTGCCAGATAAGGAAACTGGTTCAAGAGCTGTTCCTATCTATCAAACTACATCCTATGTTTTTAAGGATACCGATGAAGCAGCTGCACTATATAATATGGAGGTAGGTGGACATTTATATACAAGAATTTCAAACCCAACAATAGCGACTTTAGAGCAGAGATTAGCTTCTTTGGATGGAGGTGTAAGTTGTGTTGCTTGCTCAAGTGGAATGGCTGCAATGCACTTAGTTGTAACAGCAATATGTTCAAGTGGAGATCATATTGTAGCATCAAATAAAATGTATGGTGCTAATATTAATTTACTTCAGCATACGATGACAAGGTTTGGAATTGAAACGACATTTGTCAATCCAAATAACTTAGAAGAAATTGAAAAAGCAATTAAGCCAAATACTAAATTAGTATTTGGAGAAGTCATTGGAAATCCTGGTTTAGATGTAATGAACGTGCCTGAGGTTGCTAAAATATGTAAGAAAAAAAATGTTCCTCTAGCAATAGATGCTACATTTAATACTCCTTATTTAATGAAGCCTATTACATATGGAGCAAATATAGTTATACACTCATTAACAAAATGGATAGGTGGACATGGCATTGCAATTGGAGGTGCTATAATAAATGGAGGAAACTTTGATTGGGGAAATAAAAAAAAATTTCCTACAATATCAGGGTCCCATTTTTCTCTTAATGGAATAAGTTTTTGGGAAGAATTTGGACCATCTGCACTAACTGCCAAAATTAGAGCTGAAGGCATGTATAATTTTGGACCATCATTATCTCCAAATAACGCTTTTTATATTTTACAAGGAATAGAAACACTTTCATTAAGAATGAAAAAGCATATAGAAAATACAAAAATGATGCTGGAATTTTTAAAAGAAAATGAAGCTGTATCTTGGTTAAGACATCCTGATTTACAAGATCATCCAGATCATAAAATTGCAAAAAAAATCTTACCATTAGGATCTGGATCAATAATTGTATTTGGTATTAAAGGTGGAAGAGATGCTGGTAAAGCATTTATTGAAAATGTAAAGCTTTCTTCTCATTTGGCAAATGTTGGTGATGCAAAAACATTACTTATTCATCCTGGAAGCACGACACATTCGCATTTAAGTTCTGAAGCAATGAAGATGTCTGGGTTAACTGATGACATGATAAGACTTTCTGTTGGTTTAGAAGATATTGAAGATATCAAAATTGATTTTGAAAAAGGCTTTAAAGCCGCTGCCAAAATCTTAACTAAGAGAAGTTAAATGTATACAGACTTCAAAGGCAATAAAGTTTATTTCTCAACTGGAGGTATAAATTTAGTAAATGATAAGGAAACATTATGTTTTGTTCATGGAGCTGGACAAAATCATTATTCATTTACGCAACAAATTCGATATTTTGTCAGTCAAGGATATAACGTTGTAGCTCCTGATTTTCCTGGTCATGGTTTTTCAGAAGGCAATCAAACTACTTCAATAGAAGAAGACATGTTATGGCTTGCCGAATTGTTAGCATCTCTTAAGATTGAAGCAGCTATTTTTATTGGTCATTCACAAGGATGTTTAACTATTCTTGAATTAGCAGAAAAAAAACCTGAACTTGTAAGAGGTTTAGTATTTATAGCTGGAGCAATGTCAATTCCAGTTAATGATTTCTTAATTGATACTTCAATTGATAATCCTGAAAAGGCATATGATCTCATGGTTACTTGGGGACAGGATAGTTATGGCTCTTTTTCTATATCGGATTGGCCTGGGCATAATCATTTAGCAGAAGGTAATGCAGTAATGAAAATGAATGATTCTTCAGTATTAACGACGGATTTAAAGTCATGTAATTTATATGACAACGGTAAACATGCTGCTTCAAAAATAAAGATAAATTGTTTAGCTGTTTTAGCAAAATTCGATATGATGACACCTCTAAAAAAAGGTCTTCAAATGGTAGAAAATATTAAGCAGTGTGACTATAAAATTTTAGAATGTGGTCATTTTCTTCCGATTGAAAAACCTAAGGAGCTTAACGCTCATATAAAAAATTATCTTAATGCTTTGAAATAATGAGTAATAGTTTACATGAATTAAAATTAAATGATCATAAAAATTGGATTATTTCAGATTTAATATTGAAGCAAGCTAAAAAATTCTCAAAATTTAATATTATTGAATTCATTGACAAAGAAAAGTGGACTTATGAAGATATTTTGTCAAAAGGTCTTAAAGCTTCTTTTAGATTAAAAAAGAATGGTTTAACAAATGGTGACTCAATAGTAGTTATGATTGATAATCCAAAGATCTTTATTCCAATATGGTTAGGAGCGTCCTTTCTTGGAATTACATTTGTTGCGCTTAATTCAGCTTTAAGAGGAGATGTTTTAAGACATCAAATTGAAATTTCAAAACCTAAATTAATTATAATTGAAAATATATATTTTAAGTACTTCAAAAAAATAAATTGGGGTAAAAAAAATTTAAATATTTTAAATCATGATAAATTTCTTTTATCTAAAGAATTATTAATTTCTGAAATTTATCAATCCAAGATGGAAGATATTTCTTGTGTAATGTTTACTAGTGGAACTTCTGGCCCAGCAAAAGGTGTAATTATGCCAAATGCTCATTGTGTTTTATTTGCTATTGGAACTATTGAAAATTACATTTTGGATAAAAAAGATATTTTTTATATTTGTTTACCTTTATTTCATGCAAATGGATTATTTATGCAACTCCTAGCTTGCATAATAAATAGAACAAAGGCCGTAATAAGAGAGAAGTTTTCAGCCAGTAATTGGTTAAATGATATAATCAATTATAAAATTACTCATACGAATATGTTAGGTGCTGTTGCTGCTTTTGTAGTAGCACAATCGCCAACTAATTTTGATAAAAAACATAAGTTAAAAGTAATTGGCTCTGCTCCTTTGCCAAAGGAGCCTGAAAATATCTTTAGAAAACGATTTGGTGTTAAAGAAGTGTTACCTTTATATGGCATGACAGAAGTTAATATTCCTATTTATGGAAAATTAGGAAAAAAGGGAAATGGAACATGCGGAGAAGTGTATTCTAAATATTTTGATGTAGAGGTGCGAGACACAAACACAGATGAGAAATTAAAAAATGGTACAGTTGGTGAAATAATGGTTAGACCTAAAATATCATTTGGATTCATGCAAGGTTATTTAGGTATGCCAGATAAATCTTTTGAGGCTTACAGAAATTTTTGGTTTCATACTGGTGATGCAGGTTTTTTTAATAAAAAAAATCAATTAATATTTGTTGACAGAATTAAAGATTGTATAAGAAGAAGAGGTGAAAACATATCTTCTTATGAGGTTGAACAAGCTTTTTTAAAAATTCCTCAAATTGCTGAGGCAGCGGCATTCGCTGTACCTGCAAAAGATCATGGTCAAGAAGATGAGGTTATGGTTGCTTTAATGATAATTAAAGGATCAAAAATTGAATACTTCAAATGGATAAATAAAGTAAGTACAGATCTGGCTAAATTTGCAATACCGTCATATTTACGTGTTATGAAAAGTTTTCCAAAAACACAAACTGGTAAAATTATTAAACATGCATTAAGAAAAGAGGGCATTACAAATGATACTTGGAAAAATAATCTTTAATTGCTACTCTTTGACATAAAAGAGGTTTTATGATTAATAACTTTACAGGGTGCTGGCCAGTTGCACCAACACCATTTAAAGAGAATGAAGATCTAGATCTTGAGGGGATGAAAAGAGTTTTAGATTGCATGATTGATCAAAAAGTAGATGGTATTTGTATTTTAGCTAATTATTCAGAACAATTTTTGTTATCTGACGATGAAAGAGAAATTTTAACAAAACTTTGTATTGAGCATGTTGCTGGAAAGGTTCCAATAATTGTAACTATAAGCCATTTTTCTACTGATATTGCGTTTAAAAGAGCTAAGCTAGCAAAAGATGTTGGAGCAAATATGGTCATGATGATGCCTCCATATCATGGTGCTTTGTTAAAGGGAAACGCTAACCAAACTTTCGAACAATTTAGAAAAGTGAGCGAAGCTGGAATAACAATTATGGTTCAAGATGCCCCTTTATCTGGAGTTGATCTCTCAGTTGATCTTCTAGTAAAAATGGCAAAAGAAATAGAACACGTTAAATGTTTCAAAATAGAGTGTGCACAAGCAGCAAATAAACTTAGGGCATTAATTGATAAGGGTGGGAGTGCTATAGAAGGTCCATTTGATGGTGAAGAAGGAATAACATTATTTGCAGATCTGGAAGCTGGTGCAAGAGGAAATATGAGTTCAGCTATGTTGCCTGATTTAATTGGACCTTTGGTTAAAAATTACATTAAAGGAAATAAAAAAGAAGCAGAGAATGAATATAATAGAGTACTTCCACTCATAAATTACGAAAATAGACAATGTGGGTTTAGAGCTACCAAAACAGTATTTAAAGAAGGCAGAGTAATCAAATCAGATGTTTGCCGTCATCCAATACCAAGTTTGGATAAAAATACAAAAAAGGGATTATTAGATTTAGCAAATAATTACGATTTAATTGCTATGAAATGGGGATTATAATTATAAGGAGGCTTTTATGCCATATTCATTAGATGAGTTAGCTAAGGATATTAAAGGTATTTTAAAAGATCATGGCATTCAAGAAGGTTCAGATAAAGTTTGTTATTATGTTCAAAAAGCATTAATGGATCAAAGTTTTATTCACAATAATTTAAAAGATAGAGATGACCAAAACCCGAGAGAAATTCTTTATGAAGATCCTGAGCTTGGGTTTTGTGTTTGTGGTCATGTGTATAATCAAGAGGCTAATGGGTCACCTCATGACCATGGATCAAGCTGGGCTGTATATGGTCAAGCTGCTGGAGAAACAGAAATGACAGAATGGGAAATCGTAAAACAAGAAAATGATATTAAGCTAGTTAAAGAAATAAAAAAATATGTAATGAAACCAGGTGATGTTAAGTTTTATAATGTTGGCGATGTTCATTCACCAATAAGAAAAGAGCCTGTAAGACTGCTTAGGATTGAAGGAAAAAATTTAGATAATGTAGAAAGGTCAAAAATTAAAGAACTTTAAATCTATTTATTTCTTCTTCGTCCATATGATTTAATAAGTCTTTTTCCCAACTTAAGTAAGCCAAAGCATGAGATCTATTTCCAAGATGCCTTTTATAGGTATGATAAACAAAATCTATACAAAACTCTCTTTTCATAAAAGTTTCTTTTTTTGTACAAAATTCTCTTAGTCGTTTAAAACTTTGGTCAAATTTATAAAAATATATTGAAGTTTTAAATTTAGATGTAATGTCTTTATAAATTAGTTCTGCTTTCGACAAATCATTGTAAATTATCAAAAAATCTTTGTTTCTATTAAAGTTATGAAATCTTAAGTTTGCTCTATTTATCCACTTAGATCTTTTTATATGAGTTTTTTTAAATTCATGACTTGTTCTAATATCTAACAAATTTAATTTTAAAAAAGCAGTGATATTATCATTTTCAACAATTTTTGATTTTGGAATTATAAATTTTTTTTTCTGATCAAAAAAATTTTTTAAGTAATTGATATCATCATCAAAAATATAAACATCAAAACCCATTTGTTTTAGCCAAGAGGCTGTTGATGAAGCACGTAAGAGTTCTCCATCATCTATCAAAACAATTTTACTATTTAAAACTCCAACAAAAGTGTCAGTAGCTTGAATTAGTTGTCCTCCAGGCGCATGCTTAAAATACATTTTATTTTTGGAAAAATTTTGATTGGCAGTTACATTAAATATAAAAGTATTTTTTGTTGTTTCTTCAAGGAAAGAATTTAGTGTTCTAAGATTAATTTTTTTTAAATTAAATTTATTGATAATTTTGTTTGCTGAATTTTGATACTGTTTTTTTTGATATACAATTTTATCTAAGTTTAATGATTCTGTTTTATTACTTTCAAGTTTGTATCCAGATAACATCCAACCTTGAGTTCCATTCTCAAGAGCTCTAACTTTATTTTTAATACCAAAGTTAATTAAATTTTGCGCTCCTATTATTGAACGAGTTCTACCAGCACAATTGATAATTATTTCAGTTTTATCATTAATTTGATTTTGAATACGTAAGGGTATTTCCATATTAGGACAACATACACCTGTTGGGATATTCATTTTTTTAAATTCTTCAAGAGGTCTTCCGTCAATAATAATTATATCATCTTTTTTGTTTATTTTTTTTCTCAGTTCTGAAGGTTTAATATGAGGAGTATTTTTTTTTAACTCTACTAATTCACCAAAAGCTTTGCTTGGAACATGTATTCCTTTAAATAAAAAAAATCCAGCTTTTTTCCAGCCAAAAACTCCATTTTTCATAATTTGAATATTTCTATATCCAAGATTGGATGTAATGTCTTCAACTAATTCAGACAAACCGTCATTGTGATCCATTAAAATAATTAACGTTTCTTTACTTGGCACAAGATCAATAATCCTGCTTTCAAAAATACTATATGGAATTGAAATTGAGAAAAAAGGATGTCCATTTGCATGTTGTCCAATTTCTCTTATATCAATTAAAGAGAATTCAGAGGTGCCTGCATATAATTTTTTAACGTCTTTTGCTTTAATATATTTTTTCACTATACTTAATATAATCTAAATTTTTTCCATATTAGAGGATAAAATGAATGAGTACAATGTTGGTGACTTAATATCAGATTTTTTATTTGAAAATGATTTAAAGACTGTTTTTGGTGTTGTTTCAGTCCATAACATTCCCATTTTAGATGCTATTGCAAAAAGAAATTTAATTAAATTTATACCAGCAAGAGGTGAAATGGGAGCTGGTCATATGGCAGATGGTTTTGCCAGATCTTCTGACAAAGTAGGAGTTATTATTACAAGTACCGGTCCCGGTGCAGCAAATGTTGTCGGGTCTTTAGTTGAAGCAAGATTTGCAGGCACACCATTACTTCATATAACTGGGCAAACTGCTACTGAAAATTTGGATAAGCATCAAGGCACTGTTCATGATGTTCCAAATCAACTAGAAATGATGAAATCAGTTTCAAAAAACGCATATAGAATATCATCGCCTAAAAACGTTCTAGAGGTATTAGAAAAAGCTTTAGAGGAGGCTATGACGCCTCCAACAGGCCCAGTATCAATTGAAGTTCCAATTGATATTCAACGTACAGTTATTAATAGGCAAAATATATTTAATAAAGTAAGTGTCAAAGATAAAAATATCCCTTTAGGAGATTTGAATTCATTAGATCTCATTGAACAAGAAATTAGAAAATCAAAAAGAAAAACATTATGGATTGGTAATGGTGGAAAAAAACTTACTTCTGAAGTTGAAAAGTTTATTGATTTGGGTTTTGTGGTCATAACAAGTACTCAAGGAAGAGGCGTTATAGATGAAAATCATGAGATGTGTTTAGGTTCTTTCAATGCAATTCCAAAAGTTGAAAAATTTTATTCTTCGTTAGATTTAATGATTGTTGTTGGAAGTAGATTAAGAGGACATGAAACAAAAGACATGTCATTAAGACTACCTGAAAACCTTATACAAATTGATATAGATCCAAACGCAGAAAATAGAACTTATTCTTCAAAAATATTTCATTTAGGTGACGGAAAAAAGGTTTTAGAAAATCTTTATGAAAGATTAGATGATATAAAAAATATAGATGAAAATTGGATACATGAAGTTAAATCTTTAAAAAAAGAAATTAAAAAAGATTATAAAGAATTTCTTAAAATTTACGGAGAATTCCCTGAAATCATAGAGAGAAATTTACCTAAAAACGCAAGATGGATTAGAGATGTAACCATATCCAACAGTACTTGGGGAAATAGGTTAATGCCAGTACAAAAATGGTATCAAAACATTTATCCAGTTGGGGCAGGGATAGGCCCTGGAATGTCCCTTGGAATTGGTGCATCTTTAGCGACAGAAGAAAAAGTAAAATCAATTGCTATGTGCGGTGATGGCGGGTTTATGTTAAACGTTTCCGAATTATGGACAGCAGTTGAAATCAACAGCAATATAATTTTCATGGTAATGAACGATAGAGGTTATGGAGTTATAAAACATATTCAGGATAGTTTATATGGAGGAAGAAGAAATTTTGCAGACTTGCAAGTTCCAAATTTCAAAGAGCTTGCAGGTACTGTTAAGATGAAATATTTAATTGTAAAGTCTTCAAGTGAATTTGAAAACATTTTAAAAAAAGCATTTAATTTACCTGGCCCTGTATTATTGGAAATTGATTTAAATAGTATTGGGGAATTACCAAGATATTTTATACCACCACCTTTTACAGAAAAGTAAAGATTACATGGATCCTCTTTACATAACTTTTCCAAAAGAGTTATCTGATTTTAGTATTATTTTTCTTATTTTCTCGAGTATGTTCACTTCTTTTATATCTGGAGCATTTGGCATAGGAGGAGGTGCTGTACTTTTAGGTTTGTTAGCAATATTTCTAAATCCAATAGCTTTACTACCTGTCCATGGCTCTGTTCAAATTGCATCTAATTTTGGAAGAATGCTTCTAATGATAAAAGATGTTTACAAAAAACCAATTTTGCCTTTTTTCATTGGTACAATTATCGGGAGTTTATTTGGAGGCTATACTTTTATTCAGTTTCCAGGTTGGTTTATTCAGTTGATTGTAGGTATTTTTATTTTGTGGACAGTTTATGGAAAGATACCTGCAATTAAATCAAGATACATTATTATAGGAGGTATTTTTTCAAGTTTTTTAACAATGTTTTTTGGAGCAACTGGTCCTTTTATTGCTGGCATGGTAAAGACGATGAAATTAAATCCACTTAGTCATACAGCAACTCATGCAGCATTGATGTCAATGCAGCATGCTGTAAAAGTTTTTATATTTGGATTTATGGGATTTAGTTTTTCAGATTATTTTCATATCATTTTATTGATGATAATTTCAGGTTTCATAGGTACGTATATAGGTAAAAAAGTTTTAATTAAATTTGGTCAAAAGTACTTTAAGATGTTTCTTAACTCAATTTTAACAATTATATCAATATATTTAATACTAAATGGATTTTTAAATTATGATTTTACTTTCTCTTCATAATCAATGAATATATGTATGGTCCACACAACCCTAAAAATGCAAAAATTAAAAACATGAGTGCAAGAGGTTGAGTAAAGATCATCCACCATGCTCCATCAAACATTTTAAGAGAATGTTGTAAATTTGTTTCAACCATTTCACCAAGAATTAAACCTACAGCAATTGGAGCAACAGAAAAACCATGTCTTCGTGCAAAGAAACCAATTACTCCAAAAATCAAAGCTAGCCAAACATCTAATAGTTGGCCTTGGAAAGCATATGCACCAATAACAGAAAGACCAAAAACAATTGGCCACAATATTGCTGTTGGTACAAGTGATACCCTAGCAAATAACCTGGCAGCATATAGACCCATTAACATAAACATAATATTTGCAAAAAACATCGAACCAAATATTTGATAAACTTTTTCAACTTGTTCTGTAAATAAGTACACACCTGGTCTTAAGCCATGCACCATTAATCCAACTAATATTATTGCAGTAGTTCCACTGCCAGGAATGCCTAAAACCATTGTTGGTACCATCGCACCACCAGTTGCAGAATTATTTGCTGCTTCAGCACCGGCTATGCCTTCAATAGAACCTTTGCCAAATTCTTCTTTATTTTTTGACCATCTTCTCGCTTCTGAATATCCAATCATCGATGCCACAGTTGCACCTTCTGCTGGCAAAACACCTATAAAAGTGCCAATTCCACAGGATCGTAATATTGTCTTCCATATTTTCTTATAATCTTCTTTTGTTGGTAGTTTGACAGCTTTCATACTTACAGTATTTACAATTTTATTGACTGTTTTGGATTGTACTAAAAGCTCAGAAATGGCAAAAAGTCCAATAAAAATTGGAACAAAATGAATACCTTCATAGAGTTCGTAATTGCCAAACATGAATCGTTCAATTCCTGTAACTCGTTCTGCTCCAATTGTTGATAACCAAACTCCAAATATTCCACCTATTAAATTCTTTACTGCACCACCAGCACTAATACTAGCAAGCATTGATAATCCAAACACTGTTAACGCAAAATATTCAGGTGATCGAAATTCGTATGCAACTCTGGCTAACAAAGGTGCCGCAAAACACAAAACTATTACAGAAAACACTCCACCAACTGTACTTGAAATCACAGCAATACCCAACGCTCTTCCTGCTTCGCCTTTTTGAGCAAGAGGATAACCATCGAATGTTGTTGCTGCAGCTGCAGAAGTTCCAGGTGTATTAATTAATATAGCAGTTATTGATCCAGCAAAAGTTGCTGAGACATAAATTGTTGCAAGGACTGCTATAGCGTGAACGGGGTCCATAGTTAGAGTAAAAGGTAATAATAGTGCAGCCCCAGTAGTTGCACCTAAACCTGGTAATACTCCTATTACAACTCCTAAAATCGTTGTAACAAAAATTAAAAAAAGCAAATAAGGATCAGTCGCAACTGAGAGCATTGCCATTAACCCTTGTTCAAACATAAGCTACCACTCTAACCATAATACAAATCCATTAAAATTCCTCTTGGAAATCTGATTTTTAAAACAAAATCAAACAATAAAAAAATTAATAAGGGGGTCAAAGTCGCAGTTAAAAAAGAAAGCCAAATTCTCTTTTCACCCCACAATAACCCCATTAATAACATTACAACAAAAATTCCAATAAACATATCTGTGAAAACTGTTAATAAATAAAAAATTAAAAATAAGCCCATACTACCCCAAGTCGGAAATTTTTCTAGTTTAACGGGGGCTGGGTTATTTGTTTTATATTGGAATGTTAACACAGCTATTAAAACAAGCATCAGAACCATTAAAAAAATTGGAAAAGACCTAGCTTGCATACTATCACCTACAATCATTTCAGGTGAAGTATCTAACTGTAAAGATATTCCAATTACAATAATTGAAAATATTGTAAGGAATAATGGAACTGTATAAAATTTGTTAGACATAATGTTTAATTAAATGCCCTCTTAAAACAAAGAGGGCATTAATAAATATTTACTTAATTAAGCCCATTTCTTTAAGAGCTGGTCCAAATTCACCAACCATAAATGCAATTTGCTTTCCCCAAGGTCCTGATGGTTGAGGTGAAGTGTTGTCTAATCCAGAATTAGCTAAATAAGCTTGATACATAGAATGTTTCATCGCTTTCGCCATTCCTTTTTCAAGTTCAGTAACTCTAGCTTTATCAACGCCAGCGTGAGTTACGAAACCTCTTGTTGTTGAAAGAACTAGGTCTATTCCAAGAGATTTAGCTGTTTTAGCTTTTGGAATAGGAGCCATTGCGTTTTCTCCTAATATTACAAGTGGACAAACATCGCCAGCTTCAACTGGTGCTGCTGCTTCAGATAAATTAAGTGTTCCTACATCTACTTCTCCGGCAACAAGTCTTGTCGCTAACTCTGCTCCACCTTTAAATGGGATATATTTAGGCATTTTTTGACCTAATTTTTTAGCCCATAAATAAACTGTAATATGATCAATAGTACCAGTATGAGTACCTCCAAATGTCATTTTGTCACCTTTTTTCATTCCAGCAACAAAATCTTCAGGTGTTTTGTATGGACTTTTTTTGCAATTAACCATTAGTATTTGAGGGTCATTAGTTCCTCTTGCTATAGGAGCCATATCACTAACTTTTAACTTAGTTTTACCCATTGCCATTGTAATAGCATGACCTACTGTAAAAGTTAGGATTGTATTTCCATCTGCAGGTCTTGTCATAAAATAATTCATAGCAGCAGCTCCACCACCACCTCTTTTATTAACAACAACCATGTCTTGTTTTAGAGTTCTTCTAGATCTTAACATCATCATTCTTGAGTTAACATCTGTTCCACCTCCAGCACCAGCGTGAGTAACTACTTCAATAGCTGGTTTTTTGTCAGCAAAACTTGGAGCAGTGGTAAAAGCTACTAAACCTGTTAGGATAGTAAGACCTGAGCCAATACTCAAAAGTGTTTTTTTATTAATCATTAATTCCTCCTGAATTTATATAATAATTAATACTATTCTAAGGAAAGCAAAGAGAGTCAAGCAACAATAAATTTTACTTGTTAATTATTTATAAAATTTTCTCTGAAGTGATCTAAATCTATAACTTCTTCAATAGGTTTGTCTTCTCTTAAACGTTTTATTCTTGGGAAACGAAGCGCTACACCAGATTTGTGTCTTTTACTAAAATCAACAGAATCAAATGCTATTTCAACTACAAATTTTTTTTCAACTTCTCTTACAGGACCATATTTATTAATGGTATTATTTCTAACAAACTTATCCAAGATTTCTAATTCTTTATTATTAAAGCCAAAATATGCTTTGCAAATAGGAACTATATTGTCTTTATCCCAAAGACCAAAAGTAAAATCTGAATAATATGAACTTCTCTTACCATGACCTCTCTGGGCATACATCATAACTGCATCTACTACTAATGGTTCATTTTTCCATTTATACCAATGACCTTTTGGTCTTCCTGAAATGTAAGCACTATTTTTCCTTTTAATCATCAAACCTTCGTGTTCATTTTCATTCAATTTTTTGGATTTAATATTTGTGAGTTCTTCCCAAGTTTTAAATTTGAAAACTTCTGAAAGATCAAAAAATATATTTTGTACTTTATAATGCCAATCGGATAAAATTTTACGTCTTTCAGAAAAATCTAAGCTTCTTAAATCTCTATTTTTTAAAAATAAAATATCATAAAGTTTTACAAAAGCTGGAAAATTTTCTAAATGAACTTTTAATACTTTTTTTCTATTTAGTCTTTGTTGTAATTTATTAAATTTAAGAGGTGTATAATCATTTCCAACCAATAGTTCTCCGTCTAAAACAACTAAGTCATTATCATTATTTTGTATTTCTGGAAAAGTATGTGAAATATCATCCCCAGTTCGAGAGAAGATTCTTATTTTGGATTTAAACAAAACTAATTGTACTCTTATTCCGTCCCACTTCCATTCTGCTAAAAAATCCTCTGGGTTTAAGCTGTTAAAATCTTTTTTTTCAATTGGGTGAGCTAGCATTAAAGGATGAAATACTTTTTCAACCTCTATCTCAGGTTTAGGGCCTTTTTCAAAAATCCAACTAAACAATTTTATATATGGAGGAACTACACCATGCCAAATTTGTTCAACTTCTGAGATCTTAATATCTGCATTATGAATTAATGAAAGTTTTGTTAACCTTGTTGAAACACCAATTCTTAGACCACCAGATAAAAGTTTAACAAATGCCCATCTTTCATTTTCTGAAAAAATTGAAAGATATTTTTTTATTAATCTGTTTATATTTGTATTACTTGAACTTTCTAATTCATTAATAATAAAGCTTAACTTTGGCACTGTACCTTTTTGCTTATAAGGCCAAATTAAAGCTATAGTTTCAGCGAGATCGCCAACATAATCATATGATAAATCAAACAATTCAGGATCGACTTCTTCTTTAATCATTTCTTTGATTTTTGAAATTGAAATATTTTTAATTTTCAAATTTCCTGTTAAAATTGCTAACGCCAATCCTCTGTCGGGATTTTTTGTATTTTTAAAATAATGGTTTAATAATTCAATTTTTCTGTTTCTTGATCTAGTAAGAATTAATTGATTAATTAATTGGCTAAACTCTCTCACATTTCTTCTCCACTATCGTCTCTACCTTGAATAGATAATGCAGATGCTTTTAAGCCTCTTTTTTTACACCAGTGTACCAAAGCTTCTTCTCGACCATGTGTAACTAAAATATTTTTTGCTAAACTATTATTTATATTTGATGTTAATTCATTCCAATCAGCATGATCTGATATTAATAAAGGTAATTCAACTAAACTCTGTTTCGCTCTTTGTTTTACTGACATCCATCCTGAAGCGTGAGACAATATAGGGTCTATAAATCTTCTTGACCAGGTTGATTTCAAAGCTGAAGGTGGAGCTAAAATTATTTTTCCATTAAAATCTTTTTTTTCACCTTTAATAAGAGCCTTCGACAAATTTCCTAAACTTATTCCAGACTGAATATAATAATCACAAATCTTCTCTAATGCTCCATGGATAAAAATAGTTTCGTCATATCCTTTATTTCTCAATAATTTAATTAAACGTTGGGCTTTTCCAAGAGCATAAACACCAATTAAATGTGGACGATTTGGAAATTTTTTTATTGATACAATTAATTTATTTATCTCAAATTCTGGATCTGGATGTTGAAATATAGGTAGGCCAAATGTTGCTTCAGTTACTAATGTATCGCATGTGACAGGTCTAAAGTTTTCACAAGTATCATCCTTCGTTATTTTAAAATCACCAGTAAAATTTATTTTATCTTTTTGATATTCAAGTAAAACCTGAGTACTTCCTAATATATGTCCAGCTGGAAAAAAAGTAACTTTTACACCATTAATATTTAATGGAGAATTAAATGATAATTCTTGAAAATTATTTGCACAATTCTCACCATATCTAATTTTCATAATTTCTATTGTATGTTTTGTTGCAAGAACATTATTATGCCCAGGCTTTGCATGGTCAGCATGAGCATGAGTTATGATTGCATTTTCAACTGGAAAAATTGGATCAATAAAGGTATTTATTGGTAATATTTGTAAATGTTTATTAATCCAGTCCATATTTTTTATATATCATTATGATACCAAAATTAAAGTCTCATCCTATTACTAAATGGTTAAATAAAAATGGTTGGAGTTATCACAAACATCAAATTGCTACACTGGAAGAGACTGCAAAAGGATATGACATATTGCTAGTTGCACCAACAGGAGGTGGAAAAACTCTTGCTGGATTCATGCCGGCAATTACAGATTTAATTGAAAAAAAATATAAAGATAATTTTCTACATACGCTTTATATTTCACCACTAAAAGCACTTACTGTTGATGTACAAAGAAATTTGGTTCAACCAATAAATGACCAATCTTTAAATATTTCTGTTGAGACGAGAACTGGTGATACTTCATACGCAAAAAAAAGAAGGCAAAAGACATCGCCACCACAAATGCTTATGACAACTCCTGAGTCTTTTGCTTTGTTGATGTCAGATGAAAATGCTGAACATTATTTTAAAAATATTAAATTTTTAATTATTGATGAAATTCATACATTAATAAACTCTAAAAGAGGCGACTTATTATCACTTAATATAGCAAGATTAAATGAATTAGCTTCGAATTATACTAAAATTGGGTTATCGGCTACTATCAAAGATAAAGAAAATGTTTTGAACTTTTTATCTCAAAATAAACAAAAAAAAATTATTGATATTCCATCTTTAAATAAGCCAAAGGTAGAAATTTTAATGTCTGACAACAGAATACCTTGGTCAGGTCATATGGCAACCTATTCAATCAGAGCACTATATACAAAAATTGAAAAAGCAGAAATGAGTATAATTTTTGTTAATACTAGAGCACAAGCCGAGTTAATTTTTCATAATTTATGGCTTGAAAATAAATCTAATTTGAAAATAGCTGTTCATCACGGAAGCCTTGAAAGAGAAATAAGAAGAAAAGTTGAACAGAAAATGTCCAAAGGAGAGATTGATTGTGTGGTTGCAACAAGTTCTTTAGATCTCGGAATTGATTGGGCAAAAATAGACTTAATTATTCAAGTTGGTGCTCCAAAAGGTGTTTCAAGATTATTACAAAGAATTGGTAGAAGTAATCATACATTAAACAAACCATCAAATGCTTTATTAGTTCCAGGAAATAGATTTGAATATCTTGAATGTTTGGCTGCAATAGAAGCTATAAAAGAAAACATTATAGATGGAGATAATTTAAAATCTGGTAGTCTTGATGTTTTAGCTCAGCATATATTAGGTGTTGCCTGTAGTAATCCATTCGATAAAAACAAACTTTACAAAAATGTCAAAACCGCTTGGCCTTACAGAAAACTTTCAATAGAAGATTTTACCCAAACTTTGGAGTTTGTTCAAAACGGTGGTTATTCACTTAGACAATACCAGAGATACTCTAAAATCGGATTAAATAAAAATAACCAGTTTGCAATTAAAAATAAGACAGTTAGACAGAAGTACAAAATGAATATTGGTACTATTGTTGAATCTTACATGCTTAAAGTTAAGCTTCGAAATAAAACTTTAGGTAATATAGAAGAATGGTTCATTGAAGGCTTGACAGAGGGTGATACTTTTCTGTTTGGGGGTAAAGTTTTAAAGTTTTTAAATATATCACAGAAGGGAGTTCATGTAGCTTTAACAAAAGATAAAAGGCCTAAAATACCATCTTACGCTGGTGGAAGAATGCCTTTAACATCTGAGTTAGCATCTCAAGTGAAAAAAATACTTAGCAAAAAGCAATCCTTAGAGAGTTATCCTGAGCAGATAAAAGATTGGTTAATTTTACAATCTCAAAAGTCAATTTTACCAATGCAAGATAAAGTATTAATTGAGACTTTTCCTAGAAAAATGGGGAATAAAAAAAGACATTTTTTAATTTGTTATGCCTTTGAAGGAAGAAATGTTCATCAGACTTTAGGTTTTTTAATTTCGAAGAGAATGCAAAGATATAATCTTAAACCACTCGGATTTGTTGCAACTGACTATGCACTCGCTATTTGGAGCATGAAAGAAATCAATGAGATTAAATCCTTATTTAATGAAGATTTAATGATAAGTGATTTGTATGAATGGTTAGATGACACTCCATTAATGAAAAAAAATTTTAGAGATGCATCGATTATTTCAGGTCTAATTGAAAGAAAAATGCCTGGTTTGACAAAAACATCGAAGCAAATTTTATTTAATACAGATTTGATTTATGATGTACTTAAGAAACATGAAGGTAATCACTTGCTTCTTAAAGTTGCTAAAGAAGATTCATTAAATGGTTTGATTTCAATTGATAGATTAGGAAAACTAATGAAGAGAATTCAAAATAAAATTTTATTTAAAAAATTAAAAAAAATATCCCCATTAGCAGTACCTCTTTTGCTTGAAATAAATCGAGAAACAATTAATAAAGATGAGCTTAATGAATATTATCTGGAAGAATTTGAAAATGAATTACTTAGGGAAATTGGTTTTTCATGAAAAAACTAGAGTTTTGTCAAAATACATTTGATATAGATCCACACGGAATTCTCATTTGGTCAAAGCTTAACACTGCAATTGTTTCAGATTTACATCTAGAAAAAGGCTCAAGTTACGCTAAGTATGGGCAATATATTCCTCCATATGACAGTTTAGAAACATTAATCAAATTAGAAAAAATTTTATCAAACTATGTAATTAAAAAAATTATTTTTTTAGGTGATACTTTTCACGATAAAAACTCATTAAATAGAATGAATATCAATACTCAAAAGAAATTAAAATCATTAACTAATCTTTATGAATTCATTTTAATTGAGGGAAATCATGATAAAAATATAATGTATGAAATTCCAAGTCATAAAATTTTACGAATAAATAATATTGAGTTTATTCATGAAGCAGTTATTGATGATAGACATCAGATTTCTGGACATTATCACCCAACTTTGTCTATCAAATTGAATGGAAAAACAGTAACTGAAAAATGTATTTTACAAACTGAAAGTAAGTTAATTCTTCCTTCATTTGGAAAATATACTGGAGGGCTATCGATTAATAATAAAATATTTAAGCCTTATTTAAAATCTGGTTTTAATGCATATATATGTAGTGGAAAAAATGTATATAAATTTTCTTCATCAGATTTGAAATAAAATGTTAAATGAAAAGCATCTAAATAAAGTAATTGACTTCGCTTGGGCAGATGAAATCAGTTTTGATTCAATTAAAGAACAAACTGGGTTAAACGAAAAGCAGGTTATAAAATTGATGAGAAGTAATCTCAAGCCTAGAAGTTTTAAACTTTGGCGTGAAAGGGTATCCGGAAGAAAATCAAAACATAGTAAAATAAATAATATTTATAGATGATTTTAGTGGAAGATATTTTAAAAAAATACAATGCAATTGGAATTAATATTCCAAAATTTATGATTAAATGGATGAGGTCAAACCACGCTGGAGAAACAGGAGCAGTTTGGATTTACAAAGGTGCAAGTTTTATTTTTTGGAATAAAAAAATATCAAAGATGTCAAAAGAACATATTTTAACTGAAACCAATCATCTGATAGTCATGGAAAATCTTTTAACCTCTAATGAAAAAAGCAAATTACTTTTTTTATGGAGAGTTATGGGTTTTGTTTTAGGATTTTTGTCAGCAATGTTTGGTTATAAATTTTTTTGCATTACTGTAGATGCAGTCGAAACTTTTGTTGAGAAGCATTACAACGAACAAATTGAATATTTATTAAATAATAATCTAAATTACAAGTTAGCAATGGTTTTAAAAAAATGCTGTGATGAAGAAATAGAACACCAACAAGATGCGAGATCAAAAGTATTAAAAAAAGATGAAAGTAAATTTACCAACTTTTGGAAAAAAATTGTTGGGTCAGGTTCTAATATGGCGGTAAATGTTTCAAAGTTAGTTTAACAATATGATAAAAGTTCTTTATGATGGTAAGTGTGGATTATGTAGTAAAGAGATTAGTTATTATAAAAAAATTGCCAATAATAAAAAGTTTAAATGGTTAGATATTGCTAATAACCCTAAAGATTTAAAAGAATTTAATGTTAAACAATCAGATGCCCTGTTGTATCTGCATGCATTTGATACTAAAAATAAACAATATATTGGAGTTGATGCCTTTATTTTAATTTGGAAAAATCTAACGTACTGGAAATTTTTGGCTTTTATTGCGTCTTTGCCAATAGTTAAAAGTTTATTATCTGTAATCTATAAGAAACTTGCTTACTATAGATTTAACAAATTAGAACATTGTATTATTAGTAAGAATAATGATTAACAAAATAAAATATAAACTCTTTGGAAAGTTTCAAAACAAAAAACGTTTAGAACAAATGAAAAAAAATCCATTTAAAAGAGTTGATTCGCAAAAAATGACTGATATTGAAAAAATGGATAAAGGTTTTAATGGTAAAACCTATTCTATAAATGGTATGGATATAGATTTTTAACAAGGAAAACTAATTTTTTGATTTTAAAGTTATTTTTAGTTAAGTTATAAAAAGTTTTAAGAGGAAAATAATGATGAAATATATTATAAGTATAATTGCAATACTCGGTTTATTTATAAACTCTGTTTTTGCTGGTGGACATAAAAAAATAAAAGTTGGTATGATTACCACTTTATCTGGAGGGGGTTCAGGTCTTGGAATTGACGTTAGAGATGGTTTTTTATTAGCTGTTAAAGGCGACAAACATTTTGAGGTTATTGTAAAGGACGATCAAAGAAAACCGGACATTGCGGTTCAAATTGCAGATAAAATGATACAGTCAGATAAAGTAGATGTTCTTACTGGGATTATATGGTCAAATTTAGCAATGGCTGTGGTGCCTGCCGCTGTTAAACAAGGAAAATTTTATTTATCTCCGAATGCAGGACCTTCTAAATTAGCAGGTAAAGGTTGTCACAAAAATTATTTCAACGTTGCTTGGCAAAATGATAATTTACATGAAGCAGCTGGTGGATATGGAAATGTTGCTGGGTATAAAAACTCATTTATACTAGCGCCTAATTATCCAGCAGGTAAGGATGCGTTAACAGGATATAAAAGATTTTTTAAAGGTAAAATTGAAAAAGAATTATATACTAAACTTGGTCAAAAAGACTATGCAGCAGAGATTGCTCAAATCAGGTCATCTAAAGCTGATAGTATCTTCTTCTTTTTACCTGGCGGAATGGGTATCTCATTTATGAAACAGTTATCTCAATCAGGTATAAATCTTCCAGTCATTGGACCAGCCTTTTCATTTGACCAGGGTATTTTAAAAGCTGTTGGTGATGCTGCTCTAGGTGTTAAAAACACTTCTCAATGGTCAAAAGATCTTGACAATAAAGCTAATAAGAAATTCGTTCAAAATTTTCAAAAAGAGTATGGACGATTACCATCTTTATATGCATCTCAAGGTTATGATACCGGGAAATTATTAATTTCAGCTCTGAATGTAGCAGATGTTAAAGACCAAGATAAATTCAGAAGTGCATTAAAAAATGCTAATTTTGAAAGTACTCGTGGTTCATTTAAATTTGATACTAATCAACATCCTATTCAAGACATTTATGTGAGAGAAGTGATCAAGGAGGGAAAAATTTTAACGAATAAAATTATTTCAACTGGGCTTAAAAATAGATCAAATGCTTACGTTAAAGATTGTCCTTTGAAATAAAAAAATAAGTGAGTTTTATTGACTCACTTATTCTCATCACATGGAATTTCAATTATTAATTGAACAGCTATTAAACGGCTTACAATTCGGAACAATGTTGTTCCTTATGTCTGCTGGTTTGACTTTAGTGTTTGGTGTTATGGGATTGATTAATCTTGCGCATGGTTCCTTTTACATGATTGGTGCTTTTGGAGCAGCTCTTCTTGCCGAAATTACAGGTTCTTTTTTTATTGGATTAATAAGTAGTTTTATTGTTGCTATGTTTGCAGGTGTAATAACTGAAATTTTAGTTATTAGAAAGCTATATAAAAAAGATCACTTAGATCAAGTGCTAGCAACCTTTGCTCTAATTTTAATTTTTTCTGAAGGTATTAGATGGATTTTTGGAGCATATCCACTTTATCTAAACATACCTTCTGAACTTAATGCTAGTGTTTCTCTTCCTTTAGAAATTATTTATTCGAAATATAGACTTTTAATAATTGCAATTGGAATTTTAATAGCATTTTTCTTATACATATTAACTTCAAAAACTTTACTAGGAATAAGAATAAAAGCAGGACAAAACGATAGGGAAATGATTTCTGTTTTGGGAGTAAATATTAAAACTCTTTATACAATTGTTTTTGCATTAGGAGCTGCGTTAGCTGGTTTATCTGGAGCATTGATCGGTGCGATACAATCTGTTGAGGTTGGTATGGGTGAACCAGTTCTAATATTAGCATTTGTAGTAATTATCATTGGTGGAATTGGCTCAATTAAAGGAGCTTTTGTTGGGGCTTTGTTAGTAGGAGTTACAGATACGTTAGGACGTTTCTTACTTCCTGAGTTATTTAAATTATTTTTTGATAATGCTGATGCAAATTTAATTGGTTCATCGATAGCCTCAATGTCAATATATATACTTATGGCAATCGTGTTAATTTTTAAGCCATCAGGTTTGTTTGGTGAGAGATCAGCATGATGTCTGAAAAGAAATTAAATTTTTTAATTCTACTATTTTTACTTTTAGTACCGTTATTTTCAATGCTTTTAAATGATATCTATATAACAACATTATTTTCAAAGATTATTATTCTAGCTATTGCAGGTATTGGTCTTAATTTAATATTGGGATATGGAGGCATGGTCTCCTTTGGTCACGCTGCTTTTTTTGGCTTAGGTGGGTATGTAACAGGGATTTTAGCTTTTCATTTTAATAATTACGAACCTATCCAAATATTAGTTTTTGAGTTTGAAGGAACAAATCAACTATTATTTATCTGGATATTTACTTTAATTTTTTCATCTATATTGGCTCTCTTTATTGGTTATTTTTCATTAAGAACAACAGGTGTTTATTTCATAATGATAACATTAGCATTCGCTCAAATGTTGTATTATTTTTCAATAAGTTGGCCTACTTATGGTGGAGAAGATGGATTGTCACTTTCACTTAGAAATCAAATACCTTTTCTTAATACCATGGATCCTATTACTTTTTTTTATATTTGTTACGTATGGTTAATTATAACAATAATACTTGTTAAATTTATTTTAAATTCACCATTAGGAATTTCATTAAAAGCTAGCAAAGAAAATGAGGATAGAGTTAGATCAGTTGGAATTAACCCTAAAAAAGTTAAATTAATTTCATTTATAATATCTGGAGCAATAACAGGTCTCGCTGGTTCTTTATACGCCGATCTTAATAGATTTGTAAGTCCAACAATTTTAAGTTGGCAAATGTCTGGAGAAATAATGATTTTAGTAATTTTAGGTGGAATGTTTAGACTTTACGGGCCAATTTTGGGTGCTTTTTTTTATATTATATTAGAACAATTTCTTGGTGGTATTACAGAAAATTGGCAATTCTGGTTGGGTTTTATAATTCTTTTAGAAGTGCTATACGCAAAGGCAGGGATAATGAGCTTTTTAATTAAAGATAAATATGATGAAAAAACCAGTTCTTAAAATTGATAAACTTAGCAAATCATTCGGAGCTATAAAGGCTAATGATAACTTAAATTTAAATTTATTTAGAAATGAAATTCATGCCTTAATAGGTCCAAATGGTTCTGGTAAGTCCACATTAGTTAAACAAATTTCAGGATTTTTAAAACAAGATAGTGGTCAAATTTATCTTGAAGAAATTGATATTTCCAATTGTTCAGCTGAACATAGGTCAAGAATGGGTATAGCTAGAAGTTTTCAGATTTCTTCTGTTATAAATTCATTTAAAGTTATTGATAATTTAAGATTATCCCTTATGGGTAGAGATGGGGGTTATTTAAATCCATTAAATAATATATATAGAAATAAAGATTATAGTGATGAAGCGTTTGATTTACTTAATATTGTTGATTTAACAAATAAGGCTAATGATTTAGTAAGTACTTTAAGTCATGGTGATAAAAGAAAACTAGAGATAAGTTTGGCGCTGTCAATGAAACCAAAGTTATTTCTTTTTGATGAACCAATGGCTGGATTAGACAAGATATCATCACAATTAATGATTGATTTATTCAAAAAATTAAAAGTTAAAGCTCCAATTTTACTTATAGAACATGATATGGAATCGGTATTTGCTTTAGCTGATAGGATATCAGTTTTAGATTATGGAAGTTTAATTGCTTCTGGGAATGAAAAAGAAATAAAATCAAATTCTAAAGTTCAAGAAGTTTATCTTGGAGATGAAAATTGACCACACTTCTTAAAATCGAAAAATTAAGTGCCTGGTATGGAGATTCCCGTGTGTTAAAAGAAGTAGATATTGAAATCAATGATGGAGAAATAGTTGCTTTACTTGGAAGAAATGGAATGGGAAAAACTACTACTCTTCATTCAGTTTGTGGAATAATAGAAAAAATTTCTGGTAATATATTTTTTAACAAAAATTTTATTTCAAATTTACCAAGTTATGAAATTTCTAAATTAGGTATTGGTTTAGTGCCTGAAGGCAGAAGAATTTTTTCAAACCTTACTGTCGAAGAAAACTTGATTGTTGCTTCAAGAAAAGGTTATTGGGATTTGAATAAAATTAAACAAATTTTCCCACGGTTATCGGAACGTTTAACACAAATGTCAAATTCATTATCCGGTGGTGAACAGCAAATGTTAGCTATTGCTAGAACACTTATGACTAATCCAAAGTTATTAATTTTAGATGAAGCTACTGAAGGTTTGTCGCCAAATATAAGAAATGAGATATGGACAATTATTTCTCAAATTAAAAAAAAGGATGTTTCAATAATTTTAGTAGATAAATACTTGAATAAAATAAAAAAATTTGCAGACAAGTTATACATTCTTGAGAGAGGAGAAAATGCGTGGAATGGAAAACCTTCTTTATTAACTGATCAGATTATCAAAAAATATTTATCTGTCTAAATTTTCTAATTAAACGATAAGTCCCCAAGATCTTGCGTAACAACTCCAGTAAATTCAATAGTTTTGGGTGTTAGAGTTTTTACATACTTTTGAATGTTTTCTTGAATAAGTTTTTCGATATTTTTCATAATTTCTTTGTCTGGAAATTCCCAAATAACTACACTTACATTAGGTGTATTTGGGTTTTTTAAGGATCTAAACCTTACACCTTTAACAGTTTGAAGTAGAGATGGCCATTTTGTTTCTAGCATAGACTCAAAAAGTTCACAGTCTTCATTACTTGAAAATGTTCTAACAAATATTTTTACTAACATACATTTACCTTACACTTTATTTTTAAATATTATGATCTATAGTAAGGTTACAAAAATTGAGGACATTATGGTAGAATTATTTGTAAGAAAAGATGTTGCATTTAGGGCTTTTAAAATTGCCTTAATTGTCGGCATTATTTTAGCCGGGATTAATCATGGGGATCATCTTATTAAGGGTGAAATGACTGCTAACAATTGGATAAAAATAATTATCACCTTTTGTGTTCCGTACTGCGTTTCTTCATTTTCATCAGCAATGGCAATAAAAAAAGAACAGAGCATATCTGCAATGTAATTGTTAATTATGATTAAATTAGGTTTGCTAGGAAATAATATATCAAAATCTGAAATGCCTAATTTTATCAAAAAATTAGGAAATGAATTTGATTTTAAAATTAAGTACGAACTTTTTGATCAGACTTTTAAAACAAATTTTAATTTCAAAAATTTTTTAAGCCAAATAAAAGAAAAGAATATTTCTGGGATTAATGTTACCTTCCCTTTTAAAGAACAAGCATTAGAGCATTCAATCAAATTAAGCGAAGAAACAAAGTTAGTAAAATCAACCAATCTTATTTTAATCAATGAAAGTATGACTTCATGCAATACGGATTATTCGGGATTTCTGAACACTTATAAATTTAATTTTAATAAAGAACCTTCAAAATTAGTTGTTTTAGGAGGTGGTGGAGTTGGCAAATCAGTGTGTTTTGCTTTAATAAAATTAGGAGTTAAAGAACTTTATATAATTGAAAAAGATCACAATAAATTAAAAAAATTAATAGAGGATTTAAAAAAACAACATGAACAGGTATATCCAATAAATTTAGGTGAGTTGACAGAAAATCAGTATGAATTTGATGGATTTTTAAATTGCTCTGAGCAGGGTCATATTAACACTCCTGGAAACCCATTTGATGGGTTGAAATTAAATAGTAATCAGTGGTCTTTTGACGTAGTTTATACGCCTGCTATGACAAGTTTTTTAAAAAATTCGGTGAAAAGCGGAGCAAAAATAATTACTGGCATTGATCTATTTTTATTTCAAGGAATTGAATCATTTATAATTTTCACAAAACAGGAAAAATTAAGAAAAAAAATTATGAGTAATTATGACACGATAAGAGAGTATTACTTTAAAAAATTAATCACTTGATGATGTTAATTTTACTACATTAGAACTAACTAAATTTTCTATTTCACCTTTAGTGTAATTTAATTCCAATAAAATTTCATTTGTATGTTGACCAATTTGAGGCGGTATATTTTTAACGCCAACTGATTTTGATCTGCTAAACTTTATTGGAGAAGCTATACCTTGATATTCATCTTTATGAAGAACCATTTGTCTTTCTTTTGTCTGAGGATGATTAATAGCTTCTTCCATATTCCTGACTGGACCAGCTGGAACACCTGCATTTAAAAGTTTTTCTGAAAAAGAGTTTCCATCAACATCCTTAAGTGCTTTTTGTAAATAATCAGTTAATTCTAATCTGTTTTTAACTCTATCTGCATTAGTTTTAAATCTATCATCATTTATTAAGTCATCCAAATTGAGTGCTTTACAGAGTCTAGCAAATCCAGCATCGTTTCCTATTCCCATAAAAATTTCATTAGTAGCTGTATCGAATTTGTCATACGGAGATATATTTGGGTGAGAGTTTCCTGTTGCTTTTCCAGGTTTTTTACTTAAGAAAAAATTTGCATTGTGAGGATGCATTAAAGCTAGAGAAGAGTCATATAATGTCATGTCAAGATACTGGCCTTTATTGGAGGTATTTCTTTCTTGTAAAGCCATTAATATTCCAATTGCAGAATATAAACCAGTACCCATATCTACGAAGGGCGCTCCCATTCTTACACTACCACTTTCTGGTGTTCCGTTTATGGACATCATTCCAGTCATCGCTTGAACAATAGCATCATAGCCAGGTGCTCCACCTAGAGGACCCTCTTGACCAAAACCAGATATTTTACAATGGATAAGTTTTGGAAACTTTTCTTTTAAAACTTCTTCGTATCCTAAACCCCATTTTTCCATTGTCCCTGTTTTAAAATTTTCAATAAGAACATCTGCTTCTTCTAGGAGTTTAATTAATATTTCTTTTCCTTTATCTGATAATAAATCAATTGCAATTGATCTTTTATTTCTATTTACATTTATAAAATATGATGCCATTCCATTCGAAAATGGTGGACCCCATCCTCTTACCTCATCGCCTATGTGAGCTTCTACTTTTATAACATCGGCTCCATGATCAGCAAGAATTTGAGTTGCATAAGGTCCTCCAAGAACTCTAGTTAGATCTATTATTTTTAAATTTTCCAAAGCATGTTTCATTTTATTTCCTATGGTTTTGATTAATATGATCTTGGTAAATGAAGTATTTTTTCTGATATGTAATTTAATATCATTTGTGAACTAACAGGTGCTAACTTTGGTATTAAGGATTCTCTTAATAATCTTTCAACATGATATTCTTTTGCATATCCCATCCCTCCCAAAGTTACAACAGCTTGTGTCGCTGTTTTAAATGCTACTTCTGCAGCGTAATATTTTGCGGCATTTGCAAGTCCTCCAGAATTTTGACCTTTATCATATTGATAGGCAGCTTTAGATATTAACAATTCGGCAGCCTCAAGTTCTATCCACAATTCAGCTAGAGGATGCTGAATACTTTGATTTTTACCAATCGGTCTATCAAATACAATTCTTTCATTAGCATATTTTACAGCTTTGTCTAAAGCATCTTTTCCAATGCCTAGAGCTTCTGCTGCAATTAATATTCTTTCAGGATTTAAGCTATCTAAAATATATCTAAAGCCTTTACCTTCTTCTCCAATTCGGTCTTCTTCAGATACTTCTAAATTGTCAAAAAAGATTTGATTACTATCAACAGAACTTCTCCCCATTTTTTTTATCTCTCTTACTTCAATTTTTGTTCTGTCAAAATCTGTATAAAATAAAGTCAATCCGTCAATATTACTTTTTGTTTCTCCTAATTCAGAAGTTCTTGCTAGAAGTAGAATTTTATTTGCAATTTTTGCTGTTGAGGTCCAAATTTTTTGTCCGTTTATTAAATATCCACCTTGGATCTTAATTGCTGTAGTTTTTATTTTTCCAGTATCTAACCCTGCATCAGGTTCTGTAACTCCAAAACATGTTTTATCATTTCCAGAAATTAAGTTAGGTAACCAATTCTTTTTTTGTGTTTTAGTTCCATGCACAACAATAGGGTGTGGTCCAAAGATATTAATATGTATTGATGATGCAGCAGACATGCCACCGCCATTTCTAGTAATATTTTGCATAAAAAGTGCGGCTTCTTGAATGCCTAAATTAGCTCCTCCATATTCTTCAGGCATACACATGCCCAACCAACCGCTTTTAGCAACTTCATTATAGAATTCTGAAGGAAACTCTGATTTTAAATCTAAATCTAACCAATAATTATCGTCAAATTTTGATGAAATTTTTTTAGCTGCGTCAACAATATTTTTTTGTGTTTCAGTTAGTTCAAATGTCATGAAAATTATCTATGAGATGAGTGATAAATGTCATTTGGCTCCATTTCAGTAGCGATAGCTAGTCTGTTTGTCATGTTAAAAAAACCAGTAATTAAACTTATGTCCCAAATGTCTCTGTCAGAAAAACCATTTTTACTCAATTCATCCCTTGATTTTTTATTTAAGTCAGAAGGATTTTTTGTAAGTTCTTTAACATATTTGAGCATTACTTGGTGCTTTTTCGCTAAATTTGTTGCTTCTAAGTTTGAAATTAATCTTTCTCCTAACTGAGGATCACCAGATAATTCTCTTACAGCTGCCCCATGTGCAACTATACAGTAATAGCAGTGATTTAAAGATGAAACAGTAACTGCTATCATTTCTCTTTCTAACTTTGTTAAACTAGAATCACCTAGCATAATAGAATTATACAATTTAGTAAAACCTTCAAACTGTTTTGGAAAATTAGAAAATGCAGCTAAAACATTTGGAACAAATCCAATTTTTTCCTTAACAATTTTTAAATAATTTTCAGCATTTAAATCATCTTTATTTTTTTTCTTATTTTTGAGATTTAAACTTGTAATTTTATTTTTTGCCAACTGTTTTGGTATTTTAGTCATTATCACTCCTTAATCCAATTAGGTTTTTCCTTATTAAAAAAAGCGTTTATACCCTCTTTAGCTTCTTTAGTATCCCAAATATCTGCTAATCTGTTAATGGTTAGATTTACAATATTTTGATCTATAGAATAAGACAAATCTCTTACTAATTTTTTTGATTCTAATATTGAATTCGGGGCTGAATTTTTAAAATTATCTATAAATTCAGATATTTTAGAATTAATTTCATTCTCTTCGTATATAAAATCAATCAACCCAAATTTAACTCCATCTTCAGGTCTAAAAATTTTTGCAGATGTAAATAAGTGGATTGCGTTTTTTTCGCCAATTTTTTTAACTACATATGGACTTATTGTTGCTGGTATAAGGCCAAGTTTTGCTTCTGTTAATGCCATCTTAATGTCTTTTACTGAAAAAACAAAATCACATATTGACATAATTCCAATACCACCACCAAAGGCATTACCTTCTATGTTACCAATAATAGTTTTAGGGCAATTGTAGAGTTTTAGAAGTAAGTCAGCAAGTTTAGATGCTTCTATAATTCTATTTTCTCTTGGTGCAGAAAGTTGTTTTTTCATCCACGATAAATCACCTCCAGCACAAAAACTTTTCCCATTTGCTGAAATTAAAATAAGAGATGACGTGTCTTTTGATAACTCATCAATACAAAAACTTAGTTCGTTAATTATATCAAGTGTTAGTGCATTGTGAACATCTGGATCGTTTAACCGAATTTCAGTTGTAATATTATTAATTTTTGTAATTATAAGCTTTTTGAAATTCATAAAAATTCTACATTCTAAAAAGACCAAATTTTGTTTCTTTAATTTCTGAGTTCAAACTTATTTGCAAACAATGTGAAAGAATATTTCGTGTGTCTCTTGGATCTATAATACCATCATCCCACAATCTGGAAGATGAATAAAGTGGATTTGATTGATAATCAAATTGTTTGACCAATTTGGAAAAAAATTCTTTTTCCATCTTTTTATTCCAGTCTACGTTTTTCTTTTTAACATTTATTTTTTTAAGCTGAAGTAACACATTTGCTGCTTGTTCTCCACCCATGACTGATATTTTTGAACTTGGCCAAATCCATAAAAAATTTGGCTGAAACGCTCTTCCACACATACCATAATTACCAGCTCCAAAACTACCACCTACTATGATAGTTATTTTAGGGGATTTTGAATTTGAAACAGCATTAATTAATTTAGCGCCGTTCTTAGCAATTCCAGTATGCTCGGCTTGTTTTCCAACCATAAAACCTGTAATATTTTGAAAAAATATAATTGGTAATTTTCTCTTGCTACAAAGTTGAATAAAATGAGTTCCTTTTTGTGCACTCTCAGAAAATAAAACGCCATTGTTAGCTATTATTCCACAACTGATCTCGTTTATTTTTGCAAAACCAGTTATTAGAGTTTTTCCATAATTTGGTTTAAATTCATCTAAATCAGAATCATCAATTATCCTCATTATAATTTCACTTATATCAAAAGGTTTTTTTAGATCACTTGGGACTATTCCAACTAATTCTTCATTGTCATATAGTGGTAACTTTATTTTTTGATCAAATGTTTTTTGAGTAATATTTGCATTTTTTATGCATTGGCGAGTTAATTCTAATGCATGATAATCATCATCTGCAAGATAGTCAGCAACACCCGAAACTTCTGTATGAATTTTACCACCTCCTAAATCTTCTGCAGAGATGTTTTCACCAATTGCTGCTTTCACTAGAGGTGGTCCTGCTAAAAAAATAGTCCCCTGATTTTTTACAATAATACTTTCATCAGACATTGCTGGAACATATGCTCCACCAGCAGTACAACTTCCCATGACAACTGCCACTTGCATTATATTCTTAGAGGACATTTTTGATTGATTATAAAAAATTCTCCCAAAATGATCTCTATCCGGAAACACTTCGTCTTGATTTGGAAGATTTGCTCCTCCTGAATCAACCAGATATATACAAGGTAAGTTATTTTGCATTGCAATTTCTTGAGCTCTTAAATGTTTTTTCACAGTAATAGGATAATATGTGCCCCCCTTTACAGTGTAATCATTGCAAATTATCATTACACTCAAGTCGTGAACTTTTCCAATACCTGTAATTATGCCCCCTCCAGGACACTCGTTGTTATAAAGATCATGTCCAGCTAATGATCCTATTTCTAAAAAAGTAGAGTCTTTATCAAGTAATTGAGTAATTCGCATTCTAGGGAGTAATTTTTTTTCTTTAGAAGTTTTTTTGTTAAACTTTTTAACACCACCTTTAAAGGCAAAATCTTTCGCCTTTTTTATTTCATCAATCTTCAAGAGCATATCATTTTTATTTTTTACAAAAATATCACTTGTTACTGATAAATTAGACTTTAAGATGCTCATATTAATTTCCTTCTGAAATTTCTCTTCCAATTAGCATTCTTCTTATCTCAGAAGTTCCTGCACCAATTTCATATAATTTTGCATCTCTTAATAATCTTTCAACTGGATAATCTTTCGTATAGCCATTACCGCCTAAAATTTGAATAGCATCTAAAGAAATACTTGTTGCTTTTTCTGCAGCATACAAAATACAACCTGCAGCATCTTTCCTTGTTGTTTCACCTCTATCACAAGCAGATGCGACTGCATAAACATATGACCTACAGGCATTTAGTGTGGTATACATATCAGCAATTTTACCTTGGATTAATTGAAATTCACCAATTGATCTTCCAAATTGTTTTCTTTCCTGAGTGTAGGGGATTATCGTATCTAGAGCAGATGCCATGATCCCTAATGGGCCCGCAGCTAAAACAACTCTTTCAAAGTCTAAACCACTCATTAGTATTGATGCACCATCTCCAGGATTTCCTAAAATATTATCTTCAGGTACTTCACAATTATCAAATATTAATTCAGATGTGTTTGAACCACGCATCCCAAGTTTATCAATTTTTTTTCCCACAGAAAATCCAACCATGTCCTTTTCAACTACAAATGCCGTTATTCCCTTTGAACCAGCAGAAGGATCTGTTTTAGCGTATATTATTAGAACATCAGCATCTGGACCATTTGTTATCCACATTTTTGTTCCATTTAGTAAATATGTTTTATTACCTTGTTTTTCAGCAAGTAACGACATTGAGATAACATCAGATCCAGAATTTGGTTCGCTCATCGCTAGAGCACCTATTTTTTTTCCTGAACACAATTCTGGTAGATATTTAGTTTTTTGTTCTTGATTTCCGTTTCGATTAATTTGATTGACACACAAATTTGAAAATGCTCCATAGGATAATCCTATCGAAGCACTTGCTCGACTAATTTCTTCCATGACAATACAATGTGATAGATAGTTTAACCCAGTGCCACCATAATCTTCATCAGCGGTAATGCCAAGTAATCCTAATTCTCCAAATTTTTCCCAAATGAAATTTGGAAATTCATTATTTTCATCAACCTCTTTTGCTATAGGAGCTATTTCTTTTTGGGCAAATTTATATACTGTTTCTTTTAGTTGAGTTAGATCTTGGTTAAATCCAAAGTTGAGGGTTTTTTCGTACATAATTTAGTTCAAGGCTCTCTTTTTTGCTTCAGCATTTTCGAAGCTTGAAATATGAAGTAAGCTTGATATTTTTCTCATTAGATTGGATTCATAATCATCTATATTACCATCAGCTAAAACCACTCCCCAAAGCATTTCAATGACTTTAATTCTTTCTTGATGATCCATTGTATCAAGAATTACTTTTATGTCTGAGAATATTTCAACTTTTTCATTTGCTTTTTCTAATACATAATTTATTGCATTTTGTGCCTTAGAGGGTTCTAAATGAAATTTATTAATTAGCAAATTTGTAATTTTTACGATTTCGTCGTTCGATACAGTTCCATCTACTTTGCATGCTTCAATTAGAAGAGATAATACTGCGTAGACTTCTTCTTCAATAATTTCAACTTCTAAACTGTTTTCCTGTTGAACTTTGTCAAAGAGATTTTTAAAATTTTGAAACATATACTTTCCTTTTTAGTTATTAAAGACTTAATTTTATGAAAAATCAATTTACAGATCTAAATAAATATATTTATAGTATTTAATCATTTAAAGGGAGGGTTTAAATGGCAGGTCACGAGTTTTTAAAATCAATTGAAGTAAATTATAAAAAAGCAGTTGAATGTCTTCAAAAAACTGAAGGAAAAGAAATTTACAGTGATGAATTGGGAAGTCAAATAATGACAGCAAATTCTACTTATGTTGTAAGATTTGGAGTTAGATTACGAGGAACGATACATACTTTTACTGGCTATAGGTCAGTTCATTCTGATCATTTTGAACCTGTAAAAGGGGGTATAAGGTATGACATTGAAGTCAATCAGGATGAAGTAGAAGCTTTAGCAGCTCTTATGACTTACAAATGTTCATTGGTTGAGGTTCCTTTTGGAGGATCAAAAGGTGGACTTGAAATAAACATTAGAGATTGGAAAGAAGAAGAGTTAGAAAGAATTACAAGACGATTTACACAAGAGTTAGCTAAAAGAGATTTAATTCATCCTTCACAAAATGTTCCAGCACCAGATGTAGGTACAGGTGAAAGAGAAATGGCTTGGATGGCAGATGAGTATAGAAAACTAAATCCTACTGACTTAAATGCTTGGGCATGTGTTACTGGTAAGCCAGTAAGCAAAGGAGGCATTGGTGGAAGAACAGAAGCAACTGGAAGAGGAGTTCAATATGCTTTAAGAGCATTCTTTGATCAGCCAAATGATGTTAAAAAAACAGGTTTAACTCCTGGTTTAAGAGGTAAAAGAGTAATTATTCAAGGCTTAGGAAATGTTGGCTATCATGCAGCTTTATTCTTATCTAATGAAGATGGCTGTTTAATTACCCATGTTATCGAAAGAGATGGTTCGGTCGTAAATCAAAAAGGAGTAAATATACAAGAGCTTAGAGAGTACATTTTTAAAAATGGTGGCGTTAAAGGTTACGAAGGATTTGTTGAAAAAGGGGCAGAAATTTTAGAAGAGGATGCTGATATTTTAATCCCTGCCGCGATGGAATTAGTTATTAACAAAGGAAATGCTGAAAAAATTAAAACACCATTAATTATTGAGGCTGCAAATGGTCCTGTATCCAGCGAGGCTGACGATATACTCGTTAAAAAAGGAGTTGTTATAATTCCAGATCTATATGCTAATGCCGGTGGAGTAACAGTAAGTTATTTCGAATGGATAAAAAACTTAAGTAGAATACGCTTAGGTAGACTTCAGAGACGTGCTCAGGAAAATCAAACTACATTAATGATAGAAGCCCTTGAAAAAATGATTGGTTCTAAATTCCCAGACGAATACAAGGATCAAGTTATGCGAGGTTCGGCAGAAATTGACTTAGTAAGATCAGGATTAGAGGATACTATGAGAAATACTTATCAGGTAATAAGCGATGTTTGGAACAACAATCCTAATGCTTATGATTTGAGAACATCTGCTATGATGGTAGCAGTTAAAAGAGTTATGGATAGTTATAATTCACTGGGGTTGTAGATACAAAGGAATTAAAAAAGGCAATCTTAAAGAGATTGCCTTTTTTGAGGAGGTAGATAATTATTATTTTTTAAAATCAGGATATGCTTCCATGCCAACTTCACTAACGTCGACACCTTCGAGTTCTTGTTCTTCAGATACTCTAATTCCTATTATAATTTTAATTGCATACCATACTATAGAGGATGCAATTATAGTAAATGCTCCTATAGCTAATATACCATAGAGTTGTGCTCCAATATTAGCGTCAGAGTTTGAGAAAACGACAGCTATTGTTCCCCAAATACCTGCAAATAAATGAACTGGGACAGCACCCACAACATCATCAACTTTAAATTTATCTAACATTGGTATTGATAAGACAACTATCAATCCTCCGACAGCACCTATAAAGATAGCAAGCATTGGTGAAGGAGCTAAAGGTTCAGCTGTAATAGCAACTAATCCACCAAGTGCACCATTAAGCGCCATTGTTAAGTCAGTTTTTTTGTAGAATAGCATTGTTAATATTATAGCAACAACTACGCCACCTGCAGCGGCAAGATTTGTATTAATATAGATGTTAGATATCGCTGAAACATCAGCAGCAGATCCCATTGCTAGCTGAGAACCGCCATTAAATCCAAACCAACCAAACCATAAAATAAATGTACCTAAAGTAGCTAATGGGAGATTTGAACCTGGCATTGGATTAACACTACCGTCAGAAGCATACTTACCTTTTCTTGCTCCTAAAATGATCGCACCAGTTAATGCAGCCCAACCACCGACACCATGGACTATGGAAGAACCAGCGAAGTCCAAAAATCCAGCCTCGCTTAGATATCCGCCACCCCAAGACCAAGAACCTTGGATTGGATAAATAAAACCACATAAGACAACAACAAAAATTAAAAAGCTTGATAACTTAACTCTTTCAGCAACAGCTCCACTCACAATTGATGCGGCAGTAGCACAAAAAACCATTTGAAACCACCAATCTGATCCTGATGAATAATCACCTTCGAGCGGTTCAAGTTTGTCAGAAGGGCCCCATATAGAAAATGAACCTATCCAACCTGACACATCCATATACATGAGGTTATAACCAACGACGGCAAACATTATTCCTGCAATAGAATACAAGCCTATGTTTTTAGCACACTGAACAACAGCATTTTTAGCTCTTACTAAACCAGTTTCTAACATACAGAAACCAGCAGCCATGAGCATAACTAAAAACCCATGAACCAAAAAGGAAAATGAGTTAAATATATAAGCGACTTCAGCATCAACTGCTGCATTTGCAAATGATGTAGTAAATAAGCAAGCTGAAATAAAGCCTAATGTAAAAATTCTTTTCATAAAAACTCCTAACGTTAAGTTATTAGTAAGTTGTTTGAACGATATATTTAAATATGAGATTTTTTTAATGAGTCCAAAGTTACTAAATGATTAAATTATATGCAAAAAAGCATTTAAAATTTAATAGACGACTACTTATTAATCAAAAATTTTGTTCTCAAGTATATATATTAAGTACTTATTAATCTCATTTTTTGTATTTTTAAGACTCAATTTGAGAGAACCTAAATCTCTAATATTTAAATTTTTCTGAAGCTTTTCTAATATTTGATTTGTTAATTTGCTAGGTTTTTGATCTGAAAATGTAAGATTTACAAATTGATCAATGATAAAATAAAACATTTTTGCTTTTTTAATAAAATATTTTTTCTCTTCTATATTTTCTATTGATTCATTGTATTTTGGATTGTTATAAAAAAATTCCAAGAATTCAATATCCCTTTGACCGCCTAAAGAGTATTTAGTTTCATACCAATGAATTTTATTTTCTACGTTTTCAGAAATATTTAGACTAATTTGTTTTTCATTATTTTTAATTTTTTCGGGTTTTATGTTAATTCTTCTCATTTCATTAATTTCTTGAATTAAATTTTTACTATTGATTGTTTGTGATTTAAATTTTTGAATAACTTTGTCTAGTTCAAGCTGAAAATTCCCCTCTTTAAAAACTAATTCACTTTTTATTAAAGCCATTTTTTCCCATGAAAAAGTCTCATTTTCATGAAATGATTTAAATTCAGATAATGTACAAGCGTTTGAACAAATACGAACTTTTGGTCCAAGTTTTGTATCTATTTCATAAATTAAATTTTCAGATGTTCTTGAACTTAAAATTGAAATGATTTTTTGTGAAATAAGAGACAAAATTAAATGATAAGTTTTCTGATTTTGAAAATTTTGGTTATTATCTGGGAAAACAAATACTAGATCTAAATCAGAATTTGATGTCATTAAATTTTGTGCAAATCTTCCATATGCCAAAATTCCAAAATCATTTATAATATCTGAGTCAAAATTCTTCTCTTTAGATATCAAATCAACTGCGACTTTTTGAGCTTTTTGTAGAGTGCAATGAGCTAATAAATAAAATTCATACGCAGCATCTTCTACTTTTAATTCATCAGTTATAATTGATACAATTATTTGAAATTTAAGCTTTCTATGAATTTTTCTTAATTTATTTAAAATTGTTTCTTCATTTTCATTAACATTTATTTTGTTAAACTCTTTCTGATATATATTGACGTTTTTAGTCAATTTTATTCCGTAATAAGGATCTAATATTTCTAGTAAATCAATATCTTTAGACAAAAGATTTGTAGCATGCCCTGAGAAGGTAAGAATGTCTGATATTTTTTTGTGAGAAAAAGAATTTAAAATCACCATTTCAATAAATTCAAAATTCGGTTGTATAGCATCAATGAATCTCAAAAGCTGAAAAGTACCTTGTCTAGGGTATTTAGATTTTAAAATTATAGGCAGTATAGAACTTGAAAACTTTTCAATTAAGTCAATATAATCATTTCGTATTTTTTTATTTATAACATTTTTAAAATATTCTCTA
>CACMOJ010000011.1 GCA_902615325.1 uncultured SAR116 cluster alpha proteobacterium | reverse complement strand
AGGTGTAATTGTAGATGTTGACCCAGAGTTTTCAAATACAGAAGAGTGGTATCAATCAATTCCGGCAGATCTAAGACCTTCTAAGAAACAACCATTCTATCATTTAATGGCTGAAAATTCAGAAACCTTTTATTCGGCATATGTTTCTCAACAGAATATTATTATGGATAGTGATAATGGTCCAGTTGATCATCCTGATCTTGAACAAATGTTTAGTGGGATTCAGAAAGGTAAATATTTATTAAAACCTCAGGTAAGAAATTAATTATTTATTAAATGTTCTTTAATTAATATTATATAATACTATATATAAAACATAATCCAAGATCGGTAGAATCTCAAAAAAAGGCAATTAAAGTGGTAGCAACAACTGAAACTATTAATCAAGTTAAAACAACTACAGATAAATATAAATATGGCTTTTCAACTAATATTGAAGTTGATAAGGCGCCAAAAGGACTTAATGAAGATATTATAAGATTTATTTCTCAAAAAAAAGAAGAGCCAAAATGGATGTTGGATTGGAGATTAGAAGCTTTTAAAAAATGGAAAAGAATGGAAAAGCCTAATTGGGCAAAAGTTTCTTTTCCAGATATAGATTTTCAAGATATTTATTATTATGCTGCTCCAAAAGCCAAAAAGAAGTTAAATAGTCTTGATGAAGTTGATCCTGAATTATTAAAAACATACGAAAAATTGGGTATTCCTCTAAATGAACAAAAAATGTTAGCTGGAGTTGCGGTTGATGCTGTGTTTGATTCTGTTTCTGTGGCTACAACTTTTAGAGAAAAACTTTCAGAAGTTGGAGTGATTTTTTGTCCAATTTCCGAAGCAATAAAAAATCATCCAGATTTGGTAAAGAAATATATTGGTTCTGTAGTACCAGTAACTGATAATTATTATACAGCACTTAATTCTGCGGTTTTTACTGATGGTTCATTTGTATATATTCCAAAAGGAGTTAAATGTCCTATGGAATTATCAACTTATTTTAGGATTAATGAAAAAAACACTGGTCAATTTGAAAGAACATTAATAGTTGTTGAAGATGAAGGTTATGTCTCTTATTTGGAAGGATGTACAGCTCCACAAAGAGATGAAAATCAATTGCATGCTGCTGTAGTCGAACTAGTTGCAATGAATAATTCACAGATAAAGTACTCAACTGTACAAAATTGGTATCCTGGAGATGAACAAGGTAAAGGTGGAATATATAATTTTGTAACTAAAAGAGGTAAATGTTTAGGAGAAAACTCTAAGATATCTTGGACACAAGTTGAGACAGGCTCTTCAATTACGTGGAAGTACCCATCTTGCATTCTTATGGGGGATAACTCAATTGGAGAATTTTATTCAGTAGCAATTACTAATAATGCTCAACAGGCGGATACTGGTACTAAAATGATACATATTGGTAAAAACACAAAATCCACAATTATTTCAAAAGGTATTTCGGCAGGAAAGTCACAAAATACATATAGAGGACAAGTTCAAATACAAAAAGGTGCTTACAATGCACGCAATTTTACTCAGTGCGATTCTTTACTCATTGGTGATACCTGTTCAGCACATACAGTACCTTATATAAATCAACATGTGTCAAATGCTAAGGTTGAGCATGAGGCAACCACTTCAAAAATATCAGAAGATCAACTGTTTTATTGTATGCAAAGGGGTCTAGATACTGAGCAAGCAACTTCTATGATTGTAAATGGATTTTGTAAAGAAGTTATGAAAGAACTTCCTATGGAATTTGCTGTTGAGGCTCAAAAATTGATAGGTATTAGTTTAGAAGGTTCTGTAGGGTAAAGCCTTATGCCTATACTTGAAATTAAAAATGCTGAATTAAGCATTGATAATAAAAAGATATTAAAAGGATTATCATTAAACGTTAATGAGGGAGAAACTCATGCGATTATGGGGCCAAACGGTTCTGGAAAAAGTACGCTTTCATATATGTTAGCTGGAAGAGATGGCTATGAATTAGATAATGGAAATATTACATTTGATAATATTGATCTTACTCCACTTTCACCAGATGAAAGATCAAATTTAGGGCTGTTTTTAGCTTTCCAATATCCAGTAGAACTACCTGGTGTATCTAGTACAAATTTTTTAAGAGAAATTTTTAACTCTAGAAAAAAATACTTAGGTGAAAATGAATTATCACATCTTGATTTTATAAAGCATTTAAGAAAAGTTGCTGAAAATCTTAGTATTAAAGATGAAATGTTAAAAAGATATGTAAATTTTGGCTTTTCTGGTGGAGAGAAAAAAAGATTTGAAATACTTCAGATGGCTCTTTTAAATCCAAAAATTTCTGTGCTAGATGAGACTGATTCTGGTTTAGACGTTGACGCACTAAAAATAGTTTCTGAAGGTGTTAATAACTTAAAAGATAAAAAAAATGCTGTAATTGTAATCACTCATTATCAAAGATTATTGGATTATATAAAACCAGACATTGTCCATATAATGTCAGACGGCAAAATTATCAAATCTGGAGATGCAGATCTAGCTTTGTATGTAGAAAAAAATGGTTATTCTGAGATTTTAAATGAAAAAAGTTAGAAATGACCAATTCTTTTCAAATTTAGAAAAATTTGTTAACAAAGTTTATCCAAATCAACCTCAAAGACAACCTTATTTGAATTTAAAGTCTTGGCCTTCTCCAAAAGATGAAGCTTGGAAATTTAGCCGATTAGGTAAGTTAGCTAGAAAAAATATTTTACCACTTAATTTGGAAAATCAAAAAGATTTCAATATTAATAAATTAATAAAAGATTCTATATCCTTAATTTTTATTAATGGAAAATTTAAAAAAAATACATCAGATAAATTACTTTCAGAAATTGTAATTGAGGAAGTTCAAATAAAAGATTTTAAAGAGATAATTAATAAGTTTGATAATTTGTCTGTCAAAAATCACCCAACATTAAATTCTACCCTTTCATGTTCTCAGAAGTTTTTTAAAATTAAATTTAAAAATGGTATAAAGTTTTATAAACCAATTGAAATTTTTAATCTAGGAGGAACTGAAAACACTTCAATACATCCATTTATTTTTATTGATTTAGGAAAAAATACAGATGTTCAAATTTTTCAACATTACTCAACTTATGCCGGATTATTAGCTCCTTTTGAAATTATAAATTTATCAGAAAACTCAAATTTAGAAATTATTAAAATATATGATGATAAAATAAATTCACATAATATGTCATTGACACTTTCTGTGATAAACGAAGAAGCTAATTTAAGGAGTTTTGCACTTCTTAAAGGTGGTGAATTCACTAGATCGGAAATGCACACTTTGTTAGAAGGGGAAAACTCAAAAGCAGATATTAACGGAATTTATTTATCATCGGGAAATCAGCATCATGATTTAACTTCATGTGTTTATCATAATGTACCTAATTGCAAATCTTCTCAAATTGTTAAAGGTGTACTGGGAGAAGAATCAACTGCAGTCTTTCAAGGTAAAGTTAGAGTTGAAAAACTTGCACAGAAAACTGAGGCTAAACAAATGAGTAGGGCTATTATGTTATCAGATAAAGCTGTATCCAATTCTAAACCTGAACTTGAAATTTATGCAGATGATGTGATATGTGGGCATGGAGCAACAGTTGGCGAATTAGATGAAGATCAAATTTTTTATCTTTCAAGTAGGGGTATATCTAAGCAAAAAGCTAAAGTTATTCTTATAGATGCATTTTTAAATGAGATGATTTCTTTATCAATTAGTGATAAATTTCATAACATTATTTATAATGAAACTAAAACTAAAATTAATAAATTATTAGCTAATGAATATGAATGATATAGATAAGAATTTTGATACACAAAAAATTATTAATGAATTTCCAGCATTAAAACAAAAAGTTTGGGATAAATCATTAGTATATTTAGATTCAGCAGCATCAATGCAAAAGCCAAAAGATGTTATTGATGTAATTAATAATAACTACTCTAAGGAATATTCAAATGTACACAGGGGATTACATTTTTTATCAGAAAAAGCCACAGAAAGTTATGAAGAAGCCAGACGAAAAGTTGCAAAATTTATCAACGCAGATGAAAAAGAAATTATCTTTACGTCAGGTGCAACTGCATCAATAAACCTAGTTGCTTATAGTTGGGGGATGGAAAATCTAAGTCCTAATGACGAAATAATTTTAACAATTGCAGAGCATCATGCAAATTTTGTACCTTGGCAATATATTGCTGGTATAAAAAAAGCTAACATAAAGGTTGCTTATTTTGATCCTGATAAAGATTTTGATATAAAAATCATTAAATCACTTATATCAGATAAAACTAAAGTTATAACTTTTCCTCACGTTTCAAATGTTTTAGGGACAATATTTCCAATTAAAGAAATTTGTAATTTAGCCAAATCTGTTAATGCTATTTCTTTAGTTGATGGATGCCAGGGGATAAATCACTTCCCAGTTGATGTTAAAAATATTGGTTGTGATTTTTATTGTTTTTCTGGACATAAATTATATGGACCAACTGGAATTGGTATTCTCTATGGTAATTATAAATTACTAGAAAATATGCCTCCTTTTTTATGTGGAGGTGATATGATTGATGTAGTAAGTATTGACAAAACTACTTTTGCAGATCCACCTCTAAAATTTGAAGCTGGGACCCCTCCTATTGTTCAAGCAATTGCATTAGGAAAAGCTATTGATTGGATTAATAAATATGGAATTGAAAATATTGGTAATTATGAACAAAAATTGATTTCTTATGCATATGATAAACTCCAAAAAATAGATGGTGTAAATATTTTTGGAAAAAATAAGAATAAAGCAGGGGTAATATCCTTTACAATGGACTGTGCACATTCTCATGATATTGCAACAATAATTGATAGAGAGGGTGTGGCCGTGAGAGCTGGTCATCATTGTGCACAACCACTTTTAGATCATTTTAATTTAAGTTCTACAACTAGAGCATCAGTTGGAGCTTACTCTACATATGAAGATTTTGATAGATTAGTATTATCTTTGGAAAAAGTTAAGAAGATTTTTAAATGATTAATAAAGATACAAAAACGCTTTATGATTTTATACCAAACTACTCAAAAGGTTCAACTAAACCATTTATAGTAAAGTTAGGGAGTAAAAATACTTTTGATAAAATTTCAATATGCGAAAAAGATATAATTTCTAATTTAACAAATGTTTATGATCCAGAGATACCAGTCAATATTTATGATTTAGGTCTTATATATGACATAAATATATCAAAAGGTAATAATGTGTTTATAAAAATGTCTTTAACATCACCTGGGTGCCCTGTTGCAGGTGAATTACCAAAACAGGTTGCAGATGAGTTGACTAAAATTAAAAATATAGGTCTAATTGAAGTAGAGCTTGTGTGGAATCCACCATGGACAAAAGAAAGAATGAGCGAGGACGCTAAATTAGCGTTAGATATATAAATGGAAAATAACAAACAAATTTTGACTATTACGGACGCTGCATTAAACAGGATCAAATTCCTCATGAAAAAAACAGGTAATGATATCGTTGGATTAAGAGTTGGTATAAAAACTGCTGGTTGTTCAGGTTTGAAATATAATATTGAGTACGCTAAAGAAGTAAAACTATTTGAAGAAAAAGTAATTATTGATGACGTACTTATTTTAGTAGATCCTGCTGCAACAATGTTTTTAATTGGATCAAAAATGGATTATAAAGAAAGTAAATTTAGTTCAGGCTTCGAATTCGAAAATCCAAATGAAATTTCAAGATGCGGATGTGGTGAAAGTTTTACAGTATCAAGCTCTTAATTTTCAATGAAAAAAAATGTTAATGAAACAGTAAATCCAAGTACATTGGATTTCCTTTCTATATTAAAACAACTTTATGACTTTGTTATTCCAAATGGTAATATTGAAATTCCAGTTCGAATCTTTATAGCTATTTTTTTTCTTTTTTTGGGAACATTAACTAATATATTGATACCATTTTTATATGGATATTCTGTTGATTTGGTAAATAAAAAAGAATTTTCAAACTTTTATTTAATAATTGTATTAATTGGTTGTTATGGTTTTGCTCGCTTTGCCAAGGTCTTTTTTGATGAAGCTAAACAATTTGTTTTCATAAAAGTTGCTCAAAAATCTGTAAGAGCTGCAGCATTATTTGCCTTTCAACATCTGCATAACTTATCTTTAAATTTTCATCTTAATAGAAAAACAGGAGGATTATCTAGAGCTCTCGATAGAGGTGCTAAAGGAATAGAGCTTTTATTAAGGTTTAGTATTTTTGAAGTTATCCCTGTGGTTTTAGAGGTGATTATGGTAGGCGTGGTACTTTGGACAACGTTTGGTTTTTTTTATTGTGCTGCTACATTGTTAACTGTATTTCTTTACGGTATTTTTACTTTTAAACTGACTGAATGGAGAATCTTAATCAGAAAAAAAATGAATGAATCTGACGAAAATGCGGGTTCTAAAATGGTTGATAGCTTGCTTAATTATGAAACAGTAAAATATTTTAATTCTGAAATTAAAGAAATAAATTCATATAATAATGCTCTTAAAGATTATGAAGACAAAGCTGTAAAAACAAGATTGTCTCTTACAGCGGTAAATCTAGGACAAGGTTTAATTATTTCTTTAGGTTTATTTTCTATTATGTCTATGGCTGCATATGATATTTACCACGAAAAAATGAGCCTTGGTGATTTTGTTGTTGTAAACACATTCTTGCTTCAATTATATGTGCCATTAGAATTTTTAGGATATGTTTATAGGGAGATAAGACAATCAATTTTTGATATGAAAAAAATGTTTGAATTAATGAATGAAAAGTTAGATATATTTGATCAAGTTAATGCCAAAAATTTTAAATTTCATAATGGTGAAATAAAAATTTCAAACTTAGGTTTCAACTATAATTCTAGAAATATCATTAAAAATTTAAATCTTGAAATAGAAGGAGGTAAAAGTACAGCAATTGTCGGACCAACAGGTTGTGGAAAATCTACTTTAACTAAGTTACTTTTTAGATTTTATGATCCTCATAAAGGTGAAATTTTAATAGATAATCAAAGATTAAAAGATTGTAAAATGGACTCTATAAGATCAATTATTGGTGTTGTTCCTCAAGATACCATCATGTTTAATGATACAATAGGTTATAATCTTTCTTATGGAAACCTAAATGCCTCTATAAAAGAAATCAGAAAAGTAGTTAAACTTTGTAATTTAGATATCTTTATTGAATCTTTAGATTTAAAGTATGAAACTATTGTTGGTGAAAGAGGTTTAAAATTATCAGGTGGAGAAAAGCAAAGGATAGCAATCGCTAGAATGATGTTGAAAAAACCAAAAATTTTAATTTTAGATGAAGCAACTTCAGCTCTTGACTCTAAAACAGAGAAATTAGTCTTGGACTCAATAGATGAATATTTCAAAAATAGTACGAAAATTATAATTGCTCATAGATTAACAACCATTCGTAACTCTGATAAGATTGTAGTTATGTCCAAAGGAAAAATAATTGAACAAGGAAAACACAGTAATTTGATAAAAAATAAAGAATTATATTATGAAATGTGGAACAAACAAAAAGAGATAAAAAAACAAGTTATTTAATCTATTAAAAATTGTTCTTTTAAATGTCTGTTTTCCATATTATCTTCAGGATCGTGTAAAAGTTTTATATTAATATCTTTTCTCAATTTAATTATTACTTTTTTAATGTTTTTAACTTCTTCTGAATCTGCACTAGCATTAACTGGTCTATATTCTGGATTTTTTATTGCGAATGTAACAATTGAATTATTATTTAGTAAAGCTCCTTGCCAATTTCTTGGCCTGAATGGACTTATTGGTGTTAATGCAAGTATATCGGATTTAAGTGGTATAATTGGCCCTTTTGCAGAGTAATTATAAGCAGTTGAACCTACTGGAGTAGAAACTAAAATTCCATCACAATATAAATCTCTTAGTCTTTCCACTCCATCAACTGAAATAGAAATAATTGAACTTTGATTTGTATTTCTGAATAATGAAATTTCATTTATCCCAAGAAATTTTTGTTTTTTTCCTTTATGATCAAAACACTCCATCTCAAGAGGATGGACAGTTAATTGACTAGCTTTATTTATTCTCCTAATCAAATTTATTTTATTAATTTTATTCATCAAGAAACCAATATGACCTTTATTTAAGCCAAAAACAGAAGAGTTGTTTTTAATTGCAAGTCTTAAAGCTTTTAACATTTCTCCGTCACCACCTATTGCCACAATTACATCTGCTTCTCTTAAATTAGCTTGATTGTAAAGTTCACAATATTTAGATTTAAGAGAGAGAGCTTCTTTACTATTCGATGATGTGAAGTGTATTTTCATTGTTATATTAATAAATTAATTATATACATAGTTAATCAAAAAAAGGCTAATAAGTGCAAATAAAAGAAACATTTTTAAATTTAACAAAAACTTACAAAAATGCAATTGATAGACTCGAAAAACTTTTTGATCCAGAATTTGAAAAAGCCGTAAAGTTAATTAATTCTTCAGATGGTCATATTGTTGTTTGCGGAATGGGAAAATCTGGATTAGTTGGAAGAAAAATTTCTGCAACTTTAGCATCAACTGGAACGCCAAGTTATTTTTTGCATCCTGGTGAGGCTATCCATGGCGACTTAGGTATAGTTCAGTCAAAAAGCATTATTATTTTAATATCGTATTCAGGTGAAACTGATGAGATTTTAGCACTTTTACCTGCATTAAAGAGATTGAAAGTTAAAATAATTGCAATGACTGGTGAATTAAATTCTAATTTAGCAAATAATTCAGATATTGTTTTAAATATATCTGTAGATAAAGAAGCTTGTCCATTAAATTTGGCTCCAACTACATCAACTTTAACAACTTTAATAATTGGTGATGCTTTAGCTGTTTCTTTAATGAATTTAAAAAACTTTAAACAAGAGGATTTTGCATTAACTCACCCTGGTGGATCTTTGGGTAGAAGATTGTTATTGAGTGTTAAGGACGAAATGGTTACTCAAAATTTACCTTTTGTGAACAAAAATGGAACTATTAAAGAAGTTGTTTTAAAAATGACAGAAAGTAGATTAGGATTAGCATTAATTGGAAATGAAGAAAAACTTGAAGGTATCATTACAGATGGTGATCTTAGAAGATCTTTATTAATGTCAGATGATTTTACTAAAATAGAAATAAAAGACATTTTAAATAAATCACCTATGACGGTATATGAGAATGATAACCTGCAAGTTGCTCACGAAAGAATGAAAGAGGCCAGATTACAATCATTAGTTGTAAAAAATAATGATGAAAAGATAGTTGGTGTAATTCAAATATTTAAATAGACAATGAATATAGATCAATTTGATTTTAACCTTCCAGAGGATTTAATTGCTCAAAAACCGGTAAATCCAAGACATAATTCAAAATTATTATCTTGTATAAACTCAGAATTAAGTGATTGTCATTTTTATGATTTGCCAAATCTTCTGAATCCAGGTGATGTAATAGTTGTAAATGACACAAAAGTTTTAAAAGCTAAATTAATTGGTTTAGTTAATGAAAAAAAAATTAGTTTTAATCTTCATATGAAAAAAAGTGAAGATCAATGGTATGCCTTTTGTAAACCAGCAAAGAAGTGTAGGAAAAATGATGAGGTATATTTCTCTAAATCATTTAAAGCTATAATTTTAGAAAAAAAAAATCATGGAGAAGTTCTGTTAAAGTTTAATTTTTCTGGTAATGAGTTGTTAGACAAAATTTCTAAATACGGAATCACTCCATTGCCTCCATATATAAAAAATCAAAATTTAGAAAATGAAATACATTATCAAACATTTTTTGCAAAAAAGATGGGTGCTGTTGCTGCCCCTACAGCTGGGCTACATTTTACTAAAGAAATAATTGATAGTTTAATTAAGAAAAAAGTTTTGATTACTTCTATAACTTTGCACGTTGGTGCAGGTACTTTTCTTCCAGTTAAAACTCAAAATATAAATGATCATAAAATGCATTTTGAATATTTTGAAATTTCAAAAAATACAGTAAATATTTTAAAAAATGCAAAATTAAATGGAAAAAAAATAATTGCTGCTGGGACAACTGTAATGAGAACATTGGAAGCAACTTTTTTAAAGTTTAATGATATAAAAAGTTGTTCTGATAAGACGGATATATATATTAAACCAGGATTTAAATTTAATGTTGTAGACTACTTACTAACAAATTTTCATTTACCAAAATCTACTTTATTAATTTTAATCTCAGCCTTTTCCGGAGAAGAGGAGGTGAAAAAAATTTATGATCATGCAATCAATAAATTGTATAGATTTTATTCTTATGGAGATTGTTGCTTGCTGAAAAGAAAAGGTTATGTCAATAAAATTTGATTTTTCATTAGTCGCTCAAGATAGTAAAGCAAGAGCAGGATTACTTAGGACAGCACATGGTGATATTGAAACACCAATTTTTATGCCAGTAGGTACTTTAGGTACAGTAAAAGCTATGCATTTAAAGGACGTTTTAGAATTAGGTTCGCAAATCATTTTAGGTAATACTTATCATCTTTATTTAAGACCTGGTCAAGAAGTTATAAAAAAGTTTGGTGGTTTAAGATCATTTATTAATTGGGAAAAACCAATATTGACTGATTCAGGAGGTTTTCAAATTATGAGTCTCTCTAAATTAACAAAGGTAACTGATAAAGGGGTTTATTTTCAATCTCATTTAGATGGGAAAAAAATATTTTTAACCCCTGAAATTAGCACTCAATTTCAACATATTTTAGGTTCAACAATTACAATGCAATTAGATGAATGTATTAAATATCCTGCATTGAGAACAGATGCTGAAAATTCGACTAATCTATCTATTGAATGGGCAAAAAGATCAAGAGAAGCCTTTATAAATAGACCTGGTTACGGACAATTTGGAATTGTTCAAGGATCAGATTTTGAGGACTTAAGAGAAACTTCATGTAATGAATTAACAAAAATTGATTTTGAAGGTTACGCAATTGGAGGTCTCGCAGTTGGAGAACCTCAAGATGTAATGTTTGATACAATTATTAAAACAGAAAAAAAATTACCAAAACATAAACCTAGATATCTAATGGGAGTAGGTAAGCCGGATGATATTTTAGGTGCTATAAAAAGAGGTATTGACATGTTTGATTGTGTTCTTCCAACACGTTCAGGTAGAAATGGACAAGCTTTTACTTCTTTAGGTCCAATTAATATAAAAAATGCAAAATATAAATTTGATAAAAACCCATTAGATCAAGATTGTTTTTGTTATACATGTAAAAATTTTTCAAATGCATATATCCATCATTTGATTAAATCAAAAGAAATTTTAGGTGCATCATTATTAACTTGGCATAATTTATCATTTTATATGAACCTTTTTAAAAGAGCTAGGGAGAGCATTAAAAGTAATAGTTTCAAAGAATTTGAAAAAAATTTTTTAAAAAAATATAATTTCAAAAGTAATGAATAAAAAAAAACAAAATAATGAAGAAATTAAGGCAAAAATTAATTTGTTATCAAAATCTTTTGGTTTTGATGTCTGCAAAATAACTAAACCTGAAATACCAAATCAAATCCAAAAACAATTTCAAAAATTTTTAAAAAACAAACTTTATGGTGAAATGGATTGGTTAAAAAAAACAGAATATAGAAGAATGTCACCAATTAATTTATGGCCTGAAGCAAAATCAGCAATAATATTAGGTTTAAACTACGGACCTAGAGATAATCCGCTTTTAAAAAATAAAAAGAATGACTTAGGGAATATTTCAGTTTACGCAAATGGAGAGGATTATCATAAAGTATTTAAAGGAAAATTAAAAAGTTTCGCTAGTAAATTATTTCCAATTTTGAATAAAGATAAACTTTTAGATTTAAAGGTATTTGTTGACACAGCGCCATTATTAGAAAAACCTCTAGCTCAATTAGCAGGTTTAGGTTGGCAGGGAAAACATACAAACTTAGTATCAAAAGAATTTGGTTCGTGGTTATTTTTAGGAGTTATACTTTTAAATAAATACATACCAAATGATATGCCTGAAAATGATCATTGTGGTTCATGTAAGGCTTGCTTAGATATTTGTCCTACAGAAGCTTTTATAGCCCCTTATGAAATTGATCCTAGAAAATGTATTTCTTATCTTACAATTGAATATTCTGGAAAAATATCAGAAATGTTTATGGAAAAAATGGGCAATAGGATTTATGGATGCGATGATTGTTTAGCAATATGTCCTTGGAATAAATTTGCTAAATTATCATCTGAAATTAAGTTTTATGAAATTGATAAAGAGTTTAGTTTAGATTTACTTTTAGCTTTAGATGAAATTAGTTTTAAAAAAAAGTTTGCTAAATCACCAATTAAAAGAATTGGAAGAGAACGATTTATAAGAAATTGTTGTATTGCAGCAGGTAATAGTAAAAATAAGATTTATAAAAAACAACTCAAATATTTGTTGGATAATGAAAAATCAGAAATAATTCTATATGCAGCCAATTGGGCAAATAAGAGGTTAGTTTAGTTTAAGACAAAGCATCATTTCCTGTTTCACCAGTTCTTATTCTGGTTGCGCTTTTAATATCAAATACAAAGATTTTACCATCACCTATTTGACCAGTATTTGCACTTTTGTTTAGGGTTTCCAAAACTTTTTCTTCTAATTCATCTGGAACAGCTAATTCAATCTTAATTTTTGGTACAAAAGAAACGCTATACTCAGTTCCTCTATAAATTTCAGTTTGGCCTCTTTGTCTGCCAAAACCTCTAACTTCTGAAGCGGTTAACCCTTCAACTCCAATTTGAGTTAAAGCTTTTCTAACATCATCAAGTTTAAAAGGTTTTATAATGGCAATAAAATATTTCATAATTTGATTTTATTTTAAAAATATATAATAACAATAGTTTTTTAGATGTTCTGGAGATTGAAATGATATATGAGATAAAACAAACAATAGCACCAAAGGGATATTTAAGAGTTGGAATTAACATGAGTAATTTTTTACTTGTTGTGGGTAAAAATGAAGATGGTGATCCAATTGGTATATCACCTGATATTGCAAAATTAATTGCAAAAAAAATTGATGTTAAATGTAAATTTATTTTATTTGAAAGACCAGGACAGTTAGCTGATGTTGTAAATGATGATGTTTGGGATATAGGTAATATCGCATTTGAACCCGAACGAGGTAATACAATAGATTTTTGTAATCCATATGTTTTAATAGATGCAAATTTCTTAGTTAAAAATGAATCTGGTCTTCTTACAAATCAGGATATTGACAAACAAGAAAATACTATCGTTGTTGCAGATAGGAGCGCTTATGATTTATGGCTCAAATCAAATTTTAAATTTTCTGAAATTGTTAGAGTCAAATCGATTGACGATTCTCATATTTATTATAGGACTGGTAAAGCAAATGTATTAGCTGGTTTAAGACCAAAGTTAATTGATGAAATGCAATTGAAAAATAATGATAGGATTATTAATGAACCATTTACATATATAAAGCAATCAGTTGGGTTTAAAAAGAATTACCCTGAAGTTATTGAATTTATTAATTCAATAATATCTGAAGCTATAGAGGATGGATATATTAAAAATTCTTTACAAAAGCATAATGTAGATAAAAAATTAAGTATCCCAAAATCAAATTAATTTTGATGACCATAAAACCTTTTTTTTATCTTTTAATAACAATTTTAGTCTGGGGATCATCTTTCCCAGCAATGTCATACCTTTTAAAAGATTTAAACCCCATGGAGCTAGCTTTAGGTAGATTTTTATTACCCAGTATTTTGGGGTTATTATACTTTTTAAAAACTAAATTAAATATTTCAATGAGAGATTATCTTCATTTTTTTTTATCAGGTTTTTTTGGAATATTTTTATATAATTTTTTTTTAAATACTGGACAAACTTCAATTAGCGCAGGTGCAAGTAGTTTTATAGTAAATTGTAATCCACTTTTTGCATTTTTAATTGGTTTCTATTTATTAAAACAAAAGATAAAAGCTTACTACTGGGTTGGTATAATTATATGTATTGTAGGTGTGTTTATAATTTCATTAGAAAGACAATTAGACACTATTTTGAATGAGGGTGCATTTTTAATATTTTTTGCTGCTTTTTTGACTGCAAGTTACTTTCATATTGTAAAACCATTAATAGATAAATATGGTGTTGCTATTTCATTATCTTTAACTTTAGTTTTTGGAACAATTCCAATGTTATTTTGGTTCAATTCAACTTTAAACTCAGTCAGTGTTTTAGATGAAAAGAGTATATTTGCTCTTGTTTGGCTAACTTTATTTCCAACACTTTTAGGTTACTATACTTGGACATATTCAGTGGGTTATTTTGGTGCAAATAAAGCATCGTTTTTTTTATTTTTAATTCCTGTTTTTTCAATAATAATTGACTATTTATTTCTTGAAAATCTACCAAGTTTGACAACTTTATTGGGGGGATCTTTAATTTTATCTAGCGTGTCCATAATACTTTATCTAAATTTTAAATAAAATTTATGTATTTTTATGGAGCGGGTAGCGAGAATCGAACTCGCGTCATCAGCTTGGAAGGCTGAGGTCTTACCACTACACAATACCCGCATTTATTGGTAATATACAATCTTTTTAAAAAATGTAAATATTGGTTTAATTAAAGTAAAATTAATTCCATCCTTTAATATTGTTTTGAATTAATTTAAATAATAATGAAATACCTTCTTCCCCATCATTTAAACAATTTATATAATTTAAACTTTTTCCACCATGCTCTTGAAAAGTTTCCAGAGCTTCATTTTTGATTTCATCAAGTGTTTCTAAACAGTCTGTAACGAAACCAGGAGAAATTACGCTGATCTTTTTTGTTCCATTCTTAGCAAGTTCTATTAAGGTTTCATCAGTGTAAGGTTTTAACCATTCTTCAGGCCCAAATCTTGATTGAAACGAAACGGCAAATTTATTATCTGGCCATTTAAGTTTTTCTTTTATTAATCTTCCAGTTTTTTGGCAATGACAATGATAAGGATCACCTAATAATAAATATCTACGAGGAACACCATGAAAAGAAACAATAAGATGCTCAGGTTTTCCAGTTTTTTTAAAAGATTCCTGAATTGAGTTTACAATATTAGTAATATATTTATCATCATCAAACCAAGGGGCTACAGTTCTAATGGATGGTTGCCATCTTTTTTTTAATAACCATTTAAACACTTCATCTTGTACTGATGCTGTGGTGCTTGCTGAATACTGAGGATAAAGCGGCAGAATTAATAATTTAGAACAACCTTTTTGAAATAAAAGTTCAAGTTTTTCATTTATTGATGGCTTTCCATATCTCATGGAATAGTCAAATATTAATGAAGCATTTGATTTAAACTTATCTTGTATTTTTTTTAACTGGCTTTCTGTTATGTATCTAAGTGGTGATCCTTTTTTTTCATCCCAAATTCGTTTATAAGCTTTGCCAGATTTTTGAGGTCTCAAGGCTAAGATAGGTCCATTTAAAATTAACCACCAAAGTGGTTTAAACACATCTATTACACGTCTATCGCTAAGAAATTGTTTAAGGTATTTTCTCATTGACCAATAATCAGTATTTTCAGGTGTGCCTAGGTTTATTAAAAGGATACCAATTTTATCAAATTTTGTTTTTATATGATCTGAGGGTTTCTGTATCATTTCAATTACGTTGCATTAATTTTGGTTTTTGTAAAATTAAATTTTCTAAATGTTTCTTTCAAACTATCAACTAAATCTAACATCATCTTTTTATTATGAAATGGTCCTGGTGTAACTCTTAACCTCTCCTCTCCTTTTTTTACAGTTGGGAAATTAATTGGTTGTATATAATGACCATAGTTATCAAGTAAGTGTTTACTTATTTCATTACATAATTCAGCATCTCGAATCATCACTGGGATTATATGAGTCGTATTTTTAAGTATCTCTATATCATGTTTTAAAAGTTCATTTTTTAAAAATTTAACATTTTCTTGCTGTTTAGTTCTTAATTCACTGTTAGATTTAAGATATTCAATAGATGCTCTTGCACTTTCAGCCACTAATGGAGGCAACGAAGTGGTGAAGATAAAGCCGCTAGCTGTAGATCTAACAGCATCACAGATAAGATCATCAGATGCTATATAGCCTCCTATTGTTCCAAAAGCTTTAGCTAGTGTTCCTTGAATAATATCAATATCATTTTGCAAATTAAATTTTTCTGAAATTCCTGCACCTGTTTTTCCGTACATGCCAACTGCATGGACTTCATCAACATAAGTTAAAGCACTATATTTTTTGGATAAATTTACTATTCCAGCTAAATCTCCAATACTTCCATCCATTGAATAAATAGATTCAAATATAATAATTTTGGGACGATTAATATCAACTAAAGATAATTTATTTTCTAAATCAATCATATCATTATGATTAAAAATATATTTTTCACATTTATTTTTTTTTATTCCAGAAATGATTGATGCATGGTTTTTTTCATCAGAAAATATAATCGAATCTTTAAATATAGTTGTTAATGCACCAATTGTACTTTCATTTGCTACATATCCAGATGTAAAAACCAACGCGTTTTGTTTACAATGTAAATTAGCTAAATCATCTTCTAATCTAACCAGAGGCGAATGGGTTCCAGATATATTTCTTGTTCCTCCTGAACCAATTCCATAATTATCTAAACATTCTTTTGCTCTTTTTATGGATAAAGAATTTCTACTCATTCCCAGATAATCATTTGAACACCAAATGAGTATATCTTTAAACTTATTTTTATAAGCTTTTTTAGCTAGAGGTACTGGAAATGAATTATCTTTCTTAATCTCATTAAAAGTTCTATATCTATTTTCTTTTTTTATCTTCGTCAATTCATTAGCAAGTAAGTTTTTATATGGTTGTTTATTCATTAAAGTTATCTTTGTTGATTATTTATTTGGCATCTCTGTGTATAATTAATTTTTTTAAAAAAATATGTTGAACTTTTATAGGTTTCATTATAAGCCTACATACAATTTATATAAGGTGTTTTTAAATGAATTCTATAGATAAAAATAAAATAAATAATGAATCTTCAAATAAGTCTGGTATTCAAGGATCTAGAATTGTACTACCTGAAAATTATGTACCTACAGATATTGAAGAGTATATGAATGAAAATCATTTAGAGTTTTTTAGACAAAAACTATTAATATGGAAAAAAGAATTATTAAATGAGGCTTCAGATACTAAAGATGATCTCTCTGAAGATGGATTGCAGAGACCTGATATTGCTGATAGAGCTCAAGTTGAAAGTAATGCTGCTATTCAATTACGCACAAGAGATAGAGAAAGAAAATTAATTAGTAAAATCGATTCTGCTTTGAGAAGAATTGATTTAGGTACATACGGTTACTGTGAAGAAACAGATGAGCCTATTGGTATTAAAAGATTAATCGCAAGGCCAATAGCATCTTTATGCTTGGATGCTCAAGAAAGGCATGAAAAAATGGAAAGAATACATAAAGACGATTAAAAGAACAAAATGTGAACATTTGTTGACATAAGAACAAAACATGAATATTATATTCTTATAAATTTTTTAGGAGTATAAAAATGAATGCTGAGGTACTTGATTTTTCCATGGATAATGAGAATAAAAATTTAGCACTAGAAGGTGCGATTTCACAAATTGAAAAGAACTTTGGCAAAGGTTCTGTAATGAAATTAGGAGAAAATGATCAGAATATTGATATTCAATCAATTTCCACAGGATCACTTGGGTTAGATATTGCCCTTGGTATAGGTGGTTTTCCAAAAGGTAGAATAATTGAAATTTATGGTCCAGAAAGTTCTGGTAAGACAACCTTAGCTCTTCACGCCATTGCTGAAGCACAAAAGCAAGGTGGTTCCTGTGCTTTCGTAGATGCAGAACATGCCTTAGATCCTGTTTATGCTAAAAAATTGGGTGTGAATATTGATGAACTACTTATTTCACAACCTGATGCTGGTGAACAAGCATTAGAGATTGCTGATACATTAGTTAGATCAGGTGCTATATCAGTAATGGTTATAGACTCAGTTGCTGCTTTAGTGCCACGAGCTGAATTAGAAGGAGACATGGGTGATACTCATGTTGGACTCCAAGCTCGATTAATGAGTCAAGCATTACGAAAACTTACTTCATCAATATCTAAATCTAATTGTCTAGTTATATTCATAAATCAAATCAGGTTAAAGATTGGTGTTATGTTTGGAAGTCCTGAAACTACGGCAGGTGGAAATGCTCTAAAATTTTATTCATCTGTAAGACTCGATATAAGAAGAATTGGAGCCATAAAAGATAAGGATGACATAGTTGGAAATCAAACAAGAGTTAAAGTTGTTAAAAATAAAGTTGCACCTCCTTTTAGAACTGTAGAATTCGATATTATGTACGGGGAGGGAATTTCAAAACATGGAGAACTTATAGATTTAGGTGTCGCAGCAGATATTATTGATAAGGCTGGTGCATGGTTCTCTTACAATGATCAAAGAATTGGTCAAGGTAAGGAAAATGCAAAAAAATATTTAAAAGAGAATCCAGATACTGCATTGGAAATAGAAAATAAAATTAGAAGTAATTCTGGATTAGTTGATGATATTATGATGAATCCAGACGTTTCTGATGAAAAAAATATAGAAGAGTAATTTTTTATTATTTAAACTTGCTTTAATATTAACAAAATAATTAAATATATTTTTTAATTGGTTTTGTTATGAAGAATATGAATCTTTCAGAAATAAGAAATACTTTTATACAGTATTTTAAGAAAAATAGTCATAAGGAAATTAAATCTAGTAATTTAGTACCTGATAACGATCCAACTCTTTTATTCACAAATTCAGGTATGGTCCAATTTAAAAATATTTTTACAGGAGTTGAAAAAAGAGAATATGATAAAGCTGTCACTTCTCAAAAATGTCTAAGAGCGGGTGGAAAGCATAATGATTTAGAGAATGTAGGTCATACGGCACGTCACCATACATTTTTTGAAATGCTAGGAAACTTTTCATTTGGGGATTATTTTAAGGAAAAAGCAATACATCAATCATGGGATTTACTTACTAAAGTATTTCAAATTCCTGAAAATAAATTATTAGTGACTATATTTCATGAAGATGAAGAAGCTGAGCATCTATGGAAAAAAATTGGTAATCTTGACGACAGTAAAATCATTAAAATTAAAACAAGTGATAATTTTTGGAGTATGGGTGATACTGGACCATGTGGTCCATGCTCAGAAATTTTCTTTGATCATGGTGAAAGTGTAAAAGGTGGTCCACCTGGTTCAAAAGATGAGGATGGAGATAGGTTTATAGAAATCTGGAATCTTGTTTTTATGCAATATGAGCAAATTGATGCTAAGACAAGAGTAAATTTACCAAAACCTAGCATTGATACAGGGATGGGGTTAGAGAGAATATCAGCCTTACTGCAAGGTACACATGATAACTATGAAACAGACTTATTTAAAAACTTAATTAGAGCATCATCCGAAGTTACAAAGTCAAAAGTTACAATAAATAACTCTGCTTCACATAGAGTAATAGCAGATCATATAAGATCAAGTGTATTTTTAATTTCTGAAGGAGTGCTTCCTAGCAATGATGGAAGAGGTTATGTGCTAAGAAGAATTTTAAGAAGAGCTATCAGACATTCAAATATTTTAGGTTACCAAAAACCATTTATGAATGAATTATCTGATTACCTTGTAGATGAAATGGGGTCTGCATATCCCGAATTATATGAAAATAAAGATTTTGTTAAAAACATTATTCTTAATGAAGAACTAAAATTTAGAGAAACTTTAGATAGAGGTTTAGAAATACTAAATAATGAGATTTTACAAAATAATAATACAAAAATTTTTTCAGGGAAAAAAGCTTTTGAATTATATGACACATATGGTTTTCCATTAGATTTAACTCAAGATGTTTTAAAAGGTCATGGATGGAAAGTGGATGAAAAAAACTTTGAAATAGAAATGAAAAAACAAAAAAGTAGAGCAAGAGCAGCATGGACTGGATCAGGAGACAATGAAATAAGTTCAGAGATAATGAAGATTTTAAATGATTACTCATCAACGAAATTTATTGGTTATGACAACTTAAAATGTGAAGCAAAATGCTTGAGTATCATAATAAATAATAAAATATCTAATGGATTAAAAGAAGGTGAAAAAGGAGACATGATTTTTGACACTACTGTATTTTATGCTGAAAGTGGTGGTCAGAAAGGGGATGTTGGTCATATTAATTCTAAAAATGCAAAAATAAAAGTTTTAGATTGTAAAAAAATTAATGTAGCAGATAAAATTATGTTTTTACATAAAGTGAGTGTCATAAAGGGCTATATAAATAAAGATGACGTATTTAATTTAGAAGTAGATACAGAAAACAGAAAAGAAATTTCTTCACATCATACCTCTACACATCTTCTTCATGAAGCACTTAGAGAGGAGTTTGGTACAAATGTAAGGCAAAAAGGATCATTAGTTAGTAATGAAAAATTAAGATTTGATTTTAATTTAAATCATTCAATTCAATCAAATGTTTTAAAAAAGATAGAAGATGTTGTTAATCAAAAAATATATCAAAATGACAAAGTAAATACTGAAATTATGGATCAAAGATCAGCAATGGAAAAAGGTGCAATAGCTCTTTTTGGTGAAAAATATGGTGATGAAGTAAGGGTTGTTTCTATGGGAAAATCAATAACAAAAAAAAGAATAGCATGGTCAGTCGAATTATGTGGTGGTACTCATTTACAATCAGTTGGTGAAGCTATTAGATTCAAAATTATTGGAGAAAGTGGAGTAGCATCTGGTGTGAGGAGAATTGAAGCTGTTACAAGAAAAAGTGCAATGTTGTATTATGAGGATAAAAATGAAATTATTAATACAATCACATCAAAATTAAATATAAATTCATCAAATATAATAAAAAAAATTGATAAATTAATAGAAGAAAATACCAAATTAAAAAAAATAAAAAAAGAGGTAAAGTCTGATGAAAATGACTTTCTTATGAACTCAGAGATGATAAATGGTTTTAAATTTCTTTCAGTTGTCAGTGAAGAATTACAACCTAAAGAATTGAGATCTTATGCCGAAAAAATGTTAAAAAAAAATAAGTTAGATGTTGTTTGTATAGTTTCAACAATTAATGAAAAGGTTTCTTGTGTTGTAAATATAAGGAAAGAAATAACAAATAAATTAAATGCAGTAGAATTAGTTAATTTAATTTCAACTAAAGTTGATGGCAAGCCAGGAGGAGGAAGGCCAGATATGGCTCAGTCTGGTGGACAAAATGTGAAAGGTGTACAAAACGCAATCAATTTATTAAAAAAATATTTAATTAATAAATAATATGATTAACTCTATAAATAAAAATATTTTTCAAATTAAAGAAACTCCAATTATGGAAGTTGCAAACTATGGTAGAAATTTTACAAAAGAAACTGGGAAAGAAGTATATCCAGCTTGGTTTGGAGAAGGTAATATCTCAACAGACAAGTTAATTTACAATAAAACAATTAATGCACTTAAAGCTGGTGAAACATTCTATACTTATCAAAATGGAATTCCTGAGGTAAGAGAAGAAATATCCAAATATATGAATCAAATGTTTGATGTTAAGACATCACCCTTTCAACATTCTATAGTAAATGGTGGTATGCTTGGCATTAAAATTTGTTGTGAAATTGTTCTTGAAAAGGGTGATGAAGTTGTAATAGTTGGTCCAGTTTGGCCAAATATTAGATCATCTGTAGTTCTAAGAGAAGCTGTAATAAATGAAGTTAGTTTAGATTTTGATAAAACATGGACTTTAGATTTAAATAAACTTTTAAATGCGATTACTAATAAAACAAAATTAGTTTTTATTAATAGTCCTAACAATCCAACAGGGTGGATGCTTAATTCAAGTGAACAACAAATTATTTTAGATCACGTAAGAGAGAAAAATTGTTGGTTATTAGCTGATGAAGTTTATCATAGAATTGTCTACCAAGGTAATGCATCATCAAGTTTTTTATCTTTAAGTGAACCCGAGGATAAATTATTAGTTATAAATTCATCTTCTAAAAGTTTCAATATGACAGGATGGAGAGTAGGTTGGATTACACATCCTGAATATTTAGGTGAGCATATAGCGAAATTGATTCAGATATCTACAACAGGAGTACCTGAATTTATACAAAAGGGTTTTATAGAGGCATTAAAAAATCATGAGTTTTTAGTTAAAGAAGTTATGAAGAACCTTCATGTTTCTAGAGATTTTGTTTATAACAAAATGAAACATTGGACTAAATTAAAAATAAATAAACCAGAGTCAGCTTTTTATCTTTTCTTCAAAGCAAATGATGCAAGAGATTCTATTAGTTTTTGTAAAAATCTTATTAAAAAAACTCAAGTTGGTTTAGCTCCAGGAGTTGCATTTGGGAAAACTGGAGATAACTTTTTACGTCTTTGTTTTGCTGCAGATGTTAAATTTCTTGAAAATATTTTAAATAGATTAGAAGAAGAGTTTAATTAAACTACCAAGGAGTGATATTTTCTTTTAGTAATTTATAACCTTCAATAAAACCTGGTCTCGTATCACCATAAATATCATCAAACTTTTTTAAAGTTATATCGAACCATTCTTTAAGTTCTTGGTTGTTGGGATTTGCATCTAAATATGCATCTCTTATTAAAACAAAATGAATTCTTGGGTCATAGGGTTGCTTTGTTCCTCCCATACTTTCATCTCCATCTAATAATCGCAGTAACATTGCATCAGCTGAGCCTAGTGTTTGTTCATGAATTGGTGGACCATCCATTCTGTGCATCACGGAAGTCATGTCTCTTCCATTACCAGTTGTGTAACCTAATTCATTCCATAACGTATTCATTTTTTTATTATGATTAATATGATTTAGAATGATATCACCAAATCGTCTTAATGGATCCGATATATCTGCGAGAAGGTCAGTTAGTCTATCTCCGTCTAAGTCAGTCGCTAAAACTACACATTCTTTCTTTTCGATCAAATCCCAAACCAAGAGACCATAATTTGTATCAGATATGTGTTGTTCAATTTGTCCAGTCCAATTTTCCATACCTAATTTAAAATCTTTAGGAAGTAAATTTATAATTTTATTAATACTCTCTTTATGCTCTTCGTAAGCGTTAACTGCCCATTTTCTACCTATTTTAAATTTTGTACCTTCAAGCAACCAAGTTATTATCCCAGCATTGATACCATCTTCCATTGCCTGAGTTGGTTTAAAGGCAATTCTACCAAGTTTACCAGTTTCACTAATCATTTTTAAAAAAAGCCTACCTGCATAAGCCATTTGTATTCCAGGTGTATTCATTTCAGAATGTATAATGCCTGTATCTTTGCTAACTTCAAACTTTTGTTTATTTTGAGAGTATGGTAGACAAGGCATACATCTTACAACGGTTATTGGGCCATATGGTCTAACATTACAGTATACTCCAGCTTGTGTTCTTAAAGGAGCATTCCCAGACTTTCCCATCACAACTACTCTAGATCCATTTTTATCATTGACATAAGCATCACCTGCAGTAGACCATTTTATTGATGTCATAGGCATATTTCCAAACCAACTCAAGGGCTCTAAATTTTTGTCATGTCTAATTTGAGACCACATTGGAACTGCATAAAATGGTAAATTTAAAATATCAATTGCTGCAATTGTACCTAAAAGAGCATAAGCATCAGTTAATGAATGTGCTATTGGGTCAATTTTTTTATCAAAGTTTCCACCTTCCCAAACTATAGCATTTGGATATCCTTTTGGTCTTATATCAGATGACTTATATAACGAAGATATTAATTTTAAAAGGTCATTACCATCAGCTTCTGTTTTGGCAATATTTAATAAATCAAGCATATTCATCCCTTACAATTTGTAATTATAAATTAAGGTATAGACTATTAAAAAAAATTTTCAAAAACTTTTTAACAAAGTTTTTAATTTGCTGAAATCATTTAATTCAATTAAATCTGAATAAAAATTATCATTCATAAATTTTTCTTTTTTCATCTTTTTGAGAAGTTTAATTAACAAGTCCCAATAATTTTTGTAATTAAATATTACAATTTTTTTTTCTTCAATTTGTTTCAACTGAATTAATGTTAATACTTCGACACATTCATCTAATGTGCCTATGCCACCAGGCAATATTAAAAAAAGAGATGCTTTTTTATACATCATAGCTTTTCTTGTTCTCATAGTTTTTGTAAAAGTTAAATCGATTTTTTCTAATGGCTCTTCAATTTTACCAAGAAATCTTGGCATAATACCGAAAACTTTTGAACCATTTTTTTTTGCAGATTTAGCGCAAGCCCCCATCAATCCCGTACTGCCTGCTCCGTAAACTAAGTTAAAATTATATTGGCCAATTATTTCGCCAATTTTTTCTGCGATACGTTCATGATCAGGGTCTGCACCAGAGGAGGCCCCACAAAATACACAAATATTTTTTTTTAACATTTTTTAAATCTTTGATTTCAATATATACTAAGGTAAAGTTATTTTTATTAAATAGAAAGATAAAAATTTTGTCTAAAATAGCATATTTATTATCATTAGGTACTTTTCTAGCTGTCGGAGCTCTCATTTATAATATCTATCAACCTTTAAATATTGAAGAGAAAAAGATAAGCATACCCGTTGTGGATAAGATTAAGGAAGCAAAACCAATTATTAAAGAAAATGAAAAATTAGAAAAAATAAAAAGTGAAAAAATTTTGAATCTTCAAACAATTCGTGTTAATCCCGAAGGTGACGTACTTATAGCGGGCAAAACTCTACCAAATTCTGAATTAAATGTAATTTCAAATGGAAAAATTATTGCAAAAACTTTATCTGACAATATTGGAGAGTTTGTAATAGTGACCGAAAATCCGTTAAATATAGGCGATCATATTTTAGCTTTTAAAATCATATCATCCGACAAAAAAATTATTATATCAGACGATGCTATAGCTATTAAAATTGATCAAAACAAAAAAACAGTTCCAATTGTTGCTATTATTGATACAGACGGTATTAAAGCTACGAAAATAATACAATCTCCTAAATTAAATAAAAAAAGAAAAAAATTAAAAATAATTTCCCAAAATTCTATTAATAATTTAACTCCTGAAATTTCAATTCTATCACTAACAAATGATTTAGAATTAAATCAATTAGAGATTTCGGGATATTCTATAAAAGGCTTAAAAGTTGAAGCAAGAATATTAGGAGGTAAAGTTTTTAGGGGTTCAATTTTAGATAATGCATGGAATATAGTATTACCAAACTCACTAATATCAGGTAAACAAGTTTTAATTGTCAATCTTATTAACAAAGAAGGAAAAATTATTGCAAAAGATGAAGTTAATATATTTGGAGAAGTTCTTAAAAATGCAGGAAATAAGACTTTATTAGTTGTTCAAAAAGGTGATGCATTGTGGAAAATTGCTTATCAAAGACTTGGTGGAGGACAAAAATATTTGGATATAATTAAGCTTAATAAAGATAAAATAAATAATCCGGATCTAATTTACCCAAAACAACTATTTATATTACCTTAATAATTAATGTTAGATACAGAATTTAATAAGTTTTTTAAACCAATTTTAGTAAAGATTTCATATACATTAATAAAACACCAACTTTCGCCAAATCAAATAACTTTATTTGGTTTAATAATAGGATTTTCCTGTTTTATTTTTTTATCTTTAGGAATGATAAATACAGCATTATTTTTGTTTTTATTTAATAGAATTCTAGACGGCATAGATGGGACTATGGCAAGACTTACTAAACCATCAGATTTGGGGGGGGTTTATGATATAATTTCTGATTTTTTTGTTTATGCTTTATTACCATTTGGTTTTATTTTATTTGACGAAAAAAATTTTCTTTCAATGTCATTATTATTAACATCTTTTATCTTGACGTGCTCGACATTTTTAACAACAGCATGGATTTATGAGAAAAACAAAATACAAATTGATCAAATTTCGAAAAAATCATTTTATTATAGTGTGGGACTTATTGAAGGTACAGAAACTATCGTTTTATTTGTTCTGATGTTTATTTTTAATGAAGTAGCAAATTACATAGCTTGGTTTTTTTCAGCATTATGTTTTATAACTGCATTAATTAGGGTTATCCAAGTTAGTAAAATTTTAAATTCTTAAAATTAAATTATAGAACTAAATATTGTAAATTTTTGTTTTTTTTTGTAAGCATTAATTATGAACAAAAATAAATTATCTGAAGATCAATATTATGTAACACAACAACATGGAACAGAACCACCTTTTTCAGGTGAATATCTATATAACAAAGATGAAGGTATTTATAAGTGTGTCTGTTGCGACGCTGACTTGTTTTCAAGTGATACAAAGTATGAATCTCATAGTGGTTGGCCATCTTTTTTTGATACAATTAGTTTAAGCGCAGTGGATACCACAAAAGATGAAACACATGGAATGTTAAGAACTGAAGTACATTGTAATGAATGCAAAGCGCACTTAGGTCACGTATTTCCAGATGGTCCAAAACCAACTGGCTTAAGATATTGTATTAATTCTTTAGCTCTTAAATTTGCAAAAGAAAAAAAATGAGAGCTGATACAAAAATTTTTGGTTGTATAGCTGATCCAATTAATCATGTAAAGGCACCAACACTTTTTACTAAAATATTCCAAGAACAAAATGTAAATGCTGTAATGATTCCAATAAATATAAGCGAAGAGAATTTAAAAACTTTTTTTTCAGGAATTAAGACTATAAAAAATTTCGTTGGGATGACAGTAACAATACCTCATAAAACTAATGTTTTAAAGTATTGTGATTTTTTAGAAAAAGAAGCAATAGATTCACAGTCGGTTAATTGGATAAAAATTGAGAATAAAAAACTTGTAGGAACCAATTTTGATGGTATTGGTTTCGTGAACGGTCTTAAAAATAAAAATTTTGAATTGAGAAATAAAGAATTTGCTATTTTTGGAATTGGCGGAGCTGGTACTTCAATTTGTTATTCTCTTGTAAAAAATAATGCAAAAAAATTAAAATTGATAAATAGAGATGTAAATAAATTAAATAAGCTTGCAAACAAACTCAAAAAATTAAATACAAAGACTGAAATCCTGACTGATAACATAGTAAATTATGATATATCAGAATATGACTATATAATTAACGCTACTAGCCTAGGTTTAAAAGATAATAATGATTTAATATTTGATGTAAAAAAAACAAAATTTGATTCTACAATAATAGATATTGTGATGGATCCTGAGGAAACAGTTTTAATTAAAGAAGCTATAAAACATAAAAGAAATTACCACCTTGGAAAAAATATGTTATTATCTCAAATTAAATTAGCTGGAAATTTTTTTAATTTATGGTAATAAAAAAACATGAAAAATAATACATGGGATGAATTAAAACTAGAAAAATTGCAAGATTTATGGAAGCAAGGTCATCCAATTTCAAAGATTGGTGATATGCTTGGTGTTTCTAGAAACTCTGTTGCTGGTAAGGCTCACAGAATGGGTTTGCCAAAAAGGACTTCACCTATATCCTCTATAAAAAAAGAAAAATCCTCTGATGAAATAAATAATGAGATTACCAATGAAAATATACCTCTTAAAATCAAACTTAGAGGTGTACAATGGTCTAGAATAAAATGTTGCTGGCCTGAGGGAGATCCAAAACAAAATAATTTCAAATTTTGTGGTAAAGATATTTTTCCTGGAAGGCCGTATTGTGACAAACATTCTTTATTGGCTTACACAAATTCTAGAGAAAATTCATAAGGTTTGAAATCTAACACTTCAAAAAAAATAATTAAAAGAAAATTTTTTAAACCTTTAGATTGGTTTTGTAAAAAAATCTTATTAAATTTTAAAATCTATGACGATTTTACTCTTGTCGGTTCAAAACTTTTTTTTTTAAAAAAAGAATTTTCAAAAAGAGATACACTTGTATTAAATGGAAATGATTTAAATACATTAGAATTCAAGATTATATATTTTTTAGATAATAATATTAATAATGTATTATCTCTAAATCCAAAATCTGATAATTTTATTATAAAGGTCCCAAAGAATTGTAATAAGTTAATTATAAAAAGTTTAGTTAAACTAAACCCCAAAAAAAACACCTCCTTAGAAGGATTTTATGAATCTAACGGTATGTTCTGCACCCAATGTGAACCAGAAGGATTTAGAAAGATAACCTGGTTTCCAGATAGGCCTGACAACTTATCATTATTTACAGTAAGAATGGAAACTAAAATTTCTTTTAATCACTTGTTATCAAATGGGAACTTGGTAAGACACGGTAATTTAAAAAATAATAAGAGGAAATATGTTATTTGGAATGATCCATTCCCAAAATCTAGTTATTTATTTGCACTGGTAGTAGGAAATTTAGAAGTCTTAAAAGACCATTTTATATCTAATGATAAAAAAAGAATATTTTTAGAAATTTATACTGAAATAGGTAAAAGTAAAAATGCTAAATTTGCAATGGGTGCATTGAAAAAGGCGATGAAGTGGGATGAAGAAAATTATGGGCTAAAATATGATTTAGAAAAATTTATGATTGTTGCTGTTGATCACTTTAATATGGGCGCAATGGAAAATAAAGGCTTAAATATTTTTAATTCAAAATTCGTTCTATCTGATAAAAATAAAACAACTGATGAAGAGCTTAAAAATATTGAAAGCATAATTGCGCACGAGTATTTTCATAATTGGACAGGTAATAGAGTAACTTGCAGAGATTGGTTTCAATTAACTTTAAAAGAAGGTTTAACAGTATTCAGAGATCAACAATTTTCATCAGATATGAGAAACTCTAATGAGAAAAGAATAAAAGATGTTTTATTTTTAAGAGATTTTCAATTTGCTGAAGATCAAGGTCCAAATAGACATTCAATTAGACCTGATCAATATCTAGAAATCAATAATTTTTATACGGCAACTGTGTACGAAAAAGGTGCAGAGTTTATAAGAATGATATCTAATTACATTGGAGAAAATAAATTCAAAAAAAGCATTAATTTTTTCTTAAAAAAATTTGATGGTAAAGCCGTAACGTGTGAAGAATTTTTAGATTGTATTAAAATTTTTTCTAAAACAGATGTAGGAAAATTTGTAAGATGGTATTCGCAAAAAGGTACAATAAATTTAATAGTTAGAAGAAATTATTTAAAAGATGGGAGGCTAGAACTAAAAATTATTCAGAAAAACAAGTATTGTAAAGCAATTGTTCCTATACCTATAAAAGTTAGTTTTTTTGATAAAAAAGGGAATAAAATTAAATTTAAATTTTTAAATAATTTTGAAAGTGAACAATATTTAATTTTAGAAAATAAGGAACAGAAATTTTATTTTCCAAATATCAACAGTAACGTAATACCCTCCTTACTTAGAGATTATTCCGCACCTGTTAATTTAAAAACGGATTTAAGCTTCGCAGAAAAAATTCATTTGCTAAGATATGATGATAATCTTTTCAAAAAATGGGATATTTGTCAAAGTCTTCATTTAAAACTATATAAAAATAATTATTTGAAACATTTTTCTAATTCTATAAAAGAAATTCTTCAAATTAATACTATTGATAACTCAATAATATCTTTAATTTTAACACCACCATCTTACAAAAATTTTCAAAATGAGTTGTCAAATTATGATCCTCTTGAATTATATGAATTAAGGAATGCATATTTAATTAAATTCTATAAAAATATTGAGGACGAACTATTTAGTTTATTTAAAAAATCACTTTATACATTTTATAATAATCCAAATATTCAGATTAGATCATTATTAAAAGTTCTTTTAGAAGCTTTGTGTACCATTGATAATCAATTTGCAAAAAAAGTAGCTGAAGAATTTATAAACTCTAAGATTATGGAAATTAAAATGGTAGGTTTAGTATCTTGTATAAAGAATAATCACCCTAATAGTAAAAAACTTTTAGGAAATTTTTATAACGAATTTCAAAATGACAAGATCGCATTAGAAAAATGGTTTAAAATAAGATCATCTTATAATAATTCCTATTTTAGCGGTATCAATTCAATTAAAAGTATTTTAAAAAACAGAAATTTTGAATACAAAAATCCAAATTTCGTAAGAGCCGTTATTGTTAGTTTTCAAAGTAATAATATTCAATTGTTTCACGCAAAAAATGGAAGTGGTTATAAATTTGTTTCTGATCAAATTATTATTATTGACAAAATTAATCCTCAGACAGCAGCTAGGATAATTACGCCTATGACAAATATATCAAAATTTGACGATTTTACTAAAAAAACCATGAAGACATATCTCAAAAAGATATTAAATTCAAAGCCATCAAATGATGTTTTTGAAGTTGTTTCTAAAGCATTGCTTCAGTAATCTATATTATTAATCAGGTTAGCATTATCTTTTATAAATTCATATCTAAGTTCAGGTTTTTTACCCATTAATATTAATACTAACTCGTCTATTTCTTTTCTTTGATCACCCTCATAAATATCTCTTTTTGGAAGATTAACTTTGATTAAAGTTCTTGTTCTGGGGTTCATAGTGGTTTCTTTCAATTGATCTGGAGGCATTTCTCCTAAGCCTTTAAATCTACTAATGATACCTTTTCCATTGAAATATTTTCTATCAATATTATCTTTTTCTATTTCATCTTGAGCATAATAAGATTTATTTGCTTTTGATATTCTAAATAATGGTGGTTTTGCAATGTATAAATGACCATTCTCAATTAAGTGAGGAAAATTTTTATAAAAATAAGTTAGTAGCAAGGCAGCAATGTGTGAACCATCTACATCTGCATCAGTCATGATAATTATTTTGTTATATCTTAAATCGTTTATATCAATCTTATTTTTGGAAAACCCTAAAGCCAGAATCAAATTGTTTAGCTCTTGATTTTGATTAAGTTTTTCTTCACTTGCGCTTGCCACATTTAATATTTTTCCTCTTAATGGTAATACAGCTTGAGTTATTCTATCTCTAGCTTGTTTAGCAGAGCCACCAGCACTATCACCTTCGACAATAAAAAGTTCATTTAATTGTGCATTTTTTGAAGAACAATCTGCAAGTTTTCCGGGTAATTTATTTTTTTTAACTTTTGATTTTTTTTTGATATCAAGTTCTTTTTTTTTCAATTTCCTTTCATTTAAATTAGATATAACTTTATCAACTATATAAGAAGATAATTTTCTATTATTGACCAACCAATTTTCAATTTTAACTTTTATTGGGTTTTCAAAAATTTTATTTAAATCATCATTTACTAATTTTTCTTTTGTTTGTCCTTGAAACTGTGGATTTTTGAGAAAAATTGACAATATTATTCCAACATTTTTAAAAATGTCTTCAAAAATAATTTCATTAAATTTTTTAATTCCACTCAATTCACAATAGTTTCTTATTGATTTTAATAAAGCCGATTTAAAGCTGCTTTCATGGCTGCCACCATATGATGTTGGAACTGTATTGCAAAATGATTCAATGAAATTTAAATTATCTTCATCAAACCAACTCATGGTAAATTCTACTTTCTCAGAATCAATTTCTATTTTATCATAATACTGAGTTCCAAATAGAAGTGGCATATTAGATGTCTTGTCTTCTAACATTTCCTTAATTCCATTCTTATAATGAAAAATGTAATTGCTAGGTATATTTTCATTGATTATTTCTTCACTACTTTTCCAATGAATTTTAACTCCTGGTGATAGGTATGCCTTATTTTTAATAATTGAAAATAATCTCTTTGGAGAAAAATGAATATTTTGACCAAAAATTTCTTTGTCTGGACTAAAGAGTATTTTAGTACCATTTTTTTTTGTCGTTTTTGACACAATTGAAAGTTTAGTTTTAGGTAACCCTTTTGAATATTCTTGCCTATATAATGTTTTCTCTCTAATTACCTCAATAATGAATCTTTCGGATAAAGCATTTACAACTGATGCACCGACACCGTGAAGGCCTCCAGAAGTTTGATAATTATCAGAATTAAATTTTCCGCCTGAATGTAATGTTGTAAGTATGATTTCTAGTGCACTTTTATTCTTAAATTTTGGATGTGGATCTGTGGGTATGCCTCGGCCATCATCAGTGATTTGAATTGTATCATTACTCAACAATTCAACATAAATATTTGTAGCAAATTCGTTAATAACCTCATCGATTGAATTGTCAAGAATTTCAATAACTAGATGATGTAATGCCTTAGCATCTATGCCACCTATGTACATTCCAGGTCTTTTTCGAACTGGTTCAAGGCCCTCTAGAATTTCAATTTTATCAGAAGAGTAATTTTTACTATTATATTTATTTAGCATATCCACATATAGTTAAAAACATCGATTTAATACTATATGTAGATATTTAATAAATTATATTTTTAAATCAAGCTTTAACTTGAATAGTACATTTTAAATTCAACTGGGTGAGGTGCGTGTTCAAAATTTATTACCTCTTCCATTTTAAATCAATATAAGCCTCTATTTGGTCTTCGGTAAATACGTTACCTTTAGTTAAGAAATTCATATCGTTTCTTAGAGCTTCTGTTGCTTCTCTTAATGATGCACAAACTGTTGGTATATTTTGCAATTCATTTTCTGGAAGCTCATATAAATCTTTATCCATTGGATCTCCAGGATGAATTTTATTTTGAATGCCGTCAAGACCTGCCATTAACATTGCTGAGAAAGCAAGGTATGGGTTAGCTGTTGCATCTGGAAAACGAACTTCAACCCTCTTTCCATTTGGACTGTCTACGAATGGTATTCTACAGGATGCAGATCTATTTCTTGCTGAATAGGCTAGTAAAACAGGAGCTTCAAAACCAGGAATAAGTCTTTTATAAGAATTGGTTGAAGGATTTGAAAAACAGTTAATAGCTTTTGCATGTTTAATTATTCCTCCAATATAATGTAAACAGGTTTCTGAAAGTCCAGAATATTTATCTCCTGCAAATACTGGTTTACCATCTTTCCAAATGGATTGATGTGTATGCATACCAGTACCATTATCACCAGCCACAGGTTTAGGCATAAAAGTCGCTGTTTGACCAAATGAGTTAGCAACATTATGAACTGCGTATTTATAAAGTTGAACGTTGTCTGCAGTAGAAATTAAAGTACCAAATTTAAGACCTAATTCATGCTGAGAAGGAGCAACCTCATGGTGGTGTTTTTCCATTGGCACGCCCATTTCGGTTAAAGATAGAACCATTTCACTTCTAAGATCTTGACCCGAATCAACCGGTGGAACTGGAAAATAACCACCTTTTATACCAGGACGGTGTCCCATATTTCCTTCTTCAAATTTTTTTCCGGTATTGTAAGGTCCTTCACTACTATCTATTTTATAAAAAGATGAATTCATCTCCGATTGATATCTCACATCATCAAAAACAAAAAATTCTGGTTCAGGTCCAAAAAATGCTGTATCACCTATACCCAAGCTCTCCATATATTTTAAAGCTTGTTTAGCTGTAGATCTAGGGTCTCTTTCATATGGATTTCCTGAAATTGGGTCTAATACATCACAAAAAATCGCTAATGTTGGTTGTGAATAAAATGGATCAACAATAGACCTTGTACAATCTGGCATAAGTTTCATATCAGATTCATTTATAGCTTTCCATCCAGCTATTGACGATCCATCAAACATAAATCCTTCAGCCAAAGAGTTTTCGTCAATTGTGCTTACATGTTGTGATACATGTTGCATTTTCCCTCTTGGATCTGTAAAACGTAAATCAACAAATTGTATTTCTTTATCTTTTATTATTTTTAAAATGTTTTGAACATCAGACATTTTTTCCTCCTTATTTAAATTGCATCAATCCCTGTTTCACCAGTTCTTATTCTTACAGATTGTTCAATGTTGGTTACGAAAATTTTTCCATCTCCAATTCTTCCCGTTTTTGCTGAATTTTCAATGCAATTTAAAGCCTCTTCTAAAAGTCCATCGTCAATAACAATTTCAATTTTAACTTTAGGTAAAAAATCTACAACGTATTCGGCTCCTCTGTATAATTCAGTATGACCTTTTTGCCTACCAAAACCTTTTGCTTCGTAGACAGTTAAGCCTTGAATTCCAATATCAGCCAGAGCATTTTTTACCTCTTCTAACTTAAATGGTTTTATTATAGCTTCTATTTTTTTCATGTACCCAATTTTGTTTTATATATAAGCTAGAGTTATTTAAAGAGATTATTGTTATATTTATCTTAATAAAAAAAAAATGCCTAAATTTTATGCTAATTTATAATTTAGATATGAATAAAGATAATTTTTCAATTGCTTTTTTTATTGACTTTTCTGAACTAGCACAAGAGAAACGTAAGTATCCTTCACCATATTCCCCAAATGAAGTGCCAGCTATAGCAGCAATTCCCACAGTGTCCAAGAGGTTGTTTTGAAAATCTAAAGAATTCTGGCGATATTTTGAAATATTTGGAAAACAATAAAAAGCGCCTTGTGGTTTGTTGCATGAGATTAATTCCAATTTGTTGAGTTCCTCAAACATAATCTTTGATCTTGATTTGAATGCATTATTCATCACAGTCACGCAATCTTGTGGACCATTTAAAGCTTCTAGAGCGGCAAATTGCGCACTGGCATTTACGCATGAGTGAACATTTACAGCTAATTTTTCAGCAGCATTGATTAATGTGTCTGGGAAAATTCCATAACCTAACCTCCAACCTGTCATTGCGTATGTTTTTGACCAACCATTTAGAATTATCAATCTATTTCTTATTGAAGGATATTTTAGAATAGAGGTAAAATTTATTTCACCAAAACAAAACTGATCATAAATTTCATCGCTCATTAGCATTATTTTGGGAAAATTTTCTAAACCTTTTATTAACTTATCTATCTCATCTTTAGGAATAATACCTCCAGTTGGGTTACTTGGACTATTAATTATTATTAGTGATGTTTTTTCATTAATTTTGTTAAGAATATCTTCAGCAGAAAATGAAAACCCAACATCTTCTCTTAAGCGATAAGGAACTGCTTTTGCACCTGAAAATCTAATAGCTGATTCATAAATAGGAAATCCGGGGTTAGGATATAAAATTTCTCTGTCATAATCACCAAGAAGCATTGAGGAGAAGAAAATTATTACTTTTCCTCCTGGAACGATTAAAACATTATCTGGAGAAATTTCAACATTATGTCTTTTATATATGTCAGCACAAACAGCTTCTCTTAATTTAGGTATTCCAGAAGCTTGAGTATAACCATGATGACCATCTCTTAAGGCTTTGATTCCAGCTTCTACTATGTGTTGTGGTGTTGAAAAATCAGGTTGTCCAATTCCAAGGTTAATTATTTCCTTCCCTTGATCTGCAAGTTTATTTGCTTTTGACAAAACTGAAAAAGCAGTTTCAGTTCCTAGATTTTGACTTCTATTTGTAATCATCGTTACCACTCATAACTTTTGCATATTAATCCAAAAAACAAAAGTTTTTTTAATAAACTTATACTTATAGTTTGATTTAAGATCACACATACTTTAAATAGAATTATGATTATGGCGAGTGTAGCTCAGCTGGTTAGAGCGCTAGACTGTGACTCTTGAGGCCGCCGGTTCGATTCCGGTCACTCGCCCCAATTTAATATTGATTATTTTGATATATGCATATATTAGATAATTATTAATTGCGGGCGTGGCGGAACTGGTAGACGCGCATGGTTTAGGTTCATGTACTGAAAGGTGTGGGGGTTCAAGTCCCTCCGCCCGCACCATGAAATTAATTCAGGAAGTTTATATGGAAATAAAAGAAAAAAAAACCACGGGATTAAAAAGAGAGTTTGAAATTACAATTACTAACAAAACTATTAATGAACTTGTTCAAAATAAAATTTCAGAACTTGCTCCAAAAGCCAATATACCAGGATTTAGACCAGGAAAAGTTCCTCATAGTATAATAAAGTCAAGATTTGGAAAACAAATTTTTGGCGAGGTAGTGAATGAAAGTCTCAACAATGTGTCAAAAAAAATCGTTGATGATTTCAAAATTAATGCTGCAACTCAACCAAAAATGGATGTTAAGTCACTTGATGAAGGTAAGGATATTAAAGTTAATTATTCTGTTGAAGTGATGCCAAAGTTCAAAATTCCTGATTTAACAAAATTAAAAATCACTCGTCCAATTGTTAAAGTTGAAAATAAACACATTGATGAATCAATAGACAGAATTGCTAAGCAAAATTCAAAGACTAAAAAGATTAATAAGGATAGAAAGACTAAATTGAATGATACTGTAGTCATAGATTTTGAAGGAAAAATAGATAATAGTGTTTTCGAAGGAGGAAGCGCCAAAGGTCACCATTTAAAGATTGGCTCTAATTCTTTCATACCTGGTTTTGAAGATAAATTAATTGGCAAAAATTCTGGTCAGAGTTTTGATATTGATCTTAACTTTCCTGAAGATTATCAAGCTAAAGAATTAGCAGGAAAAGAAGTTGTCTTTAATGTAACCATAAATGAAATTAGAGAGGACATAAAAACTGAAATTAATGATGATTTTGCTAAATCATTAGGTTTAGAAAATTTACAATCTTTAAAGAAAAATGTTGAAGAACAAATTGTTAATCAACATTCAATTCAAAGTAGATCTAAAATGAAAAGAGAAATTTTAGATTTTCTTGCTAATTCCTTAGACTTTGAGCTTCCAAATTCTCTGGTTGAAGATGAATATCAAGGCGTTTGTATGGCCATGAAAACAAACAAACAAGACATTAATGTCCAAAAAGACAAAACGTATGACGAGGGCATGTCTAAATCTGAAAAAGATGACGCTTTAATCATATCCAAAAGAAGAGTAAGATTAGGCCTAATACTCTCAGAAATTGGAAGACTCAATAATATAAAAGTTGAAGAAAAAGACACACAAAACGCTATGATGCAAGAATTACAAAGATATCCTGGACGAGAAAAAGAAATATTAGAGTATTTTAAGAAAAATCCAGATGCTCAAAACCAATTTTCTGGCCCGGTTTTTGAAGATAAAATAATTGATTTCATAATAGAACTAGCCGACGTTAAAGAAAAAAATATTGGTGTGGAAGATCTATATAAAGAAGATGAAAATGATATAAAAAATGAATTAAAAAAAGAGAAAAGTAAAAATTCAAAAACTAAAGTTTCAAAAAAGAATCAACAGTAAAGGAAATTTTAATGACTAATTATAATGTAAATATTGGAAATGAATTATCTGCACTCGTTCCTATGGTTGTTGAACAAACTAATAGGGGTGAGAGATCTTATGATATTTATTCAAGGCTCTTAAAAGAAAGAATAATTTTTTTAATTGGACCAGTTGATGACAATATTGCATCTCTAGTTTGTGCGCAATTATTATTTTTAGAGGCAGAAAATCCATCTAAAGATATTTCGATGTATATAAATTCTCCTGGAGGAGTAGTTACATCAGGATTATCCATATATGATACAATGGAATATATAAAGCCAGATGTTTGCACAGTCTGTTTTGGTCAAGCAGCAAGTATGGGTTCTTTACTTTTAACTGCAGGCGCAAAGAAAAAAAGATTTTGCCTTCCTAACTCAAGAATAATGACACATCAACCTTCTGGAGGTTATCAAGGTCAAGCAGCTGACATTGAGATACATGCCAAAGAGATAATGAATTTAAGACACAGACTAAATCAAATCTATGTAAAACATAGTGGCAAGAAACTTGCAGATATTGAAAGTTTAATGGATAGAGATACATTTATAGCTCCAGAGGATGCGGTTAAATTAGGCCTTATTGATAAAGTTGTAAATAAAAGAGATGAATTAAGTAAATGATAAATTATTGTTGCAATTCTTAATGAAATAAACAAAAGTTAATATATGACTAAAAGTGATAAAAATAATTCAACCCTGTATTGTTCTTTTTGTGGAAAAAGCCAACATGAAGTTAAGAAACTAATTGCTGGCCCAACAGTTTTTATATGCGACGAATGTGTTGAACTTTGCATGGACATTATTAAAGAAGAGCATAAACAGAACAATTCCAAAGTTTCAAACGGAGTACCAACTCCTTCAGAAATTTATAAAGTTCTTGATGAATATGTAATTGGACAGTCAAGTGCAAAAAAAGTTTTATCTGTTTCTGTCCATAATCATTATAAAAGACTTAACGCATCAAAAGGAATTGATGATGTTGAAATATCTAAATCGAACATTTTATTAGTTGGTCCAACTGGCTGCGGCAAAACATTACTTGCTCAAACACTAGCTAAAATTATTGATGTACCATTCACTATTGCAGATGCTACCACTTTGACAGAAGCAGGTTATGTTGGAGAGGATGTAGAAAATATAATTTTAAAATTACTTCAAGCATCTGATTATAATGTAGAGCGAGCTCAAAAAGGGATAGTTTATATTGATGAAGTTGATAAAATTTCAAGGAAATCTGAAAATCCTTCTATAACTAGAGATGTGAGTGGTGAGGGTGTTCAGCAAGCACTTTTAAAAATAATGGAAGGAACAATAGCTTCTGTTCCTCCTCAAGGTGGAAGAAAACACCCACAACAAGATTTTTTACAAGTTGATACAACAAATATACTTTTTATTTGTGGAGGAGCATTTGCAGGTATTGACAAAGTGATTTCGAATAGAAGTAAAAATTCATCCATGGGTTTTGAAGCTGAAATAAAAGATAAAGATGAGAGACTCTCAAGTGAAATTTTAAAAGAGATTCGTCCTACCGACTTAGTTAAATATGGGCTTATACCTGAATTTGTTGGCAGATTGCCTGTTTTAGCAACATTAGAAGATCTTGATGAAGATGCTTTAGTTAAAATATTAACTGAACCTAAAAATGCTTTAACAAAACAATATAAAAAACTATTTGAAATGGAAAATACAAAGCTTGATTTCAGGAAAGAGGCATTATCCGCAATAGCAAAAAAAGCTATAGAACTTGATACTGGGGCAAGAGGATTAAGGTCTATTATAGAAAAGATGTTAATGGAGACAATGTTTGAGCTTCCTTCTCAATCAAATATCGATGAAGTTGTGATTAATGAAGATGTTGTAGTTAAAGATAAAAAACCATTAACTGTACACTCAAAAAATAAAAAAAGTATTTCACAAACAATATCTTAAAATCTTTTAAGCTTTAATACTTGAATTTAATCTATACAGTTATATTTAAATATTATGGCTGACCCTGTTTTACCATTAAGAGACATAGTTGTATTCCCTCACATGATCGTTCCATTGTTTGTAGGAAGATCAAAATCTGTCTTCGCTTTAGAAAAAGCTATGTCTGAAAATAAAGATATAGTTTTAGTTACTCAAAAGACTGCTAAAATTGAAGACCCTAATTCTAAACAATTGTATGAAATTGGAACACTTTCAAAAATACTCCAACTATTAAAATTACCTGACGGGACTTTAAAAGTTTTAGTTGAAGGAAAAAAAAGAGTTAAAATTAATTTTTTAAAAGACACAGAAGAGAGTGATTATCTTACTTGTATTTTTAAAGTTTTACCAAACTTAGGAATCACAAAAGTTGATAATCTAAAAGTCAATCTTCTTCATACAGCATTTGAAGACTATATAAATCTTAATAAAAAAACTAATAATGAAATTATTAATTTGATATCGGACATCAAAGATCCTTCTAAGCTGTGTGACACTATTATTTCAAATTTGGCTCTTAACATTGACGAAAAACAGCAATTTTTAGAACTAAATGATGTTTCAATTAGAATTGAAAAACTGATCTCAAAGTTAGAAACTGAAATCGATACTTTAGAAATAGATAAAAAAGTTAGAAATAGAGTTAAATCACAAATGGAAAAAACTCAAAAAGAGTATTATTTAAATGAACAAATAAAAGCAATTCAAAAGGAACTTGGAAACGATGAAGAAGGTAAGGATGAATTTCAAGAAATTAAAGAAAAAATAAGTAGAACAAAACTTTCGAAAGATGCCTTAGATAAAGTTAATTCTGAATTTAAAAAACTTAAAAATATGAGTCCAATGAGTGCAGAATCTGGGGTTATTAGAAGTTATATTGAATGGATACTTAGTCTTCCATGGAAAAAATTGTCTAAAATCAACAATGATTTATCTTTAGCAAAAAATATACTTGACGAAGATCACTACGGATTAAAAAAAGTTAAAGAAAGAATATTAGAATTTTTAGTAGTTCAAAAGAGATCTAAATCTTTAAAAGGTCCTATATTATGTTTAGTTGGTCCTCCTGGAGTAGGAAAAACATCTTTAGGAAAATCTATTGCCAAAGCTACTGGAAGAAGTTATTTAAGGATGGCTTTAGGTGGTGTTAGAGATGAAGCTGAGGTTAGAGGCCACAGGCGAACTTATATTGGATCATTACCAGGAAAAATAATACAAGGATTAAAAAAATCTAAATATAATAATCCTCTTTTTTTACTAGATGAAATTGATAAAATTGGCTCAGACTATAGAGGCGATCCGTCATCAGCATTACTTGAAGTGTTGGACCCTGAACAAAATAATACTTTTCAGGATCATTATTTAGAAGTTGATTATGATTTGTCCAAAACAATGTTTATAACTACAGCTAATACCCTTAATATACCCGATGCATTGCTAGATCGTATGGAAATAATTAGACTTCCAGGTTACACTGAAAATGAAAAGTTGCAAATCGCTAAAAATCATTTGATACCAAAGCTTAAAAAAGAAAATAATATAAAAAGAGATGAAATTTGTCTCTCTGATGATATTTTATTAGAAATTATACAAAAATATACAAAAGAAGCTGGTGTAAGAACACTCGAAAGGGAAATTTCTAAAATAATTAGAAAATTAATCACTCAAATTGAACTTAGTGGAAATACATCTGGTGTTATAGATAAAATTAAATTGTTAAAATTCTTAGGTCCACCTAAATTTAATAGATTAGGTAAAGAAAATAAGAATATGGTAGGTGTTACAAATGGATTGGCTTGGACACAAGTAGGTGGTGAATTACTATCTATAGAAGTGGTTAAGGTGCCCGGAAAAGGAAGATTTTCCTCAACTGGTAAACTTGGTGATGTAATGAAAGAGTCTATAAAAGCTGCTGAGTTTTACATTAAATCTAATTTTTTGAAATTAGGCATTGAACAGAACATACTTAATAGTTTTGACATACATGTTCATGTACCTGAAGGTGCAACACCTAAAGATGGACCTTCTGCTGGTGTTGCTATGGTTTCAAGTATTGTATCAGCATTAACTGACAACAAAGTAAGATGTGATGTAGCGATGACAGGAGAAATTACTTTAAGAGGTAAAGTTCTTCCTATCGGAGGATTGAAGGAGAAACTTTTAGCCGCAATTCAAAATAATGTAAAAAAAGTTTTAATTCCTAATGATAACAAAAAAGACCTTATAGATATAGAAAAAGAAATTTTAAATAAAGTCAAAATAAAGACTATTCAATATGTTGATGAAATATTATCTGAAACATTAGAGAATAAAATTGTACCATTAATTGATATTAAACCCGAGATTAGTCAAAATCTTAAAAATGACCAAATAGAACCATCTACAAGAACACATTAAAAATTATTTATTTGTTTGCAATTACTTTATTTCTTAATGTATTATAAAATGTTTTTATTATTTATTGGAGGTTTGCATGAATAAAAATGAATTAATCGCTAGTGTAGCTGAGGCGTCAGGTCTATCTAAATCAGATGCAGGTAAAGCTGTTGACGGTGTGATTGGCTCGATTACAGGAGCTTTAAAGTCTGGAGGTGATGTAAGAATTGTTGGTTTTGGAACATTTTCAGTGGCTCATAGAAAAGCAACAACTGGACGTAACCCTAGAACTGGCGAACCAATTCAAATTAAAGCTTCTAAGATGCCTAAATTTAAACCAGGAACTCCACTTAAGGATGCAGTTAATTAAAACTTAAATTTGAAAATTAAAGTAGCTTAAAATGCTACTTTAATTTTATGATATTCATAAAAATCATTTATCAATCAATAATTACATACTGTATCGAGTTCATTTTTATCTGACAATATTCTATATTAATAATTTTGTCATAAGGGCGGTTAGCTCAGTTGGTAGAGCATCTCGTTTACACCGAGAATGTCGGGAGTTCGAGCCTCTCACCGCCCACCATAAATCAACCTACAAATGCTTTTTCTAAAACAAATGTATTTGGTTTATTTGTTGCTCCCTCTTCAAAACCTTTATCTACAAGAAGTTTTTTTAATTCATTATTAAAATTTAAAGATCCACAAATCATAACACAATCATATAAAGAATTTAAATCAGTCAGTTTTAAATCATTATAAAATGATTCATCTTGAATTTTATTTGTAATTCTTCCATTAAATTCTGAAATATCTTGGGTCGTGGTTTTGTAATAAATTAACTTGTTGTTTGTAAAACTTTTTAAAATTTCATCATCAAAGCATTCATTAATAATTTTTTCACTATATTTAAGTTCATTTTTATATCTACAAGTATGAGTAACTATAATTTGTTCAAACTTATCATAGGTTTCAGGGTCTCTTATTATAGAAGAAAATGGAGCAAATCCAGTTCCTGTCGAAAAAAGAAAAAGTCTTTTTCCTGGTTTTAATGCATCTAAAATTAAAGTTCCAGTAGATTTAGACATTAATATAATTTCATCGTTAATTTTAATATTTTTTAATTTAGATGTTAAGGGGCCATTTTCCACTATTATTGAATAGAATTCTAATTTCTCATCCCAATTTGGAGAACAAATTGAATAAGCTCTTAAAACAGGTTTCTCACTATCCGGAAGTCCAATCATTACAAACTCACCAGATTTAAATTTAAAATCTTTTGGTCTTTCAATTTGAAATGAAAATAAATTATCAGTCCAATGAGTTACTGATAAAACTTTTTGTAAAAATTTGCTCATGTATTAAGTTCTTTTTCTAACAAAGAATTCAAAAATTTGTCAATTCTTGGATAAATAAATTTATAACCTAAGTCATTACTTAATCTAATACTATAAACTTTTTTGGATATTTGATAAAAAGATCTAATATTTTGGTTTATTGATTTGTCATCATAGTTGATTTTTTTTGGTTTAGGTAATGAAAACTCTTTACTTAGTTTATTAATTAGTTCAAAGGTATTAACAAAAAAACTATCTGTTGCATTAATTATACCATTTATATTTTTAGCTTTTATGATTTTAAGAATTATGCCTACAAGATCCTCAATATGGATTCTATTGGTAAAGTGATTTTTTTTAAAAATAATTTTATGATCACCCTTTAAGAATTTCGTTATAATGTTATTGGATTTACTATAGATACCACCTGATCTAATAATAACAGTTTTTTTATTTATTTCCTGCCACTGTTTTTCAATTGATAACCTTCTAATTCCAAGTTTAGTTGCTGGCTCAGGGTTTGTTAATTCATTTACATCTCCACTTTGGTAAACAGATGTTGACGATATATATATAATTCTAGAAAAAGATTTTAAGTTTAATTTTGGTATATTTTTTAAAATAAAATCTTCACATTTTTCGTTAGGAGGGATTGTTGAGATCAATGTTGAATCAGAAAAATTTAATTTGTTTTCTTTAAAAAAGTTTATTTTTAAAAATTCATAATTTAAAAAATTTTCAGTATTTCTAGAAACAATTTTAAAATCTTGATTTTTCTCCTTTGAAAGATTTTTCGCTAACTCTTTACTAACTTGTCCAAAACCAAAAATAAAAATTGTCATAATTTTATTTACTTTTTAAATTTTATATATTTATAATTAATTAATGTATAGGTGCTTTGAACTTATGTTCAAGCTTAAAATGGGAAATTGGTAATGTAATTTACGAAGCCAATACTGTACCCGCAACTGTATGTGAAGCGTTAAAACAAAAACCACTGAGAAATCGGGAAGGTGTTTTAATTAGATCATGAGTCAGGATACCTGCCATACATTGTCGCTTCTTAAATTGTCGGGTTAACAATTTATGCGTGAATATCGTTTAGCGACGTCAAATATGATTGAGCTTGGAGGTATTTATGTTAAAAGCAATCTTAATTTTTATTATTAATTTTTTTATTAGTTTAAAATCATATTCTCAAACACTGGATGACGAACTTATAAATATAGTAGTAACACCCTTAGGTTTTGAACAAAAAATTAAAAACACAAATTCATTCATTAAAGTTATTACAAAAAAAGACATTGAAAAATCATCTGCAACTAATCTAGTTGATTTGTTGAAAACTGAAAGTTCAATAGGCATTGCATCTACAGGCGGCCCAGGCTCAAAACCTTCATATTTTTTGAGAGGCTTTCCAAAAAAATACTTAAAGGTTGTTATAGATGGAATGAATATTTCAGATCCTACTGCGCCTCAAGCTGAAACTTATATCCAAAATATTGCATTAGATGATATAAAAAAAATAGAAATATTAAAGTCTCCTCAAGGTTCTGTTCATGGAGGGCAGGCTGCTGGAGGTGTTATAGCTATAACAACAGACGAAGGCATATTTAATGGAGAAAAATTTAGACAAAAATTAAAGTTTGGTTCTAATAATTCTATTTACTCTGGTACATACTATTCTAAAGGTCAGAAAAATGTAAAAATATCGTTAGGTACAAATTTTAGCCATTCTGATGGGATATCATCAGGTAATAAAAATGGCTTAAACACAGAGAAAGATGCTTACAATGAAGGATCCTTGACTTTTAAATCCACATTAAAAAATGACGAAAATAAAAATAAAGTTACATTCGTTTTTAGAGATTCATCCTCTAAATATGAATATGATAACTGGGATCAGACAGACAATCATGACTTTAGCAGAACAAATATTCAATCAGGTTTAGTTACTTTTGAGTTCCAAATGGGGAACCGAACTAAACACATATTAAATTACAATCCTACAAGAGTTAACAGAAAAACTGCTGGTTCTTATGTTTCGAATCAAAGTTCTAAGCAGCAAAAAGTAGAATATAAAATTCAAAAACAAATTAACAAAAATGATTTGATTGGATTTGGAATAGAATATAACAATACCAAATATAAAACATCTAATGTACGAGAAAAAAGAGAATCAGATGCCCAATATATTTATAGTCAAATTAAGCCAACTAAAAATAGTCTTTTAGATGTGTCATTAAGAACTGATCATGATCAAATATATGGTACTCATGATAGTCATAGAGTTCAATTAGGTTACAATCTTTTTAAGAATTTTAAATTAAAAACCTCTTTTGGAACAGGTTATAGGCCTCCTTCTTTATATGAAAGTAATAATCTAGCAAGTGGGATAAATAAACTTGAGCCAGAAATAACAACAAATAAAGAGTTAGGTTTTGATTATAATAATTATAAGTCAGGTTTTTTAGTATCTTCATCTGTATTTAATAGCGAAATTGATAATGAAATAGAATATTCTGGAGGTGGATACCGACAGGGTTCAGGATTTACAGAAATTTCTGGTTATGAAGTATCAGTTAATAAATACGATATTATAGAGAATCTTGATTTATATTTTTCATATACAAAAACAGACAGTGATAAAAATGATGGCACCAAAGGGGCTTTAGTTCCCATGCATAAATTTAGTAGCTTGTTTGACTATAAAATGTCAGATAAAATTAATAATCAACTTGAGTACATTTATCAAGAAAGAGCCTATGATACTAGCTCTAATGAATTACCGTCGTTTTCTCTTGTGAATTATAATTTTAATTATAAAATTGATAATAATTTAAAAAGTAACTTCAAAATATCTAATATTTTAGATCAAGATTATGAAGTTAATAGAAATTATAATACGCCAGGAATATCATTTTTTGGTGGCGTGGAAAGTGAATTTTAATGAGTTTTAAATATAATAATTTAGGAAAAAAATTCTCAATTTTTTTATCTATCTTTTTGTTTATCTTTGTCTTTAGATACTTCCCTCATCCACCAAATTTTACTCCAGTACTTGCTTTAACATTATATTCATCAATGTATTTTGGTTTACGATCAAGTTCATTTGTGATAATGGCTTTTGCTTTTTCAGACTTATTTATTGGATTCCATCATCTATTAATTTTTACCTGGGGAAGTCTGGCCTTAATCAGTATTATTGGTATGTTTAATAAAAGTTTTTTCTCTAGGTTGTTTTTATTATTTTTAAGCTCAGTAATATTTTTTGTTTGTACCAATTTGGGGGTTTGGTTATTCTCAGAATTTTATGCAAAAAATTTTGATGGACTTTTACAATGTTATGTTTTAGCAATTCCGTTCTTTATAAATACACTAATTTCAACTTTTATTTTTGGAATGTTATTTGAAATTTCTATCATGAGCAAAAATAAGATAATATCATTATTTTATAAATGATTTCTTTTCTTGACCTATCTAAATTGTGTCTGTAATTATATTGTTAATTAGGGGGTGTAGCTCAGTTTGGTTAGAGCGCCGGCCTGTCACGCCGGAGGCCGCGGGTTCGAGTCCCGTCACTCCCGCCATTAATTGAATTGATATATTTAATAAGTCTTATTCTTAACATAATAATTCATTCTGTCTTTAGATCTGACTTTAAAGTTAATTTTGTTTCCATCTCTCAAAACTGTGATATTAATCAAAGCTTCACTTTTGCCAATATTCCATAAATATAAATAAAAATTTTGTAAACTTTTAATAAAATTTCCATTCATTGATATTATAACATCATTTTCTTTTATACCTGCAATATCTGATGGTCCATCAATACTTACTCTTGACACAATAATTTTACCCTTATTTTCAATTGGTGATAATCCGATGTAGGGTTTTAAATCTGACTTTCTATGTCCATATTTTTTTAAATCTTGAAGTATTGGCTTTAATAAGTTCACAGGTACAAACATATTGCCAGGTGAAAAAATACCAGGGCTTGTCGCATCTCTAATAAAAAGTGAACCTATTCCTAAAATTTCACCCTTTATATTTGTTAACGCTGAACCTGCCCATGATTGATTTGTTGGAAAAGTATAAATTGGATTTTCTAAATAATATTCCCACCAACCAAAAAAAGGTCTTCTAGATACTAATTTTACTTCGGAACCTGGCCCTTGTTTTTGGGAGGGTAGAATATAAAGTTTTTCATCTATATCTATTACATCTGAATTACCAATTTTTAAAGGCTTTAACTCTATTGGTATTATTGGAGATACAATACCAAATCCAGTATAAGGGTCGTATCCAGTTAATTTCCCAGGTATTTTTTTCCCATTAAATAAACCAATTGTTATTTCACTAGCTTCCAAAATTAGATAACCAATTGTTAGTATATTTTTACTATCAATTACAACTCCACTACCTTCACGAAACTTACCTAATGTGTTTGATGTTCTAGCTTCTTCAGGTATTTTAGCATCAATATTTACAATTGATTCAAAAATCTTTTTTAACATTTGTTTCTGGTTTATTAAATCTTCTGCTGAAGCAAACGAAGAAAAAGATAAAAATATTACAAAACATAATAATTTAAAATTAATAAGTTTGAGTTTTAAAATCATAATTTCCTTAAATAAAGTTTAAGTAATGATAATTCAAATTTATATTTGCAAGCAAGTTATTTGAACTTAATAATATAATCTAATATAATTTTTAAAATATGATCTTATTAACTGATTGAGGAATAAAATGAATGAAAACGCATCATTATTTTTTGTAGATAGACATGTTGATAGTCATATAAAAGAAAAAAAAGCTTTTATAGAGTATAGTTCTAAACAAAAATTCATTACATATGCTGATTTGTATAAAGAATCTTCCAAATTAAGACACTTCTTTTCAAAATTTAAAATAAACCGTGAGGATAGGGTTATAATTTTAATGCAAGACGTTATTTCTTATCCAGTTATTTTTTGGGGATGTTTAAAATCAGGAGTTGTTCCTGTTTTGCTAAATACTTTATTATCTTCTGAAGTTGTTAATGAGATAATTAATAATAGTAGAGCTAAAGCAGTATTTATATCTTCTAGATTGTTAAGTTCCTTTGAAAACTCAGTAAAAGAAAATGCTAGTATAAAACATATTATAGAAGTTGGAACAAAGAAATCTAATTATATAAATTTTGATGAAGAAATTAAAAAATGTTCCTTTCAAGACACTATAAAATGTACCAAAGATGAAATAGCATTTTGGTTATATTCTTCTGGTTCTACTGGTCAACCAAAAGGCGTTAAACATGTACATGGAAGTCTTGAATATACATATAAAACTTATGGTAAACAAGTTTTAAAAATTCACCAAAATGACATTATTTTTTCTGTAGCAAAGTTATTTTTTGCTTATGGACTAGGAAATGCTATGACCTTCCCTATGTCAGTTGGTGCCACAACTATTTTACTTCCTGAAAGGCCGACTCCTGAAGTTGTTTCTACATTATTAAATAAATTTAATGTAACAACTTTTTTTGCAGTTCCTACTATATTTTCTGCAATTTTAGATTTTAGAAAATCAAATAACTTTGATGGATTTAAAAATTTAAAAATTTCTGTTTCAGCTGGGGAGGCATTACCGGAAAATATTGGTAAAAAATGGTATGAATTAACCTCAACGCATATTTTAGATGGTATTGGGTCAACAGAAATGTTGCATATATTTTTATCTAACAAAGTTGATGATATTGAGTACGGCACAACTGGTATAGCTGTTCCAGGCTATGAGTTAAAATTATTAGATGAAAATAACAACATAATTAATAATGATGAAATTGGAGAGTTACTTGTAAAAGGAGAAAGTTCTGCGGATGGGTACTGGAACATGAGAGATAAAAGCAGAAAAACATTTGAAGGTGAATGGACAAGAACTGGGGATAAATATATTAGAAATAAAAACGGTAAGTTCGTATATTGTGGTAGAACAGATGATATGTTTAAAGTAAGTGGGATATGGGTTTCACCTTTTGAAGTTGAGCAAGCCATTCTAAATCATGATGAAGTTTTAGAATCTGCAGTCGTACCAGAAATTGATCATGAAGGTCTCGTAAAATCAAAAGCTTTTATAATTCTCAAAACAGAACAAAACCAAAAAGAAAAATTAAAAGAAATTGAAAAAACAATAAAAGAGATTGTAAAAGAAAAAATTGGTTTATGGAAATACCCAAGATCTATTGAGTTTGTCAAAACATTGCCTAAAACTGCTACTGGTAAAATTCAAAGATTTAAATTAAGAAAATAATGAAAAAAAATAATTATTTTCAGAACGTTTTTGATCAACAATTAGAAGTTTTATCAATAGGTGAATTTGAAAATAATACTCCAACAATTGTGCTTTTGCATGAGGGTTTAGGATCATTAGAAATGTGGAAAGATATTCCTGAGAGATTATTTAAGGAGGTAGGTTTAAATATTTTTGTTTACTCCAGAGCAGGATATGGAAAATCATCAACTATAAATTTGCCAAGGCCCATAAATTATATGAATTTAGAGGCAGAAAAATATCTTCCTAAATTGTTGTCAGAATTTAATTTAAATAAAGTATTCCTATTAGGTCATAGTGATGGCGCAACGATTGCAGCAATTAATTCCACTTTAGACAATAATAATTATGAAATTCTGGGAACAATCCTAATTGCACCGCATTTCTTTATTGAAGAAATGAATATTTTGTCAATTAGAGAAATTAGAAATGTTTATGAAGATAATTTAAAGAAAAGATTATCAAAATATCATAACAATCCAGATATAGCATTTTATGGATGGAATGATGTATGGTTAGATGATAAATTTAAAAATTGGAATATCACACATATTTTAAAAGACATAAAAATTCCAATTTTAGCAATTCAAGGTAAAGATGATCCATATGGAACACTATCTCAAATTGAAATTTTAGAAGAAAATTTAAAAGGTAAATTAAAAAAGTTAATTTTGAATAATTGTGGACATAATCCTTTGATTGATAAGCCAAAAGAGTCTATAAATAAAATTAAAAAATTCATCAACCAAATTGAAAATAAATAAGGCTAATTATTCTATAT
>CACMOJ010000010.1 GCA_902615325.1 uncultured SAR116 cluster alpha proteobacterium | reverse complement strand
AGTTACAATAAAGTGTCCAAACGAAAGAGCAAAAAAAGCATTAAAATTGTTAAATAAAGAAGTGACAAATGAACAAATGAGAGTTGGTCTTATAAAAGAAACAACTATTGATACATCTGAGTCAACAGTTGTCTATGTTAAATATTGGCTTTCAAAAAAACACTTCGATAAAGGTAGGAAAAATTGGCAAAAAGCTTCTAAAGAATTTAATGATATGGGAGCAATTATTTCTGCAGTGGGTGGAGAAGCAGACATTGTCATGTCAGATGATTTTACAAACTATTTGTAATTTTGAGATACTTGTTAATACTAAATCGAAATAAATCTTTTTTTTAGAACTCCCAAAAAATATTAGAAAAAAACTAAAATAATACTTACTCCAATCATCATTAAATAATTTTTTATAAACCTCCTACTTTTTAACTTTTTATAGTAGGATAGTTAAATGTTAAAAACTTTAATAACATTAATAATTTTTATTTTTCCTTCGGTTTGTTTAGGTGATTTTGAATGGAAACTGATAACGAAAACAAAAAATGGTGACTTTTATGTGGATATAAAGTCTCTAACAATTAAAGGTAATAAAAGATTTTACTTAAGATTAAGAGATTATAAAAAAATTGATAAATATGGTGAAAGATCAAATATAGTTCACTTTGAAACAAACTGTACAAATTCAAAAAGTAGATTTTTAAAAGATATTTATTTTGAAGAACATATGGGTAAAGGGAAATTTAAGATTCTAAATGAAGTTGGTGATTGGATTGATTTTAAAAAAGGATCTGTAGGAAATTATTTTATTAATCAAATTTGTTCTTTTAAAAAATAGATTTATCAAATATGATAAACAACAAATTCCCATTTGTCGAGCTACTCGATAGTTATAGAGTGTTTCAGATTAAACAATATTATAGAACACATAATTTGAATTTATAGTTTAACTAAACATACAAAAAATATTAATTCTGTTTGACAAATAAACAATTAAAATTTCTAATTTAGATGTACAAAATTGTATGATGAAATTTTTTATGAATATATTTGTGAAATTATTTTTTTTATTAATTCTCAATCTTACAATTAATACAAAAATTGTAACTGCTAACGAATTAGATAATGTAGGAGCATGTGCAGGTGTAGTAATTGGAAATGCATCTGTTGATTTTAGTTTAGGTGATCAACAAAGTTTTGAAGATGGAATTAAAATTGGGATAACTGCTTATCTCAGTGAGGTTTTTGCTAAACAATACAGTAAAGATGATATAGCAGTTGCTGATCAAATTCTTGCTTCAAATACAGACAAAATTATTAATGCTGCAAATACGCAAACTTTTGACGAAACTGTATTTGAAGAAGTTATCAAATGCTATCGTGCATTAGCAAATTTAATTTTAAAAAATTCAAATACTATTAAAACTAATTCTAAAACAATAAATAATTTTGTTATTCAAAGAATTAAACTTTTAAAGAGGATGTTGTCGGCAGGATAATTTAAATATTCTCCATCCAAAAAGTATTTTTTCTTTCCATGCGTTACTTATCAGAATCCTACCCCTACAGAAACACTTACTTTATCACTCTGTAGAGTCAAAAAACCCAATAAAATCAATGATTTATTCAACATTGAAGGATTGAGTTAGTTTTCAACCTTTTTTTTTAAATAAAATAAGGTTCCAATAATTAACAAAAACCAAAATAGAGTTTCAAGACTTATAGCTTTGTAAAATAATTTAAGTTCTTTTCTCATTTAAATCTTGTTCTCTTTCATTTTTTTATTATATAAATTTTGAAATTCAATTTTCATTTTCTTTAATTTTAAATCATACTCTTTTGAATTACTTATTAATTTACATTGATATGTATACTTCCAATCCAAGACAAGATCATGTTTATTTATTTTCAAATTTTTTCTATCTAGTGTATATGATTGAAATTTATCAATACTCTTCCATTTTATAAAAGTGGTATTTGTTGAATATGTTATTTGAACATTACTCAAGATTATTTTATCTTTAAGTTTGGAATAATAATCTTTAATTATTTTATTATTTTCAAATTTATAACCATCAAAGTATAAATATTTTTCATACCCTTTTTCTTTTTCACATGATGATAATGGAGAAGTTTTACATTCACAAATTAACCGTTTCCCATTAAGTTCACCAACAGATGGAAAAGATTGTAGTAATAAAAATATTGTTATAAGTAATACTTTTTTCATTTTTTAATTATAACGAATAAACAATCAAAACGAAAATGATACTTACCCCAATCATTAACAAAAACTTCTTATAAACTTCCTTCATTTTATCCTTTTTTTTACCAATTCTCGAATTTTTTCTAACGGTAGAGACACATTTATACTTTCTTTAATTCTTAATATTTTATCAGATTTTCTTAACAATCTTTTTTTATATTTATGAATAGTCATCCAAATCAATTTTGGAGTTTACTGTTTTCTTGTTCTAAATGTCTTAAGATTTTTAGAATTTAAGTAATCTGTAATTTGTTTATTTGACCATCCTTGGAGATGTAAGACATAGATCAATTCTAATCTTTGTTTTCTTTTGGGATTTGAACTAAACACACCTAATTGAGTTGTTTCAACCAAGACATTATACTCAAAGTAAAATTTTTCATCACCAAAAGTAGTTCTAAATCTATTCCACAGTAACTGATTTAGCTAAGTTTCTGGGTTGATCAACGTCTGTACCTCTTTCCCTCGCAACGTGATATGCAATTAATTGCGCTGGAATTGACATAAAAATTGGAGAAAAAATATCATTCCAATTTCCCTGAAAAGATGGGATTAAAACTTTATTTTCAATAAAAGATATTTTTCCAAAATTCTTTTCGTCTGAAATCACAAATACCTTTCCTCCTCTTGCTATAGCTTCTTGAAGATTAGATATTGACTTTTCTTCCATTCCATCAGAAGCCAAAAACATTATAATAGGTAAACCATCTTCAATTAGGGCTATTGGTCCATGTTTCATTTCACCTGCTGCAAAGCCTTCAGAATGTATATAACTTAATTCTTTTAATTTTAATGCTCCTTCAAGTGCTATAGGATAAAGTATTCCTCTACCAAGATAGAGAATATTGTGGCTATTTTTTATAGCTTGAGCTAAATTCATAAAATTTTCGTTTAATGATAAAATTTTAGATAAAAAGCTTGGAATTAATTTTAAACTTTTAATAAAATCCAAATATTTTTTAATTGATATTTTATTATTATTAAAAGCAAGTTTCATAGCTAGTGAAAGTAATATGATCAACTGAGATGTGAATGATTTTGTGCTCGCAACACCTACTTCAGGACCAACATGTGTGTAAATGGAATAATCAGCTTCTCTATCTATTGAACTATTTTCTACATTTGTAATTACTGTTGTAGTCAAATTAAGTCTTTTCGCCTCTCTCATAGCCATTAAAGTATCAATACTTTCTCCCGATTGTGATATTACAATCATAGACGAATACATTGAGGCTGCTGGACTTCTGTAACGGTACTCAGAAGATAATTCTACATTAACAGGTATAGATGAAAATCTTTCTATCCAATATTTCCCAATCATTGCAGCATAATGGCTAGTACCTGCAGCACATAGTGTAATACCATAATTATTTTTTATATTCATTTTTTCAGGAAAGATATTTAGATCTTTTTCTTCTTTAATTAAACTGCCAATAGTATTAATTAAAACATTAGGCTGTTCATGGATTTCTTTTTCCATAAAATGCCTAAAACCATCTTTATTTAAAAAATTAATATTTGATTTAATATTTATCTTTTCTCTTTCAACTTTATTATTATCAGAAGCAAATATCTGTATTTCTGACTCAGTTAGTACTGCGTAATCACCATCATTTAAATAAATTACTTCACTTACTAAATGTGAAATGGATTGAGCATCAGAACCAACTATATTAAATCCGTCACCTAGTCCTAAAACTAAAGGAGATGTTTTTCTTGCTACAAATATTTCATTTTTAGAGCTTTCTATTGCAGCAAAAGCATAAGCTCCTTCAATCTTATTTATGACAGAAATGCAAGCATTAAAAAAATTATTTTTATTTTTAATTGATACGCTAAGTAAATGTGGAATTACTTCTGTATCTGTGGAAGTCTCAAAAACTACATTTTTATTTTTTAATTGTGAACGAATATTATCATGATTTTCTATAATTCCATTATGTACTACAGCTATGTTTTCTGAAAGAATTGGGTGAGTGTTTTCTATAACAACTTTACCATGAGTTGCCCAACGTGTGTGGCCTATTGCTAGAGTTACATTTTTAACCTCATTCTCTATTATTTCATATTTGGAATACAATTCCTTTAATTTGCCTATGGCTTTTAAGGTATGTAATTTTTTATTTTGAGCGTAAGCTAAACCAGCAGAGTCATAACCTCTATATTCTAAGTTTTTAAGAACGTTTAAGGCTATTTTACAAGCATTTTTTTTTCCAATTATACCAATTATACCACACATTACTTATCCTATTTAAATAATAAATTTGAATTTTTGATATTAAAATATATAAATAAATTATGAATGTTTGTACAGTTATACTTAGTGCAGGAAAAGGTTCTAGGATGAAGTCAATTACACCTAAACCATTTCATAAAATTGCAAATTTAAAACTTATTGATTGGGTACTTAATTTACACAACTCATTAAAAATAGATAAAAAATTAATAGTAACATCAAAAGATATTGATTACTCAAAATATTCTGAAGATAATTCAATTGTTATCCAAAATAATCAACTTGGAACTGGAAATGCTGTTATTGAAACAAAAAACGAGCTTAAAAATTTCAAAGGTGTAGTTATTGTATGTTTTGCGGATACTCCCTTTATTACAAAAAAAACAATAAGAAAACTTGTTTCTTCTATAAGAAAAAATAATGATATTGCATTAACCTCATTCTTAAAAAAACAAAGAAATGCATATGGTAAAATTATATTATCTACAAATAGCAAGCCATTAGAAATCATTGAAGATAAAAATTCAAAATTAAATATAAATTTGTGTAACGGCGGTGTAATGGCATTTAAAAGTGAGATTATGTTTAATTTGCTGTCAAAGATCAAACCCAATAGTCTTACAAATGAATATTATTTAACTGATGTAGTAGGAATTGCTTCAAAAAAAAATCTTAAAATAGATTTGATAAATATTGAAGAAAATGAAGTAATAGGAATAAATTCAAGAGAAGATTTAGCTTTAGCTGAAAAAATTATTCAAAATAAACTTAGAATTTTTTTTCTTAATAAGGGAGTTACATTAATAGACCCTCAAACTAATTACTTTTCTTATGATACCAATATTCAAAAAGATGTAACGATTTATCCTAATGTATTTATTGGCAAAGGAGTTAAAATTAATAGTGGCACTACTATTTTACCTTTCTCTCATCTTGAGAACTGCCATATTAAAAAAAATGGCTCAATAGGTCCCTTTGCAAGAATAAGAGGTAACACCATCTTAAAAGAAAATAATAAAATTGGCAATTTTGTAGAACTAAAAAATGTAATTTCAGAAAATGAAGTAAAGATCAATCATCTTTCATACATAGGTGATACCTCAATTGGCAAATCAAGCAACATAGGTGCAGGGTCTATTACATGTAATTATGATGGCTTTAAAAAAAATAAAACAAGTATTGGCTCAAATGCTTTTATAGGTTCAAACTCAACACTTATAGCTCCACTAAAAGTAGGTGACTCTAGTACTATTGCAGCTGGATCAGTAATTACAGAAGATGTTGGTAATGGAGACCTTGTAATTGGAAGGAAAAGACAAATAGCAAAAAAAGGGAAATCAATTACCAAAAAAAATTAATAACCTCTGTGGTCAACTCTAAAGTGTTTAAACAGTCCGTTTGTAATAATTAGTTTCATTTTTTTTTTCCTCCACCATTTTTTATTAAGCTCAATTTCTATATTTTTAAAGCCATTTATCTTTTTTTTACTTTTTGTTTTTTCAGCTTCTTGAATAATTACATTTAAAAAAATTTCTTTGTCAACCATTATTGCTAAATTGGACCAATTCATTATTTCAGAAGAAATTAAATATGAATTATTTTCTAAAATTTTTATATGATTTGAAAATTTTAAATGAGGATCATTTTCTACATAGATTCCTGTTCCAATTAATTTCTTAGCTTTATTTGGTCTAAAAAATCTTTTAATTATTTTTAATTTTCCAAAACCCCAGTATTTTTTATATTTATCTATAGAATGAAAAGGTTTGCCTGGATCTTTTATACTTCTAAATCTGACTTGAATTGCATTATACTTATAGAGTTGGTGAAGCGAAGTTTTTAATAAAGTATAAGTATAGTTTTTATCTTCAATTAGTACCAAATCATTTTCTAAAAGCAATATTGGACCATTAGGCATATTTAATGCAAGATTTTTAAATCCATTAAGTATGCCTATATTATTTTGAAAAAGGATAGGTGTATAACCAAACATTTTTGCAAGTTCAATACCCTTATTGCTATACTCAGGTAGGCATAAAAACTTTGATTTAGTTAACGAATTTAAACCATTTTTTTCATAACTCATGAGAGAATTATGAAGACTTTCATACCCTCTCCAACTTAAAATCCCAATTGAAAATTTAAGTTTTTTCATTTTTTATATTATCTACACCATCTATTTTATTTGAAAGTATTCTATTCTCAAATTCTCTTAATCTTTTATAAACACTAGCCAGCTCTATAATTGTTGGCCATGCCTTTAACAAGTACTGCATTGAACCTTCTACTCTTCCAAATGCTCTTATAATTTGTTGCATAACTCCTAAAGTTACAACGCCAGCAACGATCGCTGGAGCAAGGAAAACATATGCGCTAAGAACATTTGCTTGCAAATATGCCATTCTGCCAATATTAAAATATAAATATCTTAAATAACTTAAAAAATGAATTTGTTTTACATCACTAAATAATTCATCTATTCTTTTCGGCCTAACAAATTGGTCATCTTCAGCAATCACTAAAATTTTTCTATATGCAGCCTCTTTTTTTTGTAAATCATATTCAACACCTACTAACCTTAAAAACCAACCAAGAGTAATTAAAAAAATTGTGCCCCCTATAGTCCATATAAGTGCTCCTGTAATCAAACCATACTGCCAATCACCAAAAAAATAAATTGGTATGCCTAAAGATAATCCAAACAAAATAGGTATAAACTGAATTAAAACCATTATAGATTCAACAAGGCTTGTACCTAGAGACTCCATTATCCTTGCAAACTTTACAGTATCTTCCTGAACTCTTTGTGCAGCCCCTTCAATATTTCTTGCAGTATTATATACCGAGTGATACCACTCAACCATAGCTGTTCTCCATCTAAATAAATAGTGAGCAGTAAAATAACTTATCATTACATATAATCCCACATACATGCCGGCTAAACTTATAAATGAAAATAAACTGTCAAAATATTCTTGGAGAGTTATAGAATTAGGCGAAGCTAGAGCTTTTTGGATCATATCATAAAACGTCCCAAACCATTCATTTATTTTTACATCTATTTTTACTTGAATCCATAATGAAAATAATATTAATGAAGATCCAAACCATGACCATAAAAACCATTTTCTGATTTTAAAAAATTTAAACATTTCTACTTACTCTAATGCTTTGAATTATACCTATTCCAATAAAGATTGTTATCAAAGAAGTTCCTCCATTACTAATAAATGGAAGTGGTGCCCCTACAACAGGTATTAATCCAGATACCATACCAATATTAAAAATAACATATAAAAAAATTAAAAAGGAAACGCCAAAAATTAAAATTTTATTTGTAAGATTTTCTTCTTTCAAAAATTCTCTCATTAAAATTAAATTTATAAGTAGGTATAAAATTATCACTAACAAAGATCCAATAAAACCCATTTCTTCTGATATTAAAGTAAATACGAAGTCAGTGTGTTTTTCCGGTAAAAAATCTAACCTACTCTGGCTTCCTGCTAAATATCCTTTTCCAAAAATACCTCCTGAGCCTATAGCAATTTTTGACTGCATTATCTGATATCCTTTGCCCAAAGTATCTAACTCGGGATTTAAGAAAACCAAAATTCTGTATTTTTGATAGTCTAGTAAGTTTTGCCATATTATTGGTAGAGAAATTAAAGATACTATAATCATTGAAAAAATTACATTTAAAGAAAGACCATTTAAAAAAATTATAGAAAAACCCAGTATTATCAACATTGAACCAGTTCCAAGATCTGGTTGATTAATTATCAAAAAACCAGGAAAAAGAACTAAAAGCATTGCAAATAAATTATATAATAAGTTACTTGAGTTAGTTGGATAATCAGTAAAAAATTTTGCTAATAATAAGATTACTGATACTTTAGTTAATTCTGATGGTTGAAAAAAAAAGTATTTTAAATCAATCCACCTTTTTACATCTCCAACACCAAAATAAATGACATAAATTAAACATAAAACACAAAATAAATAAAAAATAACTGAAAATTTGACTATAAAATTAATCTTAAATTGACTTAAAATAAATACAATTAAAAAACCCATAATAATTTTATATAAATGATTAAGTGCCCAAGGATTTAAATTACCATCACCTGCTGAATAAAGTGCGCCAAACCCAATTATACAAATAATTAAAACTAAAAATAAAAGAAACCAATCTATTTTTAAAAGTTTTTTTAATATACCATCTGGCTTATAAAATTTATTTTTGTAGGAAAGCATTTTTATACTACTTCAAATTAACAATTTTGAAATTACATCTCTTGCAATAGGTGCTGCAGTAGTGGAACCGCTACCTCCATGCTCCACAATGACACAAATTGAATATTTAGGGTTATCTAATGGCGCGTAACCAACAAACAAAGCATGGTCACGTTTATTCCATTCACGATCTTTATTTTTTACAATACCTTTTTCTCTTTCTTCTTCAGAAATTCTTATAACTTGAACAGTACCTGTTTTTCCTGCCATTTTTATATTTTTATTTTTCAACTTAGATTTATATGCTGTACCAAACTCATTATTAACTACATTAGACATTGCACTTTTAATGTAAGTTAAATGATTTTTATTTATATCTAATTTAGAAAATTTTTGTTTTTTATTTGATAGTAATGTTGGCTCAATTGACATTTCGGAATTTGCTATACGAGCAACCATAGTTGTTAATTCAATTGGATTGCTTAACATGTAACCTTGGCCAATAGAAGCATTAATAGTTTCTCCTGGTGTCCAACTTGTACCTTTTACTTCTAATTTCCATTTCTTAGAAGGAACTAACCCCCTTCGGAGTTCATTTAATTCTAAATTAATATTTGCGGACAGACCAAGCTTTTTTAACATTGATCCAATTTTTTCAATTCCTACTTTTAATCCAAGTTCATAAAAAAATACATCACATGACCTTTCAATGGCTTGTGATAAATTTATATTTCCATGCCCATATTTATGCCAACAATGAAATTTCATATCACCATATTCTTTTACTCCATTGCAGAAGAATTTACTATCATATCCAATTACGCCACTTTCTAATGCAGCAAGTGCAACAGCCATTTTGATTGTTGAGCCTGGCGGGTAAAGGCCAGAAACAGCCCTATTGAGTAGTGGTGCTTTTTTATTATTTATTAGAGTTTTCCATTCTCTTGACTTGATGCCTCTTGAAAAAATATTAGGATTGAAATTAGGAGATGAAACACAACATAGTAATTCTCCTGTATTGACATCCATTACGATTACAGAACCTGTCTCAGGTTCATTATATTCTAATTTATTTGATTTTATATTTTGAAGCCTACTTAGGGCATATGACTGAATATTTAGATCAATACTAATATTTAGATTTTTTCCAGGATTAGGTTTTTCATACAAATTAGAAGTGATAATTTTACCTCTGGCATTAACTTCTTGTCTTCTTCTTCCAAATTCACCTCTAAGCTTCTTATCAAAAAATTTTTCCAATCCATATTTTCCGATTCTTAAATTAGAGAAATTGATTAGGTTTTTATTTTTTTGTAGATCTTTTTCTGTCAATTTTCCAGTGTATCCTATAAGATGACCTGTAATAGCTCCTTGAGGATAAACTCTCTTTTTAGTCATTAAAAAATTGACTTCTGGAAATTCATGTAATCTAACAGCAATTTTTGAAATATCTCTTTGTGAAAGATTATCTGTCATAAATATATTAACATTATTTTTATAAAGATCTCTGTATCTGATTTTAAAATCATTTATATCGTCTTCATTAAGATTTGTAATTGACATGAGCTTAAATAAAATTTGATCAATATTTAAATTTTCTGATGATTTTATGTATAAACTAAATGCATCTCTATTAGCAGCTAAAACTCTGCCTTTTCTGTCATAAATTTCACCTCTTTCTGGAACTACTAAACTGAAGTTAAATTGGTTATCTTTAGATAATTTATCATATTTTTTATTTTCAATTACTTGAAGATCAAATAATCTCCATGAAAGAACACCAAATGAAAGACCTTTTAAAACAGATAACATTAAAAATCTTCTCTCTACATCTTTTTTTATATTAAATTTTTTCATTTAATTACAAATATTTTTAAAATTATTTTTGGCAAATCGATTAAAAATAAAAATATAGGAAAAAGAAGAAGTGTTGTCCCAATATTAAACGAAATTGCATAAATATCTGGAAATTTAAAATTTACAATCACAAATATTACTTTAATAGTTATTAAACTTATAATATATGAAAAACAAAATAAAAACCATTCACCATATTTTTTATAAATCTTATTGCTCATATTTAAATTTATTGTAAAAAACTTTATTAAGAAAAAAAATAAAGAGTGAATCCCAATCAATCCGCCTATAATTAAATCATATAAAAGTCCATATAATATTATCAAAAGACTTGAAGCCTCGTGATTTAGTCTTCGAATTGTTAGAAATAAAACTATAGCTAAAATATATGGTTGAGAAATTACAAAGAATGATAAAAAATTTAAAGAAACTTGAACAAAACAAGCTAATAAAATGATTAATGTAAAAATTAAATTATTAAAATAAATTTCTGAGTTAAACTTTTCCATTAAAGTAGATTTAATTAGTAAATTTATTAAAACCTTTCAAATTTATTTTATTTTGATTTTCTTGAAGAGGTGCAAATCCATTCGACTTATTTCCTTTTTCTATATTAACTTTGGATAGAATAGAAACAAATCTTAGTTTTTGTGGATTAGGAAGAGGCTGCACATAAAAATTCCCGTTTGTCTTAGATATTATTTTTCCAACATTTAGTCCCGCAGGAAATACTCCACCATGTCCTGAAGTTTCAATAATTTCGCCAATTATAGGTTTAGCTTCCGAAGATAAAAATCTTAATTTTAATAATTTACCATTTTCACCTTGGGCAATTGCAGGCCAACCACTTTGAGTTAAATATGAAGGTATCATAGAATTTATGTCGATAGTTAACAAAACTCTACTTGAAGATGGCCCAACACTTATCACAGAACCTACTAATCCTAAGGATGAAATTACTGGTTGACCTTTTTTAATTCCGTTTAATTCTCCTCCATTTACAACCATAGTTTTAGCAAAAGTACCACCTGATATATTTAATACTCTTCCAGTAAAAATTATTTTATTACGTTCAATTTTAAAATTTAATAATTTTTTTAATTCAATTATTTCACTCTCAGTATTTGCCAACTTTGTTTCCAGTATCTTAAGTCTACGATTTTCACTTTTAAGTTTAATATTTTGATCTCTTAAAAAGGTTGCAGATCTTACGTCTTTAATAACATTTTCTAATTCTAAAGCCGGTTTACTAACTATATTTGACAAAGGAGATAAAAAATCAGTTAAAAAGGATGATAAATTTCTAAGTGCGACCAAATCTAACTTACCAATAAATATTAATATTAAACAAGTTAAAATAAGTATTAAATTAAAAAATTTGTTTTTATATAATTTGCTTTTTTCAAAAAACATACTTTTATATGTAATTATAAAAATAAAATAGTTAAGCACCTATTAATACGTTTTTAAGAGATTTCATTTCATCAAGGCATCTACCAGTCCCCATAACAACACATGTCAGAGGATCTTCTGCAATTACAACAGGTAGTCCAGTTGCATCCCTTAAAGTTGTATCTAATTCATTAAGTAAAGCTCCTCCACCAGTTAAAACAATACCTCTCTCGACAATGTCTGCAGCTAGCTCTGGTGGAGTTTGCTCTAATGCAGTCTTTGTTGCCTCAATAATTTGCCCAACAGGTTCAGCTAGAGCTTCACAAATCTGTGCTTGGTTAATTTCAATTTCTTTTGGGACGCCATTTACTAAATCTCTTCCCCTTACTTCAATAGTTGCACCTACACCGTCTTTTGGTACTTTAGCAATCGCTATACCTTTTTTAATTCTTTCAGCCGTCATTTCACCAATTAATAAATTATGATGCCTTCTTATAAATCCAACTATTGCTTCATCAAATTTATCACCACCAACTCTTACAGATCTTGCATAAACTATATTGCCCAATGAAAGTATTGCAACCTCAGTTGTCCCACCTCCAATATCTACGACCATCGATCCAGATGCTTCAGTTACTGGAAGATTTGCACCTATTGCAGCTGCCATAGGCTCCTCTATTAAAAACACTCTTCTTGCACCAGCTGCTTCTGCAGATTCTTGGATTGCCCGTCTTTCAACAGCAGTTGCACCAGAAGGGACACAAACAACAACTTGTGGACTTAAAATAGAATTATTAACTTTTTTAATAAAATGCTTAATCATTTCCTCAGCTACATCAAAATCAGCTATAACCCCGTCTGCCATTGGTCTTATAGCTCTAATATTTCCAGGAGTTTTTCCTAACATTGTTTTTGCTTCTTCACCAACTGCTAGCACATGATTTTTACCTTTTATTTCGGTAATTGCTACAACTGAAGGTTCATTAAGCAAGATACCTTTACCTTTAACATAAACAAGAGTGTTGGCGGTACCAAGGTCAATAGCTAGATCAGCAGAGAAAATACCTTTAAAAGAACCTATCATTAAACACTACCTTTCTAATCAAAATAATTTTAATTATAATAAATTAATTTTTATCTTTATCAACAAGTCTATTCTCAGTAATCCAAGGCATCATACCTCTAAGCTTCGAACCAATTTCTTCAATTTGATGTTTTGATATTTTTCTTCTAGTAGATTTAAAACTTGTTTGATTTACTTTATTTTCAAGCATCCAGTCTCTAGTAAATTTTCCAGATTGAATATCATCTAAAACTTTTTTCATTTCTTTTTTTGTATCAGAGTTAATTATTCTTGGGCCTGTTACATATTCACCATACTCTGCGGTATTACTTATTGAATAATTCATATTAGCTATACCTCCTTCATAAATAAGATCAACAATTAACTTAACTTCATGCAAACACTCAAAATAAGCCATTTCAGGAGCGTAACCCGCCTCTACTAAGGTTTCGAAACCAGATCTAATTAACTCAACTAATCCGCCACATAAAACAACCTGCTCTCCAAATAAGTCAGTCTCACATTCTTCCTTAAAGGTGGTTTCAATTACACCAGATCTTCCTCCACCAATTGCACACGCATAAGATAGTCCTATATCATGAGCATTTCCTGTTGAGTTTTTATTTATTGCGATTAAACAAGGCACTCCACCACCACGCAAATATTCAGACCTAACAGTATGACCTGGACCTTTTGGTGCAACCATAAATACATCAATATCATCTCTTGGTTCAATCAAATTAAAATGAACATTCAGACCATGAGCAAAAGCAATGGATGATCCAGCTCTCATATTTTCTCTTAAACTTTCATTATAAATATCAGCCTGAAGTTCATCGGGAGTAGCCATCATTATTACATCGGCCCATTTGGCACCATCAGACACTTCTTTAACTTCAAAACCGGCCTTTTTTGCTTTTTCAATAGATTGTGATCCTTTTTTTAACGCAATCGCTACATCTTTAACACCACTATCTCTTAGATTTGCGGCATGGGCATGACCTTGACTTCCATAGCCAATAACAAGCACTTTTTTTGATTTTATCAAACCAATATCAGCATCCCTATCATAATAAACTCTCATACAAACTCCTCATCAATTTTAGTCAAAAATTTTATTAATTATTTTTGTTTCTGTCTCAAATCCTCTTGACATTGCAGAAACGCCTGTGCGTGATATTTCGATATCACCAAGAGATTTCATGAGATTTACAAATGCGTCTATCTTATTAGGTTTTCCTGTTAATTCAAAAACAAAACTTTTTAATGTAACATCAAGTGTTTTAGCTCTAAAAGTATCTGCAATTCTTAAGGCTTCTACCCTATCCAACCCAGAAGAAACAACTTTTACAAGAGCTAATTCACTTTTTATAAATGGACCTTCCAATGTCAAATCTCTTACAAGATGCACAGGGATCAATCTTGATAATTGTGATTTAATTTGTTCAATAGTATTACTAGTACCTTTTGTTACAATAGAAATTCTAGAAAGGCTTCTTTTATTATCAATTTCTGTAACAGTTAAACTTTCAATATTATAACCTCTACCAGAAAATAAACCTATAACCCTAGCTAAAGATCCGGGTTCATTGTTTACAATAACTGTCAATGTTCTAATACTTTCATTTTCTTCTATATTTAATTTTTCATATATTGACATAATTACACAAGTGCCAATCCATCTGATGAAACCTTTTGTTTCTTTTTATCTTCTTTATTTAAAATCATATCATAATGAGCAGACCCAGAAGGTATCATTGGAAAACAATTTTCCTCTTTAGCAACACATATGTCTGCTAATACTGGACCACGATGTTCCAACATATCATCGATAACATCTTGCAACTCGTTCATCTTTTCGGCTCTAATTCCCTTAATGCCAAAACTCTCCGCTAATTTTATAAAATCTGGTAAGGAGTCTGTATAACTTTCACTATATCTAGATCCATGAATTAACTCTTGCCATTGTCTAACCATGCCCATCCATTGGTTATTAATGATGAAGATCTTAATTGGTAAATTATATTGTACTATAGTAGATAATTCCTGCATATTCATCAAGAAGGAGGCCTCTCCGGCGATATCTATAACTAATGATTCAGGGTTTGCTATTTGTACTCCAATTGAGGCTGGTAATCCATAACCCATAGTCCCTAGACCCCCCGATGTCATCCAGTGATTAGGTTTCGAGAAGCCAAAATATTGTGCAGCCCACATTTGGTGTTGACCTACCTCAGTAGTAACAAATGGCTCACTTGATTTAGATGCTTTATAAAGTTTTTCAATAGCATATTGAGGTTTAATGACAACTTTATCAGTAGAATAAGAGAGTGATTTTTTTTCTTTCCATTTATTAATTACAGACCACCAACTTTTTAAAGAAAATGTTTTTATTTTTCTTTTCTTAAGTTCATTATATACCTCCTTTAAGACAACTTTAACATCACCAATTACAGGTAAGTCAACTTGAACAATTTTATTTATGGAAGAAGGATCAATATCAATGTGAATTTTTTTTGAGTTTGGAGAAAATGCGTCTAATCTACCTGTAACTCTGTCATCAAATCTTGCACCAACATTAATCAATAAATCACAATTATGCATAGCTAAATTAGCTTCGTAGGTTCCATGCATCCCTAACATCCCAAGAAAATTTTTGTTGTCATAAGCAACTGCTCCAAGTCCCATTAAAGTAAGTGTTATTGGAGCATTCAACAAATTTACAATTTTGTTTAGATATACCGAGGCTTCCGTTCCAGAATTTATGATGCCTCCACCTCCATAAAAAATGGGTTTTTTTGAACTTAAAATTAAATCAACTATTTTTTTAATCTCATTACTTTTTACAGGATTGTTCGTTATGATTTTTTTATTAATAACTACATTTTTTTTCTCGTACTTTACTTCAGAAAGTTGAATATCTTTTGGAAGGTCAATTAGAACTGGACCAGGTCTTCCAGAACTTGCAATTTCGAATGCTTCATGTACAACCTTGCATAAATCTTTTGATTTTTTTATAAGGTAATTATGTTTTGTTGCTGGCCTAGAAATACCGGTGGTGTCTGCTTCTTGAAAAGCATCAGTTCCTATCAGATGTGTTGGAACTTGTCCAGTAATACATACCAAAGGCACTGAATCCATCAATGCATCAGTTAAACCAGTTATTGCATTTGTTGCACCAGGCCCAGAAGTAACTAATACACATCCAACTTTTCCAGTAGATCTTGCAAAACCCTCAGCTGCGTGAACTGCTGCTTGTTCATGTCTTACTAAAATATGTTTTATTCGATTATTTTTAAAAATAGCATCATAAACTGGCAATACGGCACCACCTGGATAACCAAAAACAGTATCCACATCATTCTCAATTAGCGCTTTTATAAGCGCTTCTGCACCATTCATACTTTTATTCAACATATTATCTCCGATATTTAATAACTTTGTTTATTAATTTGGTCAATATATTATTAATTGAAATCAGATCCTTAAAATCAGATCTGGATTAAAATTATGCTTAAACCAAGTTAATTGTCTTTTTACGTATCTTCTAGTATCTCGTTTACTTAACATTATAGCATCTTTAAGTGATATTTCTTTATCAAGGTATTTTAGTATCCAATTAACACCTATACATTTAAAACCTGGTAAAGATCTATCAAAATTTTTGTGTTTTAAATATTTTACTTCTTCAATAGCCCCTTTTTTAATAAATTCTTCAAATCTATTTTCACAATTCTGATAGTTTTTTTCTCTTTCCTGCTCCAATAAAATGTTAAAGAAAGTATTATGTATTTTATTAATTTTTGAACATTTATGCCATTCCGAAATACTTTTCCCAGTTTGCAAATAGACCGAATAAGCCCTAATTAATCTTTGTTTGTCTATATTTTTGGAAGTGAAATCTTTATCAATTTCTTCAACAAGTTTTCTGAATTCCAAAAGTCCAATTTTTTCAAAAAGTTTTGAACAATTTTCTGAAACTATTTTGTCGACCTTTGGAATATTGGAAATTCCATTAGTTGCTGATTTAATATAAAAGCCAGTACCACCTACAATAATTGGTGTTTTATTTTTAATGAAAATTTTATCAAGTTTCTCTTTAAGTAATTCTAACCAATCTATAACTGAGAAATTTTGATAAATTGGTTTTATACCATATAATTCATGGGAAATAATTTTTTTATCTCTATCACTTGGCTGTGACGATATTATTTTGAGCTCCTTATATATTTGCATTGAGTCTGCATTAATTATAACCCCATTTATTTTTTTTGCTAATGATATAGCTATTTTTGACTTCCCTATTCCTGTGGGACCAGAAATAACTATAATTGGAGGTTCATAAAAACTTGAATTTGTAATTTTATTCTCAATTAGTTGAATTTTGGACATATCATATATAATGTTTTAAATACAGTAATGGCTAATTATTTATTTATATCAAATTCATCAAATTTTAAAATTGATAACAATATCATTAATCACATAAATTCTATTTTAAATAATGAAAATATTCAATTTACAAATAAACAAATAAAAAAAAATGATTTTTATGAGTGGATTATAAAAGAAAATATTATTGACGATTTTGTTAAAAAAAAAATTAAAGCGTTTTGTGTTAATTTACCTATTGACATAAATTTTTTAGAAATTTTATCACCTCGTAAAAAAAAACTACTTATATGTGATATGGATAGTACTATTATTAAAGAGGAAAGCCTAGACGAAATAGCTGAACATGCTGGAATTGGAAGTGAAATTAAAAATATCACAAGAAAAGCTATGAATGGTGAGTTAGAATTTAAAGAAGCACTTTTTAAAAGAATAAAGTTATTAGAAAATTATCCTTTAGAAGATATCTTTGCGTTAAATACCAAAATTCAAATTAATGATGGAGCAAAACAATTAGTAAAAGAAATGAAGAGTAGATCTTGTATCACTGTATTGATCTCAGGTGGGTTTTCACCTTCAGTAAGCTATATAGCAAAAATACTTGGATTTGATTATTACCATTGTAATAATTTTTTGTATAAGAAAAATAATAAAAAAATTGTACTTAATGGGAATATACTTAGTCCTATACTAGATAAAAAATCAAAATTAGAAATAACAAGAAGTTATTTAAGAAAATTCAATTTAACACTTAATGATGTGATTTCAGTTGGTGATGGAGCAAATGATGTTAATTTAATAAAAAAGTCAGGAATTGGAATCTCATATAGAGGTAAACAAATATTAAATGAAGTAGCAGACGTAATTTTTTATCACACAAATTTAAAGGGAATATTATATTTGCAGGATTATGACTTATAATCTCAAAATACTTCAACTGCAACAAATCTGTCATTACCCTTAAAATTAACAAGCATTAATAATGCATTCCTTTTTTGTTTTTTTGCCTTTTCTATAGCATTAGTAATCACACTTAAATCAGAAACTTCGGACTGTCCCACTCTAACTATAATCATACCTTCTCTCAGACCACTTTTGAAAGCCTTACTATTATTTTTTACATTAGATATAATAATACCTTTTTTAAATTTTTTTATTTTGTATTTTTCAATGTCTTGAGAGTTTAATTGCTTAATTTCAAAACCTAACTTCGGAAAAGATTTTGTTTGACCTTTTTTTTGATTATTATTTGTGAGGTTATTATTTTCTGCTAACTCTAATTCACCAAGCTTTACATCCAACGTTTTTATCTTGCCTTCTCTCCAAATTTCAACCTTTACTGATTTTCCAACAGGTGTACTAGCAACAACTTTTGGTAATTCATTCATATTTTTGATTTTAATATCATTAAATCTTAAAATAATATCTCCAGATTTTATTCCAGCTTTATACGCTGGACCATTTTCGGTTGCTGACGATACTAGTGCACCATGTGTGTTTTTTAAACCTAAAGTATCAGCAATTTCTTCAGTAATTTGTTGAATTAAAACACCTAACCAGCCTCGTTTTGTACGACCATATTTTCTAAGCTGATCTGAAACTTGTTTTGCTAGATTGGATGATACAGCAAAGCCTATACCAACAGAACCTCCAGATTGAGAAAATATTGCTGTATTTATGCCTACAACATTTCCATACATATCAAATAATGGGCCTCCAGAATTACCTCTGTTTATAGATGCATCAGTTTGAATATAATCATCATAAGACCCACCTATATTCCTACCTCTTGCAGACACAATTCCTGCTGTAACTGTACCTCCAAAACCAAAAGGATTACCAATAGCCATAACCCAATCACCTACTCTCAAATTATTAGAATTACCAAATTTTACAGCTTTTAGATTTACATTTTTTGGGTTAATTTTAAGTAATGCGACATCTGTTTTAGGATCTTTACCAACTACCTCAGCTTCGAAAGATTTATCATCGTGAAGTATAACCATGATTTTTTCGGCATTTTCAATTACGTGGTTATTTGTAATAATAAACCCTTTTTTGTCTATTATAAAACCAGATCCAAGTGATTGTGCTCTTCTTTTACCTTGGTTGGGATCTTGAAATTGTTTGAAAAATTCCTCAAATGGTGATCCAGGAGGAAAAGCTGGTAAATTATTTTTTCTGTCTTCTATAATTGTTGTTGTAGAAATATTTACAACAGATGGGCTCAATAATTCAGCTAAGTTTGCAAAACTTTCTGGAGCTTTTTTTGCATAACCAATGAGAGGTATAAATATTATTGAAAACGTAAATAGAAGTATTTTTAGTTTATTATTTAAAAGATTTAAAAACATATATCCCTCAATTAAATCACGTAATTATAATAAGTTAAAAGTGTCATAAATATGTTAAATAAGAAATTTAGTTGCCTTTTTTATCCGAAAAGAAATCAAAAAACTCACTTTCAGGGGATAAAATCATCGTAGTATCTTTATCTACAAATGTTTTTTCATACGCTAACATAGATCTATAGAATTTGAAAAATTTTGCATCTTTCCCAAATGCATCCGCATATATTTTAATTGCTTCACCATCACCATTTCCTCTTATAGCTTCTGCTTTTCGTTTGGCTTCTGCAATTAAAATTGTTTTCTGTTTTTCTGCATCTGATCTAATTTTCTGGGCTTCTTCAGCGCCTTGGGCTCTAAATTCTTTTGCTTCTTGTTCTCTTTCGGATCTCATTCTATTAAATATGTTCTGACTGGTAGCTTCAGGATAATCAGCTCTTCTAATCCTCACATCAATAATTTGCATACCTAGTCTTTTAACTATCTGATTAACTTCAGTACCTATATCATCAACAATGTTTTGTCTTGCATCTGATAATATAGAAACTAATTCTAATTTACCCAAAACTCTTCTAACTGAAGAATCAATTATTGATTCTAATCTTTGTCTAGCTCCTGTTTCATTTCTTACTGTTTGGTAAAATAGAAGTGGATCAATTATCTTAAATCTTGAGTAAGTATCAACTTCTAATCTTTTTTGATCGGATAAAATAACTTCTTCGGAGTCACTAGAAACAAGAGATAAAACTCTTTTTTCAAAATAAGTTACATCTTGTATAAATGGGACCTTAAAATTTAAACCAGGTTTGTTGACAACCCTTTTAGGTTCTCCAAATTGAAGAACAATCGCTTGCTTAGTTTGATCAACAGTAAAAAAAGAACTATAAATAAAAAATAATGTTATAATTCCAAATGTATATGTTAAAATTCTAATATTACTCATCATTTTGACCCTTTATTTTGTAGTTTGTCAATTGGCAGATAAGGCACTATTCCTGATGAACTTGATGATTTATCCATTATTACTTTATTTACATTTGACAAAACTTTTTCCATTGTTTCTAAATAAATTCTTGATCTAGTTACGTCAGGGTCAACTTTATAGCTATTGTAGATTGATAGAAATCTGTCGGTATCACCTTTTGCTCTATTAACCACCTCACTTTCGTAAGCTTGCGCTTGATTTATCATTTGAGCAGCTTCACCTCTTGCTCTAGGAACAACATCGTTTCTAAAAGCTTGAGCTTCATTAATGAGCGTATCTCTATCCTGCCTAGCCCTTTGGACATCGTTAAAAGCATCAATAACTTCCTGAGGTGGGTCTACGGATAGTAATTGAACATCTCTTATTTCAACACCTGCTTCGTATAAATTTAGGAGATCTTGAAGTAAAGATTTAGCTTTAAGCTGAATATTTTGACGACCTTCTGTGAGAGCTGTTTGAATTTTAGTTTGACCAATGATATCTCTCATTATAGATTGAGCAGCTACTTTTACAGTTTCTGGTGGGTCTTGAAGGTTGAATAAATATTTACCAGCGTCAGAAATCTTCCAAAAAACTACAAAATCTATGTCAATATTATTTTCATCACCAGTGATCATCTTTGACTCATCTGCTACATCTCTTCTATTTGAATTACCACCGCCAAATGCTCTGTAACCGATTTCTATTTTATTCTCTCTGGTAACATCTGGCGTTATAACTTTTTCAATTGGTGAAGGAAAATGATAGTGCAAACCTGGTTCAGTTGTTCTTACCCACTCTCCAAATCTAAGAACAACACCTTGCTCTTGTGGATTTACTCTGTAAATACCAGTTGCTAGCCATAATGCTATTAATATAAGAAAAATAATGGATAAACTTTTTCCACCACCAAATTTTGATGGCATAAATTTTTTAAATTTATCTCTACTATTTTTAATTATCTCATCAACGTCTGGGGGTGTTTGATTATTTGGTCTTCTTCCCCATGGACTTTGATTATTATCGTTATTGCCCCAAGGGCCTGAGTTGTTATTATTCATTAAATACACCTGACAATGATCTAGAGTTAAGTATATTTGGTTCAATATAAAAATTTCAACCTTAATTTTTTATTTTTTTTAATTTAAAATATAATTTTTTTTTAATTGATATAATCTTAACTATAACTTTATGAAAAATAATGAATTAAATAAATTTTTAAAAATACCAAAATTCGCAAAATACATAATAATGGTAGCAAGTGGTAAAGGTGGTGTTGGAAAGTCAACATTTGCCCTTCACTTGGCTTTAACTTTTCAACATTTAAAATTTAAAGTAGGTTTACTTGACGTTGATATATATGGTCCTAGCTTACCAAAATTACTAAATACAACTGAAAAACCTAGGATTGAAGACAAGAGCTTTTTACCAATTGTAATCAATGGTCTTAAAACAATGTCAATTGGCTATTTGATTCCAGAAGAAACACCAAACGTTTGGAGAGGACCTATGGTAATCAAAGCAGTAACACAATTACTAAGAGATGTATCGTGGGGGAAACTAGATATATTAATTATTGACACTCCTCCAGGGACAGGAGATGTGCAATTAACAATTTCTCAAAAGATTGATATTACTGGAGCATTAATAATAACTACTCCTCAAGAATTATCTTTGTTAGATGTAAAGAGGGGAATAAATATGTTTAAAAAAATTAATGTACCGATTTTGGGTATAATTGAAAATATGAGCTATTATAAATGTAATGAATGTCAAAAAAAACATTATATTTTTGGGAAAAAATCAAGTCAACAACTCACTGATAAATTTGGTGCAGAAGTTTTAGGAGAATTACCAATTACAGAGGATTTAAGTAAAGATTTTATTGTTAAAAACAAAATAATTAATCAATATCAGAGTAATCTTGTCTTTAATTCTTTTTTAGATATTAGTAAAAAAGTACTTAGAAAAATTGGTATTTAATTTTTTCTATTATACACCCAAAAAGAATGAGATGGGTAATTTTCAGTTCCTTGAATTGTTTGTATTAATCTTTTTTTCCACTTTTTTTCATCTATATGAGGAAATAAAACTCCTTTTTTTAATTTAACATCTACTAAAGTGAGTTCAATTTTATTGCAAAAACATAGAGCTAATTTATATATTTCACCTCCTCCAAAAATAAAAATTTTTTTTGTATTATATTCACTTTTTTTATATTTGTTAAAAATCCAATTATTGGCTTGAGTTACTGCATCCTCAAAACTCTTTACAAAATATTTTTCAAGTTGAACATCATTTTTAAAGTTATTTTGATTAGTCAGAATAATGTTAGCTCTCCCTTGCAGTGGTTTGCCAATACTCTCAAAAGTTTTCCTTCCCATAATCAATGGATTACCTAGAGTAATAGACTTTAATCTTTTTAAATCATTTGGTAAATGCCATAACATTTTTTTACCATCACCAATTATGAAATCCTTAGAAACAGCAACAATTGTAACTATTGGAAATTTATTTTTCTGCAAAACTTTCATAATATCAAATTGCTATTGGAGCTTTAATATGAGGGTCAGGGTTATAATTTTGAAATAAAAAATCATCAAACTCAAACTCATCAATATTTTTTCTTTTTTTGTTAATAACTAGTCTAGGTAGATCTTTAGGTTTTCTTGATAATTGTTCTTTAGCTTGATCCTGATGATTAAGATACAAGTGCGCATCTCCAAGTGTGTGAACAAAATACCCTACATTTAAATTTGTTATTTCAGCTATCATATGAGTAAGAAGAGCATAAGAAGCAATGTTAAATGGAACTCCTAAAAAAATATCTGCACTTCTTTGATAAAGTTGACAAGAAAGTTTGTTACCTAATACATTAAATTGAAACAAACAATGGCAAGGAGGTAAGGCCATTTTTGAAACATCTATTGGATTCCATGAAGAAACAATTATTCTTCGTGAATTTGGATCATTTTTTATTAATTCTACAACATTTTTTAACTGGTCTATTTTAACCCCATCATTTTCCCATGAACGCCATTGTTTTCCATAGACAGGACCTAAATTACCTTCATTATCTGCCCAATCGTCCCATATGTGCACATCATTATCGTTTAAATATTTTATATTTGTATCTCCTTTTACAAACCATAATAGTTCGTGAATAATCGACCTTATATGAAGTTTTTTTGTAGTTAAAAGCGGAAACCCATTACTTAAATCAAATCTCATTTGCCACCCAAAAATAGATTTTGTTCCTACCCCTGTTCTATCATTTTTAATTATTCCATTATCAAACACATTTTTTAATAAATCTAAATATTGTTTCATTTTAAACCTCTTAATATTAATAACAAAAACTATGTTCATTGTCATTGCTCTTTAATAATCCCTGAAAATAATATATACTATGCTTGTCTTTTAAGACTATGGTAATAAACATTTTATAAAATAAGCTTTACGGACCCGGGGGCGGTACCCGGCACCTCCACCAAATAATTATGGGGGTGAAATAGGATCGACGTGTGTAATAAAAATAAAACTTTTACTCGGCATTGTACCACCGATATCGGGCTAATTAATAGTTGCAAATGACAACTACGCTCCGGTTGCTGCAGCTGCTTAGCAGCTAAAGTAACCGAAATTTAAGTCCTATCCTCTAGCAAGGATCGGCGGGGTTGAACTACCTGGCAACAGAAATTCATGGGCAAGACTTAGGTCTTGCCTTTTTTTTATTTTTATCTGTAAAAAATGTTTTCAATAAAATAAAATTGATCTACATTATTAATAGGTTTTATGATGGATAACGTTGATAAAAAAAATATTGATTATGATCAAATAGTTGAAGATACACTTAGACTAGTTGTAAAAAAATCATTGGAATTAGTTTATGAACAAGGGCTTCCAGGCGACCACCACTTCTATATTTCATTTAACTCAAGCTACAAAGGAGTAAAAGTACCGCCTGAATTAAAAGCTAGTGATGACAATGAAATTAAAATCATATTACAACATCAATTTTGGGATCTCACTATTGATGAAAAAAAATTTTCTGTTACTCTTTCTTTTAATGGGATTAAAAAAAATATTTCTGTCCCATTTAATTCTATCATGTCTTTTTCTGATCCATCGGTTGGTTTTAGTCTGCAATTTAAAAAAAATTTATTGACTGAAAACACAAGCAAAGAGAAAAAAATTATAACAAGTAAATCTAATAAAGACATCAATCACAAATATAATGCCGAAATTTTATCATTAGATGCTTTTAGATCAAAGGAAGAAGATTAGATTAAAAGGAAATATTATGAGTTTTGCTTTTTCAACTATGTTCCCTATAGCAAATGATAATACAGAATATGAATTAATTGAAAAAGACTACATAAGCATTAAGACTTTTGGGGATAAAAAATTTTTATCAATAAAACCAGAAGCACTCGAAATAATTACTGAAAATGCTTTTTACAATATTTCTCATTTGTATAGAAGCTCTCACCTTAAACAATTAAAAAAAATTCTTGATGATAAAGAAGCTTCCAAAAATGATCAATTCGTTGCAATGACAATGCTAAAAAATGCTAATATTTCTGCATCTGGTGTATTGCCAATGTGTCAAGACACAGGAACTGCAATAGTAAATGGATACAGAGGGAAAAATATCATTACAGATTTTAATGATGAAAAACAAATATGCAGGGGAATTTATAATAGCTATCAAAATAATAATCTCAGATTTTCCCAACTTGCACCAATTTCAATGTTTGAAGAAAAAAATACTAATAATAATTTGCCCGGTGAAATCAATCTATATTCAACAGAAGGTGATGAATATAAATTTATTTTTATTCAAAAGGGTGGAGGGTCAGCCAACAAAAGTTTTTTATATCAACAAACAAAAGCAATTTTAAATCCAAAAGATTTAAAAAAATTTTTGTATGAAATTATAATCTCTCTTGGAACTGCTGCTTGTCCTCCCTATCATTTAGCAATTGTGATCGGAGGAACATCTGCTGAGTTAAATTTAAAAACAGTTAAATTAGCATCAACAAAATATTTAGATGGGCTTCCAACAAAAGGAAATGAAAAAACCGGTCATGCTTTTAGAGATAGAGAATGGGAAGAGATCATTTTAAAAATGACCCAAGAGATGGGAATAGGAGCACAATTTGGTGGTAAATATTATTGTCACGACGTTAGAGTTATTAGGCTACCTAGGCATGGTGCCTCAATGCCTGTTGGAATAGGAGTATCTTGTTCGGCAGATCGTCAAATTTTTGGAAAAATTAACTCAAAAGGTATATTTTTAGAAAAACTTGAAACAAACCCAGCTCAGTATCTTCCTGAAGTTGAAGAAAATTTAGCTGAAGAAATTATTTCTATTGATCTAACCAGTGGCATGGATAAAATTTTATCACAATTAAATCAATGTAAAGTTAAAACAAGGTTAAGTCTGACTGGGCCTCTGATAGTAGCTAGAGATATCGCACATGCAAAAATCCTAGAATATTTAGAGAAAAATAATGATTTACCAGATTATTTTAAAAAATATCCTGTATATTATGCAGGACCTGCAAAAAAACCAAAAGGTCTACCCTCTGGCTCCTTTGGACCTACAACAGCCGGAAGAATGGATAGTTATGTACCTAAATTTCAAAAGTTTGGAGGATCAATGGTTATGCTTGCAAAAGGTAATAGATCTCAAGTAGTTGTTGATTCATGTAAAAAATTTGGAGGTTTTTACTTAGGTTCCATTGGAGGGGTTGCAGCAAATGTAGCAAAAAACTCAATTAAAAAAGTCTCTGTGTTGGAATATCCAGAATTAGGTATGGAAGCAGTATGGAAAATTGAAGTTGAAAACTTCCCTGCATTTATGGTCATTGATAATAAAGGCAATGACTTTTTTAAATAGTTTGTTAAGAATAATGTAAATTTGACCTACTTAACTGATCAATCGAAGTGCATCCCATTAATTTCATATCTCTAATAATTTCTTCTCTAATTAATGAAAGAGCTCTTTCAACCCCTTTTTCACCAGCTGATGCTAATGCATACAAATAAAGTCTTCCCCCTGCGCATGCTTTTGCACCAACTGAAAGTGCTTTTAGTATGTGTGTACCTCTTTGAATGCCCCCCTCGCAGATGACATCGATTTTATCACCAACTGCGTCAACAATTTTTGCTAATTGATCGAAAGGTGATACTGAGCCATCTAGTTGTCTTCCACCATGATTGGATACTATTACTCCTGTGCAACCAATATCAATAGCTCTTTTAGCATCTTCAACACTTACAACACCTTTAAGTGCAAAATGTCCGCCCCATTTCTTTCCAAGATCTTCAGCATCTTTCCAATTCATTGATTGATCGAGCATATTTGTAAAATAGTCTCCAATTGAAGTCATTGCAGATGTTCCTGCTCCGACATAATCTTGCAAGTGAGGAAGTTCAAATTTAGGACTTGTTACATAATTTATACCCCAATAAGGCTTTAAAACAAACTCCAACAAACTATTAAAGGTAAAACGTGGAGGGATCACAAAACCTGTTCTAAGATCTCTTTCCCTATTGCCTCCTGTTATAGTATCAACAGTTAATGCAAGAACATCAAATTTAGCTGCTTTTGCTCTTTCCAACATGCTATTGTTTAAACCTCTATCTTTATGAAAATAAAACTGAAACATTTTTGGTGATGATGAAATTTTTGATACTTCTTCAACGCTAACTGTTCCAAGTGAAGATACACCAAACATTGTACCAAATTTATCTGCTGCTTTTGCTACAGCCCGCTCCCCTTCATAATGAAATAGTCTTTGTACAGCAGTAGGAGAACAATACACTGGCATCTCAAGTTTTTTTCCAAAAATAGTAGTTGAAATATCTACGTCTTTAACACCACGTAAAACATTTGGAACTAAACTGACATCATCAAACGAAGATGTGTTTCTTCGATATGTAACCTCATCATCAGCTGCGCCATCAATATAATTGAAAATGGGTGAGGGTAATTTAGATTTAGCAAGACTTCTAAAATGTTGAAAATTATAGCATTTTTTATAATTCATTTGATTTAATCTAGCCTTGTCTAGCTTTAAACCTAGGGTTCTTTTTATTTATCACATAAAGTCTACCTCTACGTCTTACAACTTGGCAATTTCTATCTCTGACTTTTAGTGTTTTTAATGAACTAACTACTTTCATATTAACCTCATTAATGTGAATATAATAAATATTAGTTTAGGTCAAGATCAATTGTTTAAACTAACATTGCATCCACCTAAACCACAATAACCATTTGGATTTTTTAAAAGATATTGCTGATGATACTCCTCAGCATAATAAAAATTTTTAAAACTTTGTATCTCTGTTGTAATTTTGGAAAATCCACTTTTTTTTAATAATTCAGAATATTTGTTATTCGTTAGTTTGGCTAATTCAAATTGTTTTTCATTTGTAGTTATTATAATTGATCTATACTGTGTTCCAATATCATTTCCTTGTCTCATTCCTTGTGTTGGATTATGTCCTTCCCAAAAAACCTTAAGAAGCTGAAAAGTGTCAATTTTATTTGGATCATAAACAATTTTAACAACTTCAGCATGAAAAGTATTTCCATAACAGATATCCTTATAAGTTGGATTTTTTGTATTACCAGCAGAATAGCCGACAGCCGTAACATGGATACCATTACAATTCCAAAAAAGTTTTTCTGCACCCCAAAAACAACCCATGCCGAAATAAATTATTTCGGAAAAATTTGGTTCATAATCGATAGATCTTTTATAAATATCATTAACTATATTCATATTTCGTATATAAGATAGTAAATTTGATGTTTCAACAATTTTAAAAAATTACTTGAATAAATTATTTTTACCTCTAATAAGGCGATTATGAAAAATGATATTTATGGTGTAGAAAAATGGGGAAAAGATTTTTTTCAAATACTCAGCAATGGAAATTTAGGTTTATTAAATCCTTTAAAAAATAAAAGCAAACCTATTGACCTAACCAAAATAGTAAAAAAATTAAACCAAAAATTATCACCTCCTTATATCATTCGTGTTTCTGATTATTTACAGTTTATGATTAATGAAATTAATCAAAATTTCATTACATCTATTAAAAATACAGGATACAAAAATAAATTTAAAAGTGTTTATCCAATAAAAGTTAATCAACAATCACAAGTTATTAAAAACGTAGTTAAATATAGTAAAAAATTTAATTCAGGTTTAGAAGTTGGTTCAAAAGCAGAATTGTTAATAGCTTTAAGTCAAAACTTAACTAAAAATGCTTTAATTGTTTGTAATGGAACAAAAGATGAAGAATTTATAAAGTTATCATTACTCTCAAACAAAATTAATATAAAAACCATTCTTGTAATAGAAAGTATTAAAGAACTAGAATTAATTATAAAAATATCTAACTCACTTAAAGTAAAGCCTCTGTTGGGCATAAGAATAAAACTAACAAATCTAATAAGTGGCAAATGGTCTCAATCAAGTGGTGATAGAAGTGCTTTCGGCCTTCCTGTAGATAAAATTACCGAGGCTCTCAATAAGCTAAAAAAAAATCGATTATTAGAATGTTTAATTCTTCAACACTCTCACCTAGGAAGTCAAGTACCAGATATCATAGAGATAAGGAAATACACTCAAGAAGCCTGTAGATTTTTTATTGAAATTTCAAAATATGGAGCACCTTTGAAATATATAGATTTGGGCGGTGGGCTAGGTATTGATTATACTGGTGAAAACAAATCAAAATTTCATTCTATGAATTATTCCATGGAGGAATATTGTATAAATATTGTTGAAACTCTGAAACTTGAATTCGACAAAGCCAAAATCAAGCATCCCGTAATTATTACAGAATCTGGAAGAGCAACTGTAGCTCCAAGCTCAATTTTGGTTTTCAATATTCTTGACACAACTATTTTTGATGTCAAATCATGTCCTAAATTGAATAAAAAAGATCATATTTATTTATCCTATATGATTCAAATCTTGAATTACATTAATAAGGATCGGATACAAGAGTGTTTTAATGACCTAAATTATTATAGAGATGAATTGAGAATTTTATTCAGAAATGGACAAATAAATTTATCAGAAATCTCTAAAATTGAAAAAACATACTTATATGTTTTAAATCGCATAAAAAAATATGTAGAAGAAAAAAAATTAAATTCTAATCCAATAGCTGGCAAACTCAATAATCTAGCTGATATATATCATGGAAATTTTTCATTATTTCAAAGTTTACCTGATATGTGGGCTATAGATCAATTACATCCAATAGCTCCAATTCAAAAATTAAATCTTAAACCAAAGAAACATGTCATTCTTAATGATATTACTTGTGATAGTGATGGCATGATTTCAAAGTTTGTCTTAAATGATGGAATAAAAGATACATTACCTATACATGAAGTAAAAAAAAATGAAGAGTACTACTTAGGTGTTTTTTTTGTTGGAGCTTATCAAGAAACCTTAGGTGATCTTCATAATTTATTTGGAGATACAAACATATCAACAGTTAGATTAGAAGAAAATGGAAAATTCAAAATTGTACATGAACAAATTGGGGACAAAATATCTCAAGTTTTGAGTTATGTTGAATATTCATCAAGTGAAGTTTTGAAAATTTTTTCAGAGAAAACTAAAAAATTTTACAAAAAAAATTTGATCAATAGTAAAGAAAAAAATCAATTGTTAAAAAATTTCAAAGCGTCTATAGATGGCTATACTTATTTTGAAAATTAAATGAGGTTATTTTGAGTAAGGTTCTTGTCATTGGTGCTGGGGGTGTCTCGTCTGTAGCAATTCACAAAATGGCTCAATTATCTTGTAATTTTAAAGAAATAACTTTGGCAAGTAGAACAATTTATAATTGTAAAAAAATTCAAAAACAAATCAAAGATAAATATAATTATAATATTAACATTGAAGAATTAGATGCTGATAACATTTCTGAAACATCAAAGATTATAACAAAATACTGTCCTGAATTAGTTGTAAATCTTGCATTACCATACCAAGATTTGAACATAATGGAAGCTTGTCTAAATGCAAATGTTAATTACTTAGATACTGCAAATTATGAACCTCGAGATGAAGCAAAATTCGAATATAAATGGCAATGGGAACTAAATGATAGATTTAAAGAAAAAAATTTAATGGGATTACTGGGCTCAGGTTTTGATCCAGGTGTAACAAATGTTTACACAGCATACATTAAAAAACATTATTTAGATGAAATTCACCACTTAGACATTTTAGATTGCAATGGTGGTGATCATGGACAACATTTTGCAACAAATTTTAATCCAGAAATAAATATAAGAGAAATTTCTCAAAATAGTAGATTTTATAAAAATGGTAAGTGGATAACTGGAGATCCGTTATCTAAAAAAATTGAATTTAATTTTCCAGGAGTTGGAAAAAGAAATATGTACCTTATGTATCACGAAGAATTAGAAAGCATAGTTAAAAATTTTAGTGATTTAAAGCAAGCTCGATTTTGGATGACATTTGGAGATCAATATCTGAATTATTTAAGTGTTTTACAAAATGTTGGGTTAACTTCTATAACACCAATAAAATTTAAAAATTTGGATATTATACCGCTGGAGTTTCTTAAGGAAGTTTTACCAGATCCAAAATCCTTAGGAAAAAATACAAAAGGTAAAACTTGCATAGGAACAATAATTAGTGGTCTTAAAAATAATGAAATTAAAACAATTTACTGTTACAATATTTGTGATCATAAGAAATGTTTTGAAGAAGTGGAAAGTCAAGCAGTATCTTATACCACTGGAGTTCCCGCAATGATTGGATCTTTATTGATATTAAATAAAACATGGTTTCGACCTGGTGTTTGGAATTTAGAACAATTCGATCCTGATCCTTTTATGGAATCGCTAAGAATATATGGACTACCTAACAAAATTGTTGAATTAGATAAACCATTAGACTTCTAAGATGCTACCAACCGTCAAAGTAAATAAAAAATATTTTACAAAGCTTGATTTATCTATAATACCTTCTCCTAGTTATGTTATTGACACAAAAATTATTAAAGACAATTTAAGAATATTCAATAAGTTAAAAAAAGATACAGATGTGAAAATTCTTTTAGCATTAAAAGCATTTTCTCTTAAAAATTTATTCCCTATTATTTCAAATGTTTTAGATGGTGTTTGCGCATCTGGTTTAAATGAAGCAAAATTTGGTAAGAAATACTTTAAAGGTCTTATTAGTACTTATTCCCCAGCATTCAAAGATACGGAATTTAGTGATATAATGAAATATTCACAACACATCACTTTCAACTCTATTTCGCAAATCAAGAAATATAAAAAATTATGTGTAAATGAAAATATTGAAATTGGCGTAAGAATAAACCCTTTATATTCAGAGGTTGAGGTTTCAAAATATAACTCCTCAAGTTTTGATTCTCGATTAGGAATTCATATAAATCAATTAGACAAAATTGACTTTACGGATATAAAGGGAATTCATTTTCATTCTTTATGCGAACAAAATTTTGATGCCTTAGAAAATACTTGGCATATTATTTGGCCATATCTTAAAAATATAGTTGAAAATCTAGAATGGATTAATTTAGGGGGTGGGCACCATATCACCAGGTCAGATTATAATTTATCTAAATTAACTAATTTTCTTCTTAAATTGAAAACATTAACAAATTGTCAAATTATATTAGAACCTGGCGAAGCTGTTGTTTTTCAATCAGGTGTTTTAGTTGGAGAAATTTTAGATTATGTCCATGGATATAATAAGAAAATTCCAAATATTGCTATTACGGATATAAGTCCTGTTTGTCACATGCCAGACGTAATTGAAGCTCCATATAGACCATTGTTAATGAATGAACCAGATAAAGGAATAAGTGTTGTTTTAGGTGGCCCAAGTTGTTTAGCTGGAGACATTATTGGTGAATATAATTTTATAGAAAAACCAAAGATTGGAGATAAAATTGTGTTTTTAGATCAGGCACACTATACATTAGTAAAAACTAATTTTTTTAATGGGATTAACCATCCTGAAGTTATATTATGGAATAGTGAAAAGAATGATTTTAAAGTAATCAAATCTTTTGATTTTAAAGATTTTGAGACAAGAAATTAAAATGATTAATACAAACAAAAAAAAATTCTTAGAGGAAGAATTATCAAATAAAGAAAAGAGCTTTGACTGTTCTAAATTTCATATTTTACCCATACCTCTCGAAAAGACTGTATCTTATGGAAAAGGGACATCTAGAGCTCCAGAAACCATAATAGAAGCTAGTAATCAACTTGAAAGAAATCATAACAGCCCATGTGATTTTGGAATATACACACATGATGCAATTGATTGCTCCTTAAATTTCAACTTAATATTTAAAAATATAGAAAATGTAATATTTGAAATTTTAAAAAAAAATAAAATTCCTGTTTGTATTGGTGGTGAACATAGTTTGACATTTGGAGTCATTAAGGGGTTTAAAAAAAAATACGAAAATTCTAATGAAGATTTTGGTATAATACAATTTGACGCTCATGCTGATTTAAGAAAAACATACAGTAGAAACATAAATTCTCATGCAACTGTGATGTATAAAATTCATAAAGAAAATATTCCAATTTTTCAATTTGGAGTAAGAGCACAATCAGATGAAGAGATTAAATTGAGAGATGAATTAAATATTTATTATAAAACAATTGATGATTACAGAAAAAATCTAAACATTAAATTACCTAAAAAATTTCCAAAAAATGTTTACATAACATTTGATTCAGATTGCCTAGATCCGTCTGTCATGCCTGCCACAGGAACTCCAGTTCCAAATGGATTATATTATAATGAAACGTTTTTAATTTTAGAAAAATTAATAAAAAATAGAAAAATAATTGGATTTGATTATGTTGAATTCACTCCAATAGAAAATTTTCATGCTTATGATTACATATCTGCAAATATCGTATATGATTTGATGAAGCTTTGCTTAAAATAAATTAAGTTTCTTGCAACCATTTTTCAGCATCTAAAGCAGCCATACAACCCATGCCAGCGGCTGTGATGGCCTGTCTATAAATTTTGTCAACACAATCACCAGCAGCGAACACACCATCAATATTTGTTAAAGTAGATCCCTTTTCTTTAACTTCAATATATCCTTCATCATCTAATAGAATTTGATTTGTAAAACATTCAGTCGAAGGTATATGACCAATAGCGACAAACGCTCCATCTACATTTATACTTTTTTTCGATGTGTTTTTAGTAGATGATAAATTTAAACTATTTAAGCCTTTATCATCTCCAACAAAATCATCAACTACATAATTCCACAAAAAATCAATATTCTTTCTAGAAAAGACTCTATCTTGTAATATTTTTTCAGCTCTTAAAATCTCTCTTCTATGAACTAAAATTACTTTTTCACAAATATTAGATAGATATAATGCTTCTTCAACAGCAGTGTTTCCACCACCAATAACTGCAACATTTTTATTTCTATAAAAAAAACCGTCACAAGTAGCACAAGCAGAAACACCTTTACCGTTAAATTTTTTTTCACTCTCAATTCCAAGCCAACGAGCTTGTGCCCCGGTACAAATTATTACTGATTTTGTTTTAATAATCTTGCCACTATCACATTTTATTATTTTTAATTTATCACTGAAGTCCACACTTATAACTAATTCATTAATTATTTCTGCACCCACGTTTAAAGCCTGTGCTTTCATTTGATCCATGAGCCAAGGACCTTGAACAACATCAGAGAAACCTGGATAATTTTCAACATCAGTTGTGATGGTTAATTGTCCGCCTGGTTGAAGCCCTTCTAAAATTAAAGGCTTTAAATTGGCTCTAGCTGCATAAATTCCAGCTGTAAGTCCTGCAGAACCTGTTCCAATAATAACAATATCTCTTATCACATCATTCATAAAATTTTATCTCCTTTAAAAACAATCGTTTTTTTTTCATTTAAAAAAACTCTGCCCTCACTAAAATTTTTTATGGCTTTATACAAAACTCTTGCCTCAATATCTTTCCCAATTGCAACTAAGTCACCTGGACTAAGTTCATGATCAACTTTTTCTACATCTTGCTCAATTATAGGCCCTTCATCTAAATTTTGATTAACAAAATGTGCAGTTGCTCCAATTATTTTGACCCCTCGTTCATAAGCTTGATGATATGGTTTCGCTCCTTTAAAACTTGGTAAAAAACTGTGATGAATATTTATAATTTTTCCATAAAATTGATCGACAAAATTTCTTGACAAAATTTGCATGTATCTTGCTAAAATTATAATATCAATTTTTTTTTCATCTATAATTTTAATAATACGTTTCTCTTGATTTATCTTATCATTATTGATTGGAAAATAGTAAAAAGGTAAATTTTCTACAGAAGATATTTTTTTCAATTTATTATGATTTGATATAATTGCTTCAATCGATAAATTTAAGCTTTTATTTTTGGTTTTATTAATAAGTTCGATTAAACAGTGGTCAAACTTTGAAACCAAAATAAGAGTTTTGAGTGTTTTATGTGTATGTCTAATTTCATACTTAGCATTTAAAATTTTTGATAAACTTTCAAATTCTTTATTAATTATTTTAATGCTTAATCCATTTGGCACTTGAAAACTTTGTCTGATAAAAAAACCACTTGTATCCTGATCAGTGAACTGTTTAGATTCAATGATGTTACAGTTTTTATTCGCTAACAAAGTTGAGATTTTTGAAACTATCCCAATTTGATCCTTGCAATTTAAGCGTAACAAATAAATTTTATCTTGGTCCATGCTTTCTTATATTGTAATTAATGAAAAAGTTAAATTAATTTTTTTGAGATTAAGTTAATAAGTTCTTCTGGTTTTTCTACGTGTAACCAATGACCTGCATCTTTAATTTTAAAAAAATGAATATTTTTAAATAGAGTTTTAAATTTATCTTTATATACTTCATTGATATATAAACTATTACCCCCAAAAATACAAAAAGTTTCGACTTGGGATGCGTTTGAAATTAAAGTAAGTGGAAATCCTCTCAAATCTTTCATTCCCATTTTAATAGTTTTTAAATCTAAAGACCAAGTATATTTCCCATTATTAAAGTTTAAATTTTGTAATAAAAATAATCTTAATTGTTTGTCGTTAATATAATTAGATAATTTATAATCAACTTCGTTTCTACTTTTACAATTTTTAATATCTATCTTTAAAAGGTAGTCAACAATTTCAAACTCTTCTCTTGGATAATCTGTAGGAGCAATATCTAAAACAAATAATTGTTTTACAGATTGTGGGTGTAAGAGCGTAAATAACATACCCAATTTTCCACCCATAGAATGACCAATAATTGAAATTTTATTTATATTTTTTCTCTGAATAAATTCATACACATCATCAACCATTATCGAATAAGAAATCTTAGTAGATGGCTCGTTTTCTCCATGATTTCTTAAATCAAAAACTATTAAAAAACCCTCAACAAATTTACTTAATTTTAGAGCGATAGAATGCCAATTTTTTGCTCTACCAAAAAGACCATGAAAAATAAAAATTATTTTTTTAACATTAAAGTTAAAATTTTCAGGACTTAATTGCTCTCCACCTCTGTAAATTCTATAATTCATCTTAATTTTTTATTTAATTTAAATAATATTTGTCGTATTGAATATATATTGGGAGTTAATAATGGCAAATGTAATTAATTTAAATGATCATATTAAAGATAAATATGATGAACAAACAATAACAAAAATTGAATTGTGTAGAATCAGAGATGATATAGAAGAAAAACTTAACCAATACTCAATTAATGAAGAAAATGAACTAGCTGTAAGTCTTTCATCTGGCAGATATTCAGCTATGAAACTTACAAAAATATTGGGTAAAGAGGATACAATTCAATTTTTCAAAGATTGTATTGAAACTGCAAGTAAAAACTGATTTAAGAAATTCTACTAATATTACCAGCAACTTCTGCGCCCAGATCAATTGATAAAGAATTTGTCTTTAAATTGCCTTCTACCCTAGCACTACTAGACACATTAAGTGTATTTGCAGCAACTTCACCTTTAACTAAACCCCCTAAGGTAACTTTATCTGCAATTAAATTTCCATCAAAAATACTATTTGATTCTAAAAGAACATCCTTAGCTCTTAATTCCCCTTTAAATCTGCCAGCAATCACGACAGCTGATCCAGATGAATCTAATGTACCTTCCATAATTAATTCTTCTGATATGTATGTTGTTTCACTCATTTTACACCTATTTTAAATAATATTAATAAATTTAGAATAATATAATTATTACTCTTTTCCTTTTTGTGTTTCTTCAGTTTGATCTTGTTTTTTAGCTTGGTCTTTCTTATCCCAATTATGAACAACTCGACAGTTAAGTGCAGCACCTCTATCCATTTGTAGAGATTTATAATGTATTTCACCACTAATCCTTGAACTTTCTGTTAACCAAATACTATCAGCTTTCATTTTACCTTCATATTCCCCAGCTATTACTACTAAATCTGATTTAACCGCACCTTTAAAATTACCTGAAGATCCAATAGTTACTTTTTCAGTCACTAAGTCTGCTTGAACTATTCCATTAATTTCTATTGACTTAGAATTACTAATTTTTCCTGTAAATTTTGCTCCATTGCCTAGAACTGCCTGTTTATCTGCCATAATTACACCTTTTATTAATTATTTTAATTATTGTTTCTTTTTCCCTAATTGTGCTTCAACTTTAGCACCTTCTTCTATTGATATATTATCATAAGAAACTTCACCTGTTACTGAACCTGTTGAACGAATTGAAACAACTTCAGATAAAACTTGTCCATCCAATTTCCCAGCAATTGAAACTAATTCTGCATCAATGTTTCCTTTGAGAACTCCAGTTTCTTCTATTGATAAACTGTTACATTTAATATCACCTTGAACATTTCCAAGTAATACTAGACCTCCAGAAGCAGTTATCTTCCCTTTAATCTTCATATCAGAAGAGATTATAGATTTTTCTACTACGCCATCTGTTTTATTTGCCATTTTACTTTTCCTAATCTAAATAAAGGTTTAAAATATATTTTTTAATTAAACTTATATTAAACTATAGATATTTTTATTATAATACAATTAGTTTTGGTATAAATAGTGCAATTAACAAGCCAAGTATCAATAAATATAGGATTTTTAAAATGGCAGAACAAATAATTGATATTCGTGAAAGAATTGAAAAGATGCGAATCAAATTTGAAGATGATCAAAAAAGTGACATCAGTGATGTTTCTACTGATAAAAATAAAACTGCTAATGATGAGAAAAAAGTAACTCATAATATAACAGATAAAGCTTATAATTACCAAGAACAGGAGATTAAATATAATAAAAACAATGATTTATCAAATTCAAAAACTTCAACTCAAAATAAAAAAGATTTTCCATCAGTTCAATTATCAGTAAAAAACCCAATTTCTTCTAAAGTTTTAGTATTTCTAATGTTATTACAGGTATTTTCTAACGTAGGAATATTTATGCTACTATTAAATGTATTGGAGTAAAAGCTGAATAAGTCAACAATTACAAAACTTAGTAAAAAACTTCCTCCTGTTAAAAAAGGAATCAGGTTTGGTGATCTTTTCACAAAGCAAAAAGTTGGTCTATTATCTGAAAGAAGATTTTTAATATTTACAAGACGTGGTCCAATAGAGATACATTTTAAACTTTCACACTATGTCTCAATAGCACTAACATTTGTTGTAGGTTTTTCAAGTATAATCTACTATTCAATTGTTGGAATTTCGTCTGCAATTGACGTTGCACAAAAAGATATTATCACTGAAGCATCTGCAAATTTACCAACAACTTTCAAAGATAATAATTCAAATAAGATTGAAACTAATTCTGTATTAAACGAAATTATTACAAATGAAAGTAAATCAAATGAAAATAAAATTGGCCTTGAATCAAATATTAGTTTGCCTGAACAAACTAATGACATTGATTTTAATGCTAATAAAATAAAAAAAAGTAAAAGTTTAATCAAAGATAAAAAAAATATTAATGAAATTGATAAATTAAAAAAGATTGAAACACTGAATAAAAAATTAGCTTCTGATCCAAAAAAAATTTTAAATAATGATGAATTAGATTTATTTGAAAAAAACCATCAAATTGGAGTAGATGACACAATAGAGAAAGATGCTTTTTATATTTCACCTCCAAAGCTGGATGAAAGGGTATCTAACTTGAGGTTTATTGCTTCTTTAGATAACGAATTATTAAATTTGGAGAAAGTTTTTGTCAAACTTGACTTGCAATTAAAAAATAACAAATTACGAAATGTCAAAGATTTAATTAATAAAGAAATAGACTACAAAAAAAATACTCAGAAGTTTTTAATGGCATTTAAAGAACGTCTAGATCTTTTAGCTATTTATAAAAATGCATTAGAATTCATTCCTCTAAAACCACCAATGGAACATTATTATGTTACAAGCAAATATGGAAAAAGAAAACACCCAGTCACCAAAAAGTGGCGTTTTCATCATGGAATAGATTTAGCTGGAACTTGGCAGGAAAACATTAAAGTTTCTGCTGACGGAGTTGTTACTTTTGCTGGATATCATGGTTCATTTGGAAAAGTTATCAGAATTAGACATAATTACGGTATCGATACAACTTATGGACATTTAGCAAAAATACTTGTCAAAAAAGGCCAAATTGTTTCTGAAGGGCAAATTATTGGTAAAATGGGAAGAACTGGTAGAGTCGATGGTGCTCACCTACATTATGAAATATCAGTAAATGGAAAATCTAAAAATCCTGCTATTTACTTTTCGATAGGAAGAAAATTATTGAGTAGAAATAGTCTAAAATCTATTGCAGATTTGAAATAATTTGGCATGTAAAATGCAGATCTCTCAATAAGAGGTATATTTAATGAAACTACTTAGTAAAAATGAATATTTAAAATCTAATAAATTAAGCTTTAAAATAGACTTAAAAATTTTCAATAAAAATAACAAGGTATATAAAAAAAAGATTATACCATTAAAGATATTAGTTCACCAAGACTCAACTAGCAGTCAGTAACTTATTTAACCTTGATTGTCTTTTCCTTTCTGCACTTGATGGAATGCTTAACATATCTCTGTATTTAGCTACAGTTCTTCTAGCTACATCAATGCCCTGATTAGATAAAACTTCTGCTATTTTTTCATCACTAAGAGGTTTATTTGAGACTTCTGAAGAAATCAATTTCTTCAATGCTTCCCTTACAGCTGAAGCTGCATGTTTATGGCTCTCTTCAGAACTTGGAATAGAAGCAGAAAAAAAGTCTTTAAGAGATAATAAGCCCCAATCAGTTAATATTAATTTGCTATTTGTTACTCTTGATACAGTACTTTCATGCATACCTATTGCATCAGCTACATCCTTCAAAATTAAGGGTTTCATATGACTTAATCCGTGTTTAAAAAAACCTAATTGTTTTTTTAATATTACCGATGCTACTTTTAAAATTGTTTTATTTCTTTGATCAACTGCTTTTTGGAGCCATTTTGCCTCACCAATTTTATTAGTTGTAAAATCATTATCATTTTCTCCAAGATTTAAATTAGTTATTTCATTTATATAATCTTCATCTAGGTTAATTGTTGGTAAAGTAGATTTATTTAAATCAATCTTCCAACCTTTATTTGTTCTCGTTACGATAATATCTGGTTCAGAAATTCTTATAGGTTCAATATTAAAATTTTCTGCTGGCTTAGGATTTAGTGTTTTAATAACATTTATCATCTCTACAATTTTACTATTTTCAATTTCACAAATTTTTGTAAGAGTTTTAATTTTTCCCTTCGTTATTAATTTTAAATTATCAATTAAAATTTCATATTTTTTATCCAAAATCCCTTTTTCTTCTAGTTGTAACTTTAAACATTCAGATAAATTTTTTGCAAATATTCCAACTGGTTCAAGACACTGTAATTTCAAAATCATTTTCTCTAAATAATCAAAGGGTTTATTTAATTCCTCAGCAATTTCTTCTACGGAGTGAATTAACCAGCCACTAGGATGCAAATAATCAATAAGAGAAATTGCTAGAGATTGCTCTTTTTTTTCGAATGATATTGAGATTTGATTTATTAAATATTCTTTTAATGAAATATTACTTGATACTGTATTTTCAATAACTTCAGATAGTGAAGTACTTTTGTTTTCAAAATTATTTCTAGTTTTTGTTTTAGATTTTTCAAAAGATTGATCAGGAATATGAGTATCAAAAGAATTATTCATTTCTAAGTTACTGCTGATTTTTAATGGGTCTTTATTTAGTTTTGTATTTTCAAAAACATCAGAAGTTTTTTGATCGTTGATCTGAACTTTTTTAATATACAGATCTTCTTTTATAAAAGGGTTTTCTAGTTTAGCATTTTCTACATATTCAGCTAATTCAATATTTGTTAATTGCAACAACTTAATTGCCTGCTGCAATTGTGGCGTCATTACAATAGACTGATTTTGTTTTATTTTTAATTGCTGATTAATCTTCATTACAAATCTCCTTTTGATTTAATCATCAAAGAAAATTTTATTTGAAAAATCAAAACTTTAATTTGACATGATTTTATATACAGAAATTTGACAATAAAAATCTATATCAGCTATAATATTTATTGTATTATTAAATTAATGTCCGAATTTTATTTAGTGTTAAAGTCTATAAATGTCATTAAGTTGACAAGAAAATATTAATGTTTTTTTCAACATCATGCAAAATTTGTAGAATAATAAGGATTTTTTTATTTTCTGTTTTTTTATTAGTATTATTAGCTTTAATACAAAAGGATAAATTACATTATTTAAAATTTGTTACTCCAGAAAATGCTGCTTATACAATTTTAATCTTAGGTGTATTCATCACAATTTTTAAAATATTAGAGTATATTAAGAGTAAAAAATAATTAATTTCTATCTCTTACTAATCTAACATAATTAGGTTTATAACTTGGATAACGACCAAATGTGTTCCCATTTAGGAAATTAACTATCCAATTAAATTTTGGTTGCCAGAAATTTTTATCTTTTGTCCAAAAAGGCTCTGGGGGTGTTTTTGGAAAAGTTTTTAAATTAATTTTAACGTTTACACATTCTGCACATATCAAGCTCTCTAATTCATTTCTTGAAGGTAATCTCCAATTACCACCTAATTGATCATTAGCTATGTTAATAATTTCAGGTACAAATTTTAGCTCATATTTTTTTGCTATCCCTGTACAGGTACTTTTATTCCAAACCATTCCTACAGGACAAGTCATCCATTCTATTTTATTTTTTAAGTCGATAACATAGTAACCTCTAGATATATAATTTGATGCTATTACAAATTTAGATGCAAATGTTAAAAAAAATATTGCTAAAATTAATTTTAAAAATTTACTAGGATGTATTCTACACATATAATAACCTAAATGTTTTTTTTAATTTTTTTGATTTTGGTCTCATTCTTGCAGAATTTATGCCTAAAATCATGTTTTTTATATTTAATGAGGAATAAAAAATGGATATAGCATCTTTAATTGGTTTAGTTGGAACACTAGGAATGATTGCAGGAGCAATGGTTTCGTCAGGAGGTATTGGTCCATTCATTGATACGCCATCAATGTTAATCGTAATTGGCGGGACATTTTTTGCTGTGATGTATCGATCTACTTTACCAGATTTTCTTGCATCTTTTGGAACTTTAGCAAAAGTCTTCCTACCTGGTGCAAAAAAACATGATGAATTAATAACAAGAATCACAGAATTAGCTGGAATTGCTAGAAAAGATGGCATGATGGCTCTAGAGGGTCAAGAAGTTCCTGATAAGTTTTTTGAAAAAGGACTACAAATGTTGGTTGATGGAGCAGATGAAACAAAATTGACTGAACAATTAAATAGAGAAGTTAAAGGTATGGTAAGACGCCATGATAACATGAAAAGTGTTTTTCAAGCATGGGTCGATTTAGCTCCTGCTATGGGCATGATAGGAACATTAATTGGTTTAGTTGCAATGTTGGGAAATATGGCTGATCCAAAAGCTATCGGGCCTGCAATGGCTGTTGCTCTATTAACAACTCTTTACGGTGCAATGATAGCTAACTGTATTTTTATGCCTATTGTTACAAAATTAGAAAATTACTCAGCCCATGAAGCTCTTTACAGAGAAATGGTTGTGATGGGATTAAAATATATTTCTAGAGGGGAAAGTCCAAGAAATATTACAGATCAGTTGATTGCAAATTTACCACCTAAACTTCAAGCAAAAATAGAAGAGGCCGCTTAACAATATAGGAATTTATATGGCAGAAGCACAAGAAAATCCTAATGTAGAAGAAGAAGAAGAAGAATGTCCTAAATGTCCCCCAAAAGGTGCACCTGCGTGGATGGCAACTTTTGCAGATATGGCCACTTTATTGATGGCATTTTTTGTTCTTATTTTATCATTTGCTGAATTTAATGTCCCAAAATTTAAACAAATTAGTGGTAGTTTAAAAAATGCTTTTGGTATTCAAAGAGTCGTTCCAGTCGTAGAGCAGCCCAGAGGTACAACTGTGTTAGCTTTAAATTTCAGTCCTTCCCCAGAACCATCTGTTACAAAAAACATGACTCAACAATCTACAAATACTGAGCAGAAAAATTTAGATCTTAAGTCTGAAGAAGATCAAAGAGAAAGTTCAAAATCTGCTTCGAAAGATATTGAAAAAGCTAAAAATCTTGCTGAAACTCTGAAGTCACTTAATTTAGACGAGAGCGTAAAAACTGAAGTTATTGATGATAAAGTAGTTGTAAAGATTAATAATCAAGAAAATAAAGATCTAAAAGATGTAGTTTCTCAAACAATAACAGCTATAGAAGATGCTAGAAATAAATCTGGGAATTATGACACAGATGTGTTGATTGGTGGTATAAATAATGAGATTAAAGCTATTGCAATGGCTAGTCAAAGTAACAAAGCACTAATTGATAAAATAGAAAAAATTAATAGAGAAGAAAGAGAGGAGAAAAGAAAGACTGAAGAAACTAAAATCAAAGCTAAAAGTGCTGAAGATGAATTTAAAGTAGCTTTAAAACAAGAAATTGGTCAAGGTTTAACTGACGTTAAAAGAGAGAAAGATAGAGTAATTATCACTGTAGGTTCAGCTGGAGCATTTAGATCAGGCTCGGCAGAACTGACTGATAATGCTAAAAGAATAATGGATAAGATTGCTAAAGTTAGTGAAAAAGGAACAGGTCAAATAAATGTATCAGGGCATACTGATAATGTGCCTCTAATATTTGGTGGACAATATAGAGATAACTGGGATCTAGCCGCAGCAAGAGCATCAAGTGTTGTTCAATCAATATCAAAGTCAGGAGATATTCCTTTAGATCGTCTTATGGCAATAAGTTATGGAGAGGCCAAACCGCTTGCTTCAAATGATAATGCTTCAGGTAGGTCAAAAAATAGAAGGATTGAAATAGAAATAAAATATTAATTTCAACATTATATTATGGCAGAACAAACACTTACTCCTGAAAATTTAGAAAGTTATTCAACAGAAGCAATTTCTAATTTTTCCAAAGCTATTGAAGATTTTGCTGATGCTCTCACAGAAATAAAGTCTGAAGATGCTAACATTGCAGTCTTTAATAGTATATTTGTAATGTTGGATGGAAGAAAAAGGAGGTTAGCTGACATTGCTAATGTCGAAGCGCCTGATGATCCGTTGAATTTAGAAGTAATGGTTTACAGCAAAGATAATTTAGACACGGTTATGACGACAATAAAAGAGTCTGGTTTTCCCGTAAAATTAAAAGAAAAAAATTCACAATTCTTAATTGTAAAAGTACCGCCACCTTCTAGAATGCAATTAGAAGAAATAGGTGATGACTTAATTAGAAGAACAAATAGTTTAGTTATGCGATTAACTAAGATTAAAACAAATACAGGATTGAGAATTAGAGCAGCTGTACAGAATGAATTTATTGAAACTAAAATTGCAACTTTAGCAACAAAAAAAATTGATGCTTCACATGTCAAAATAGAGAGTGAAGGTAAATTACTCGGTGTATTAAAACGTAAGCAAATTTTAGGTAGTTATTTTAAATCCACTGAGAAGGATGATGAGGTTTTTATTAAAAAAGTAAATTTATATCTTAAAATTAATGAAAATCTAAAACAGTTAGAAACACCTAAAACAGAAGAAAATCCAAATACTCAACCAGAAAAATAAATTTAATTTTTTGTTAACTTTTTAAATTACAGAGTATTTAAATTATTTTCATCACGAACTGGTGGCTCAAGATAAGAATAATCAAAATCAATTTTAGGATCTAATTTCCGAGATATTACTTGAGCTTCTTCTTCATTAAAACAACTTAAAACTAAAAATAATCTATAATCTTTAAAATTATAGTAATTCCTTAATACATTAATTTGGTTTAATCCATAGTACCAAGATTTTAATACCCATGATATACAAAATAACCATGGTGAAACCAAAAACATTATAACTAAAAAGATTGTTGTAAAACATAAATTCATCCATAATCTGTGATATAACATCCATAATGGAGGAGCTATACTCGCTAATATTGAGAGCTCCAGATCTAATATAAAGCCATTTCTTTTAATGTTCTTATATACCTCAAATTGTTTATAGGTTTTGTCTTTTTCCAAATTTTTTTTAATTTCAGTATTTGAAAAATTTTTAATATGAGTTTCATCTATTGACTCACAAGAGACGCCTAATGACGATTTTACAGTAACATTAAAGCAGATTTCATCTCTTAGAATTGTCAGTAATTTTTCTTCTTCATCTTCATTAAGAGCATTTTTTAGATCGTCATATGATGAATTGAAATAGTCACCATTTAAACCTATAATAATATCACCTTCTTTAATTCTAGCATTATAAGCATTTGAAAAAGCTCTAACGTTTCTAATTTTTAAAAATTTTCTACTTAACTTCTCTTTGTCTTCGTTAGTAGAATTTAATGCTTCATTATTTTCCATAATATTTTTTAGGTGTTTAAGGGTATTTAATCATAGCAGCCTTATCTTTCATTTTACTTACAAGACTATTATTTTGTTTAATTAATGTATTAATCTGTTGGGATTGCATAGATTGATTAGCAATAATCTTATTATATATTGGATTTTTGCTCATTGATTGCATTGATTTTTTGATGACCTTAGAACTTTGTGATGCAAAATTAGTCAATGTTTTCTTTAACTCATTATTATTTTTAGCAGAATTTTTAGAAAATGTATCTAATTCACTTACTAATGAATTGGATATTGTTCTGAGTTCTGCTGCTGTTAACTTATTAGAATCAGTAATTTTCTTTTCAATTTTGTTCATAGTAGTAATTACATTTTTATTTACAGCTAAAAATTCATCTTGCTTTTTTATTGCTTTGTTTAAACTTTCGAGTGATTTGTTGACACTGTCTACATTTTCAGCAAAAACAACTAATGCTTCTCTACTAGTCTCAGTCATAGTATCAAGTTTGCTTGAACCTTGCATAAACAAAAAAGCTGATACAATCACAACAAAAATTCCAGATACAATTGAAGAAACGAAAACGACTGTTGTATATTTATGAATTTGTTTCACTTTATCCTCCAAAATTTTATGTTGTTTCCTTACAGTATTGTATTCTGATGTTACATCTGTAGCTGCGTCTGCTGCATCTAGAGCTAATTTAATACTTTCTTGTACGGCGTCAACTTTATCGTTCATTTAAACCTCTATTTTTAGAATTACTCTCTTTTCTGTATGCACATTCCATACCAGTTGTTATATACACTTCCGTAGAAGGTAGAATTTTTGAGATAAACCCAAATTTTTTACATCCCCATGGCCTTTTAATTCTATGAGTTATAAAAAAAAATTCGCATCCATGACAAAAAACTTTTTTACTCATTATTATTTGCCAATTATTTTTTCTATCATACTTGCAATTTTAAATCGAAAAGCTCCGGCTAATGCAGTTAAACCAAAAAACCAATATAACAAGGCACCAAAAATCTCTCCATTTTCTTTTAACTCACTTGCATGAAAATGACAAAGTAAAGCTGAATATCCAAATGCAAAAGTAATAACTAACTGTCCAAATCCTTTTCTTTTTTTCATGAATTATCCTCTTTTCTATTACCATATTCATCAAATTGTAAAGCACTAGGTATTTCAATTTCAGGTTTTTCTAAAATTTCTCCTTTTTCAATCTTGAATATATATGCAAGTATTGCAGCAACACTAGCATATAAATCTTCAGAAATTTCTTTGCCAATTTGACCCGTAAAATATAGTGCCCTTGCTAATAATGGACTACTAAAAACATCAATGTTTTTTTCTTTAGCTAAATCCATTATTTTTTCTGCCATTAACCCTCTTCCCATTGCTAGGATAACAGGAGCTCCCTCTTCTCCAACCTCATACTTTAATGCCACAGCAAAGTGTGTAGGGTTAGTTATGACAACTGATGCATCTTTAACATCCTCTAAGGCAGAACTTTGTTGACTCGCTCGCTGTGAAATCTCATTTTGCAACTTTCTAATTTTTTGTTTAACCTCAGGTGATCCATCTGTATCTTTCATTTCATCTTTTATCTCCTTAATTGACATTTTGAGTTTTTCGTTGTGAGAATGTTTTTGCCAAACGTAATCTATCATAGCTATTACAGCTAGTGCAATTAACAGATAAACAGTTAATTTGGGAAATAATACAACGTAACCTTTCAGAGCTTGAACAAGACTTCTATCTGACAAATGTATTATATTTATTAAATCAAAATAAATTATAATGCCTGAAATACCTCCTAAAAGAGAAACTTTCAAAATTGATTTAGTTAATTCAATTAAACTTTGCATTGAAAACATTCTTTTTAGCCCGGTTAAAGGATTAATCTTATTACCTTTAAAATAAAAGGCTTTTGGAGAAAAATGTATTCCGCCTCCAATGCAAAATTGTGTAATTATTGAAGTAATAAGTAATGGTAAACCAATAAAAAACGTTAAAATAACTATTATTTTTACTAACTTTAAAATTCCTAAATATGGTTTTTGATAATCAAGTTCATATGATGAAAAAATAAAAAAAGTTTTCCACATTGACAAAAAATTTGGGAAAAGTGAGGACATAAACACAAGTGTCATCAATCCTATCAAAACTGAAGTAAAAACAAACATCTCTTTAGAAGTTAAAAATTGACCATCCTCAATTGATTTATCAATTTTGCGTTGAGTAGGTTCTTCGGTTTTTTCATGAGAATCTTGTTCTTCAGCCATTATTTATACTCTTTAGAATGTAATACATTATCAATTAAATTAATGCTTATGCCAACTAGATCTGAAAAGGCATTAGCTAAAGTTCCTAAAGCTAGGTAGAGAAAAATAAATACACCAAGTAAAGTTATAGGAAAGATAAAAGAAAATAGATTTAATGTTGGTGCTGATCTAGTAATTATTCCTCCTGCAAGATTAATAAGTAACATTCCTCCAACAACTGGCAACATAATTAAACTTCCCAAATATAACATTCTTCCAAATGCAAATATTCCTGCATTACTGACTTCTTTAAAATTTAAAAACTGGCCGATTGGTAGATAATTGTAACTTTCAATAATCATTTTTATCAAAAATAAATGTCCATCAAGAGATAAAAAAATACTTATAAGAAATAAAGATAACACTGTGCTTATTACTAAAGTTTGTCCTCCAGACTGTGGATCAACCATATTAGCCATGGATAATCCAGCTGTAGATGCGATTTTTTCACCACTCACAGAAGCTGCAGAAAAAAGGATACTTATAATTAATCCAACGGATAAACCTAAACCAATTTCAGCTAGGATAATTATAAATATACTTAAAATGTTTATTTCTGACAAATTCGGTAGTTTTATAGTTTGAAAAATAAAAAAAGTTATACACATTGACAATATAATACGAACTTGTAGGGGAATAAAACTTGTTGAAAAAAAAGGCATACTTATAAGTAATGCGCTTATTCTTAGTGAAGAAAAAAAGAATGTTAAAACTAGCTGGTATAAATTTGTTAAATCAAGTCCTGGAAAAGCTATTGTATTCATAATCAAGCTACTTAAATCCCTACACCAGAAATTTGGTCAAATATAAAAGAAAAATAATCTGATAATCCAACCATAAAAAAGTTTCCTAAAAATGCAATTCCAATTAAAACAACAATTACTTTCGGAACAAAACTTAATGTCATTTCATTTATAGATGTAGCAGCTTGAAATATACCTATAAGTAATCCAATAGCTAGAGCTAAGCCTAAGATAGGACCACAGATCATTATCACTTTATAAAACGCAAGACTTAGCATCGAAATATTTTCATCAAATGTCATTTCAACCCCCTACAGCAAATGTACTTACTAAAGAACCAACAGTCATCGCCCATCCATCAACTAACACAAACAACAATAATTTAAACGGTAAGGAAATAAGCATTGGTGAAAGCATCATCATGCCCAATGACATCAATATGGAAGAAATAACCATATCAATAACTAAGAAAGGTAAAAAAATAAGAAAGCCTATTTGAAATGCTGTCTTCAATTCACTTGTCATAAAAGCTGGTAAAACAACTCTGAATGGAATTTCATCATAATTTTCAAATTTTTTATTAATGCCTGCCAAATCTGAAAACATCAAAAGATCTGTTTTTCTTGTATTTTTAACCATAAAATCTTTTATACTTTTGCCTGCTTTATTTACGGCTTCTTCTGCAGTTACTTCATTATTTATGTATGGTGTTGCAGCTTCATTATAAATTTTTGTAAAAGTTGGACTCATTATAAAAAAAGTTAAAAACAATGAAATTGCAATTATTACTTGATTAGGAGGTGTTTGTTGCGTTCCTAAAGCTTGTCTTAAAATCGACATTACTATTATTATTCTAGTAAAACTCGTCATTCCTAAAACTAATGAGGGTAATATAGTTAATGCTCCCATTAGAATTAAAATTTGTAATGGTAACGAGTATTCTGTTCTATCTCCATTAGTATTTACATTTAAAGCAGGTAAACCATTCAACAATTCATTGGCAAATAAAGTATTACTAAAAAAAACAATAAATAATGAAAAAAATATTACCTTTACTGGAAAATATATTAAGTTTTTTGAAAATTTTGACATGATTAATTCTTTTTATGTAATGCAAGAAGATCTGAGATATTTACTTGTTCCAATGGCTTTTTCGCTTGATAATTTGATGAAATATTAATGTTTTCTTTTTCAATTGAATTTTTTGAAGTTTCTTTATTTTCATTCAGCTCTTTAAAAGTATTTAAATGATTTTGATTTTTATCTTCTTGAGATTTTAAAATTTGGACAAGATTTGAATTACCTGACTTATGACCAACGAAAAAAAACTTTTCATTTTCTACTGAAAAAATTATTGCAGAATATCCACCTCTTACAGCTGAATACTCAATAACATTAATTTTTTTGTTATTTATTATTTTCTTTAAAGAGCTGCTCTTTTTTCTTACAAAAAAAGCTACCAATACAAAAACAGCCAGAAAACTCAAAACTACTATTATTGTATAAGGATTTAAAATACTTTCATTCATAACTTACCTCACAATTAAAAGAAGCAAGAATTATGCCAATGGTAATTTAATTTAACTAATTGAATTTATTGATTAAATTTTGTCAAATTTTTGAATTATAACTTTTTTACTGTATCTTCAGGATTAGCTACTTCAGTGAATCTTACACCAAATCTTTCCCCAACCATAACAACTTCTCCTCTTGCAATTTGAACACCATTTGCAAGGATATCTAAAGGATCTCCAGCAAGTCTTTCTAATTCAACTACAGAACCTTCATTTAGTCTTAAGAGATCACGAATTTTTAGTTGAGATGCTCCAACCTCTACAGTAAGTTTTACCTCTATATTTTCTAAAACTTTTAAATTATCAATACCAACATCTGTTTGTTCACCCTCAGTTCTAACGTCATTTTCTTGTTCTATTTCAGCCATACATTCTCCTTTAAGAAATTCTATTTTTTAGACTAATTGCAGCCTGACCATTTGATTCACCGATTTCTGCTTTAAAAAGTAATTTCTTATCAACTAAAAAATCTACCCCATCAACAGGACCAAGTTGTAACAAATCACCTTTTTTAAAATTAACCATTCGTGATACTTTTACTTTTGGTTCACTCAAAATAGCAGAAACAGGCAAAGGTATATTTAATACAGAATTTTGTAATCTTTCTCTCCAAGTTTTATCATCCTCAACTACATCAGATTGAACTCTTGATCTTAAAAGTGACGCTATTGGTTTCAGTGTTTGCAATGGATAAATAATATCGAATGAAGCTGAATCCACATTTGGTAATTGTATAACAAATGAACAAATTATTACTGAATCTGTTGCCTCTACAAGAGTAGCAAATTGAGGATTTATTTCTCTACCAACATTTTTAATTGAAATTGGCATTAAATCTTTCCATGCATTTTCAAGTGATCTTCCAATTCCATCACTGACTATTTCAATTATTCTTTCTTCGGTTGCTGTAAATTCGGCTTTTTTTGTAGGAAAGCTAGCTAATTTTCCACCATAATAGCAATTTGTTAATATACTAATAAATGAGGGATCCATAACCAACAACATGGAACCTTTGAGTTCTTCTATACGAGATGTCGATAAACTCATAAAACTCTCTAGACCGGCACTGTATTCATCGTAAGTTTTAACTTCAGGTGGAAAAGGATTTATTTTAGGTTGTAATCTTAACATTGGTAAGAATATACTCCTTACTATCCTGGCAAATCTTTCATTTATTAATCTTAAAGCATAATAATCTCCCATTAATTCAAGATTATCAGATCCAAAAGTGAAAGATGTTACATCTAAATCATTATTAAGCCCATCACCAGAGTTAATTTCACCAGATTTTAAACCATCCATTAAAGCTGAAACTTCTTCAGATGACAATTTCCTTGAAGTATTTGACATTAATAAATCCTTATTGAACTACAAAACTTGTAAAATAAACGCCCTCAATCCCTGGAAATTCTTTAAGAGATTCAAGTTTTGCGTTCATTTCTTTAAGTAACTTTTCAGAAAGAGAATTTTTACCTTCACTACCAGAAATACCTTCTTCAGAAAAATCACTTATAACTGATAAGATCACAGATCTTAGAGCTAACTGGTGCTGATCAACCATTTCAATAACCTTTTCATCATATTGAGTAGAAACACCAACACTAATTTGTAAAAACTTTTTACTATTTTTCAAATTCGTAGTGAAATCACCTGGAAATTCAAAATATGTTGTTTCATAAGCATCAACGTCTGGGACTGTTTTAACATTTTTTGTAATAATTCCCTCTTCATCAGTTTCTTCATTATCTTTATCTTTTTTCTGATCCTCTTTTCCCTGAGGATTACCTTCAATCATTTGATTCACCTCCTCAGAAGGATCTTTTTCAGGTTGTCCGCCAAAAGTAAAATAACCAATTCCAAGGCCTAGAATAATCAAGAGTATCCCACCAATTACGAATAGAATTATTTTTAAAATTCCACCTTTTTTTTGTTGTTCTTCTTCTTTTACTTCAGCCATT
>CACMOJ010000009.1 GCA_902615325.1 uncultured SAR116 cluster alpha proteobacterium | reverse complement strand
AGAATAAAATGGCAGATTTACAAAAAATTGCTGACGATTTAAGTTCATTATCTGTAATTGAAGCAGCAGAGCTTTCAAAAATATTAGAAGAAAAATGGGGTGTTAGTGCCGCTGCAGCTGCTCCAGTAGCTGTGGCCGGTGCAGGCGGAGGCGCTGATTCAGCGCCAGCAGCAGAAGCAAAAACAGAATTTGATGTTCATTTAACTGCTGCAGGCGCTCAGAAGATAAATGTTATTAAAGAAGTTAGAACTATCACAGGACTAGGCTTGAAAGAAGCTAAGGATTTAGTTGAAGGTGCACCCAAGGTTGTTAAGGAGGGAGTTGCAGAGGCGGAAGCCAATGATATTAAAGCAAAACTTGAAGCTGCAGGAGCTACTGCAGAATTAAAATAGTTTTAAATAATATTTGTAATTACAACAACCGTTTATAAGGAAATATATGCAACCCGAAACAAGTACCCTATTAAATAGAAGAAGAATTAGAAGATCATTTGGAAAAATCTCTGAAGCAGTTAAAATGCCTAATTTAATTGAAGTCCAAAGGCATTCTTATGACCAGTATCTCCAAATGTATATTAAGCCTGAAGAAAGATCAAAAGAGGGTCTACAAGAGGTTTTTCTTTCAATTTTCCCTATTAAAGATTTCTCAGGTAAGTCAATGTTAGAATTTGTATCCTATAGCCTTGAGGAGCCAAAATATGACGTAGAAGAATGCCAACAGAGGGGTTTGACCTTTGCATCGGGATTAAGAGTTACACTAAGACTTGTTGTCTGGGATATTGATGAAGACTCAGGGACTCGATCCATCAGAGATATGAAAGAGCAAGATGTATATTTAGGTGAAATGCCATTAATGACACCTAATGGAACATTTGTAGTTAATGGGGTTGAAAGAGTTATTGTTTCGCAAATGCATAGATCCCCTGGTGTATTTTTTGATCATGATAAGGGTAAAACACATACATCTGGAAAGTTTTTATTTGCAGCTAGAGTTATTCCTTACAGAGGTTCATGGCTCGACTTTGAATTTGATCCAAAAGATATTATTAATGTCAGGATAGATAGAAGAAGAAAGCTTCCCTGTAGTACTCTACTAATGGCCTTGCCTAGTAAAGAAACAGAGGAATATATTAATTCTTGTAAAGAAAAAAATATTTTACCTGAGCGATCTAAAATGTTTGGCATGACAAAAGAAGAGATCTTGAATTTTTTCTATGATTCTCAATCATATCAAATTCACAATAATGGTTGGGTCTCAGAATTTAATCATAATAAACTTAAAAATTCTAAACTTAAATATGATTTAGTTAATGCCGATGACGGAAACATAGTAGCAACACCTGAAGATAAATTAACTCCTAGATTTTTAAAAAAATTAGAAGATGAGGGTTTAAAAAACATACTTATAAAAGATGATGAATTGATAGGTTGCTATCTTGGAGATGACATTATTGATGTTTCCTCTGGGGAGGTTTTATATGAAGCTGGTGATTTAATCGACAAAGAGGTTTTGTCTTCTTTAAAAGCTCTAAATATAAAGAAAATTAATATACTTATGGTTGATGGTAATAATGTTGGGCCGTGGATATTAAACACAATACAAAATGATAAAAATTTAACTCGAGAAGAGGCTCTTGTTGATATATACCGAGTTATGAGACCTGGTGAACCACCAGCTTATGAAAGTGCTGAGAACTTATTCCATAGCTTGTTTTTTGACGAAGAAAGATATGACCTCTCTGCAGTAGGTAGAGTTAAAATGTCAGCAAGATTAAATTTAGATGTTGATGATAGTTTTAGAACTTTAAGAAAAATTGATATCTTGTCTATATTAAAGGTACTAATAGACTTAAAAGATGGAAATGGTGAGATAGACGATATTGATCACTTGGGTAACAGAAGAGTTCGCTCAGTTGGCGAATTGTTAGAAAATCAATATCGGGTTGGTCTGCTAAGAATGGAAAGAGCGATTAGAGAAAGAATGAGCTCTGCAAATGAAATTGAAAATTTAATGCCACAAGATTTAATTAATGCCAAACCGGCTGCAGCTTCAATAAGAGAATTTTTTGGTTCAAGTCAATTATCTCAATTTATGGATCAAACAAATCCCCTTTCAGAAATTACCCACAAAAGAAGAGTTTCAGCCTTAGGGCCTGGTGGTTTGACAAGAGAAAGAGCTGGATTTGAAGTAAGAGATGTTCATCCAACACATTATGGAAGAATATGTCCAATTGAAACCCCGGAAGGACCAAATATTGGTTTAATAAATTCTTTAGCTACTTTTGCTCAGGTCAATAGATATGGTTTTATTGAAACTCCTTATAGAGAAGTTAAAAATGGTATCGTTACAGAAACTGTTTTATATATTTCAGCTATAGAGGAGGGCAGATACACTATCGCCCAGGCAAATGCACAACTGGATAAAAAAGGTGCTTTCACAGGAGAGTTGATACCTGTCCGTAAAGATGGTGAAATTGGTTTAGCTAGACCTGAAGATATTGAATTAATGGACGTTTCGCCTAAGCAACTTGTGTCAGTTGCCTCAGCAATGATACCATTTCTAGAAAATGATGATGCCAACAGAGCTTTAATGGGATCAAATATGCAACGTCAAGCAGTGCCTCTTATAAAAGCCGAAAGCCCTCTTGTTGGAACAGGAATAGAAGCTACAGTTGCTCGTGACTCAGGTGTCACAATTGTTGCTAGAAGAAAAGGTATTGTTGATCAAGTTGATGCTACAAGAATTGTAATTAAGGCAGTTACATCTGATACTGATGATATTTCTCCAGTAGATATTTATTCGCTAATGAAGTTTCAGAGGAGTAATCAAAATACATGTATCAATCAAAGACCACTTGTTCAAGTAGGTGATAACGTAAATGTAGGTGATATTATTGCTGATGGGCCTTCAACTGAAGACGGTGAACTTGGTTTAGGAAAAAATGTTCTAGTAGCATTTATGCCTTGGAATGGTTACAATTTTGAAGATTCAATTTTAGTTTCAGAAAGAGTTGTTCGAGATGACGTATTTTCATCAATTCACATAGAAGAATTTGAAGTAATGGCTCGTGATACAAAATTAGGTCAAGAAGAAATAACTAGAGATATACCAAATGTTGGTGAAGAGGCGCTAAGAAATTTAGACGAAGCAGGTATGATATATATAGGTGCTGAGGTAAAACCTGGTGATATTTTGGTTGGCAAGGTTACTCCCAAAGGAGAGAGTCCCATAACTCCTGAAGAAAAGTTACTAAGAGCTATATTTGGTGAAAAGGCATCAGATGTTAGGGATAGCTCATTAAAAGTTCCGCCTGGAGTTTCTGGAACAGTTGTTGATGTTAGAATTTTTTCTAGGAGAGGAATTGACAAAGACGAAAGATCTAGAGCTATAGAAAGATTTGAAATTGATAAATTTTCCAAAGATAGAGATGATGAAAAGTTAATAATTGAAAAAGGTTTTTACGGAAAGCTTCGAGAACTTTTAGAAAATCAAAAGGTAATTAAATCTGAAATTGCTCTAAAAAAAGGCTCGACAATTAAAAAAGAGCATTTATTAGAGATTAAAAAAAATCAAGATTTACTAACAATTACTGTTGAGGATGAAAAAATACAAGGCCAAATACTTAAGCTTGTAAGTCATTTTGAGACAGTTACATCTAATCTCGAAAATAAATTTAGAGACAGGGTTGATAAATTACAAAGAGGTGACGAATTATTGCCAGGTGTAATGAAAATGGTCAAAGTGTTTATTGCAGTAAAAAGAAAGCTTCAATCTGGGGATAAAATGGCCGGTAGACACGGTAATAAAGGTGTTATTTCCAAAATTTTACCCCTTGAGGATATGCCTCATCTTAAAGATGGGACACCAGTAGATGTGGTTTTGAATCCTTTAGGTGTTCCGTCTAGAATGAATGTTGGGCAGATCTTAGAAACTCATTTGGGTTGGGCTGCTTATGGAATAGGAAAGAAAATTTCAAATATGTTGGAAGTATATAATAAATCCGGCGAAGGAAATGGAATCAAAAAATATATTAAAGATGTGTATGGTTCAAAATATGACGAAATTTTTAATAGAATGAATGATGTTGAGATAATTCAACATGCTAATAATCTAAAACGTGGAGTTCCTATGGGTACTCCCGTTTTTGATGGTGCTAATGAAGAAGATGTTAGCAAAATGTTAGAGCTTGCAGGTCTAGACAAATCTGGACAAATAGAATTAATAGACGGACGAACCGGTGAATATTTTGATAGAAAAGTTACTGTTGGATATATTTATATGCTAAAACTTCATCATCTAGTCGATGATAAGATACATGCCAGATCTATAGGCCCATATTCTCTTGTTACTCAACAACCGCTGGGAGGTAAGGCGCAATTTGGTGGTCAAAGATTTGGTGAGATGGAGGTTTGGGCTCTTGAGGCTTATGGTGCTGCATATACATTACAAGAAATGCTTACAGTTAAATCAGATGATGTTTCAGGAAGAACTAAAGTTTATGAAGCGATTATTAGAGGTGATGATGATTTTGAGGCTGGTATACCTGAATCTTTTAATGTATTAGTTAAAGAATTAAAATCATTAGGCTTAAATGTAAATTTAGAAATTTCTGAATAACTATTGGAGAAAAAAATGAATGAATTGGTTAATCCTTTTGGACAAGTTGATCATAGTCAGTCTTTTGATAGAATTGGCATATCTATAGCTTCTTCAGAATCTATTCGAAGCTGGTCCTTTGGAGAAATTAAAAAACCTGAAACAATAAACTATAGAACTTTTAAACCAGAAAGAGATGGTCTTTTTTGCGCCAAAATTTTTGGTCCTGTAAGAGATTACGAGTGTCTTTGTGGGAAATATAAAAGAATGAAATATAGAGGAATTATTTGTGAAAAATGTGGGGTTGAGGTCACTCTCTCTAAGGTTCGTCGTGAAAGGATGGGTCATATTGAATTAGCTTCACCAGTTGCTCATATTTGGTTTTTGAAATCTTTACCTTCGAGAATTGGACTTTTGACAGATATGATCTTAAAAGATTTAGAAAAAGTTCTGTATTTTGAAAGTTTTATCGTCACTGAGCCTGGTCTTACGTCATTAAGTAAGGGGCAGATTATATCTGAAGAAGAATACGATAATTATTTAGATGAATTTGGAGATGAGAGCTTTGAGGTGGCAATAGGTGCTGAAGCAATAAAAAAATTACTTTCTGAAATAGATTTAAGTCAAGAACTTATCAAAATTAAAGAAGACTTAGAGCAAACCTCCTCAGAGTTAAAAAGAAAAAAGTTAGTTAAAAGATTAAAATTAGTCGAATCTTTCTTGTCGTCAGGGTCTAAACCAGAATGGATGATTTTAGATGTTGTTCCAGTTATACCACCAGAACTGAGGCCTTTAGTTCCACTTGACGGTGGAAGATTTGCCACATCAGATTTAAATGATTTATACAGAAGAGTTATCAACAGAAATAATAGATTAAAAAGACTTATTGAACTTAGAGCTCCTGATATAATTGTAAGAAATGAAAAAAGGATGCTCCAAGAATCAGTTGATGCTCTATTTGACAATGGTAGAAGAGGTAGAGTAATTACAGGAGTTAACAAACGTCCATTAAAATCTCTTTCAGACATGTTAAAGGGAAAACAGGGTCGTTTTAGACAAAATCTTCTAGGTAAAAGAGTTGATTATTCTGGTCGATCTGTAATCGTTGTAGGACCAGAATTAAAGCTTCATCAATGTGGAATTCCTAAAAAAATGGCCTTAGAACTTTTTAAGCCATTTATTTATTCTAAATTAGAATTATATGGACTTGCTAACACTATAAAAGCTGCAAAAAGAATGGTTGAAAAGGAAAGACCAGAAGTTTGGGATATACTTGAAGAAGTAATTAGAGAACACCCAGTTTTACTAAATAGAGCACCAACATTACATAGACTTGGTATACAAGCTTTTGAGCCTGTATTAATTGAAGGAAAAGCTATAAACTTGCACCCATTAGTTTGTACTGCGTTTAATGCTGATTTTGACGGTGACCAAATGGCTGTACATGTTCCCTTGTCGCTCGAAGCTCAACTTGAAGCAAGAGTATTGATGATGTCAACAAATAATATTTTATCTCCTTCGAGTGGTAAACCCATTATCGTTCCATCACAAGATATTATATTGGGTCTTTACTATTTATCGTTGGTAAAAGAGAACTCAAAAGGGCATGGGATGATATTTTCTAGTGTTGAAGAGGTTTTAATAGCTTTAAATCATGGTGTAGTTGATTTACAGGCTAGTATTAAATTAAGGGTTCCACTTAATAATGAAAATGATAAAAAAGGATATAAAATTGTAGAAACCACTCCGGGTCGAGCCAAGTTATCTAATGTTATACCAAAACATGCTTCTGTAAACTATGAGATTGTTAATAAACTCATGACTAAAAAAGAAGTAACTAATGTAATCGACTTTGTGTACAGACATTGTGGTCAGAAAGAGACGGTTATTTTTTGTGACAAGTTAATGGCTTTAGGCTTTAATCATGCTTGTATTTCAGGAATATCTTTTGGCATAACAGATCTTGAAACACCTAAAGCTAAATCTGATCTAGTATCAAGTGCTGAAAAAAAAGTTAAAAATTTTGAACAACAATATTTAGATGGGCTTATCACTCAAGGTGAGAAATATAACAAAGTTGTTGATGTTTGGTCCAAATGTTCTGATGATGTGGCGGATGAAATGATGAAGAACATTTCTACAACTAAAGAAAATGAACCTGTAAATTCAGTTTGGATGATGGCTCATTCTGGTGCTAGAGGTTCAGCAGCTCAAATAAAGCAGTTAGCCGGAATGAGAGGTTTAATGGCAAAGCCATCTGGAGAGATAATTGAAACACCTATCATATCTTCTTTTAAAGAAGGTTTAGATGTTTTAGAATACTTTAACTCTACCCATGGGGCTAGAAAAGGTCTTGCAGATACTGCTCTCAAAACTGCTAATTCAGGATACTTAACCAGAAGGTTGGTTGATGTTGCTCAAGATTGTATCGTGACAGAAAATGATTGCGGCACTGAAAATGGTTTTGACTGTAGAGCTATAATTGAAGGTGGTGAGATAATTGAATCTTTAGGTGATAGAATACTTGGTAGATCTGCTCTCAATGATATTTTATCAGCCGAACAAGATGTAATTATTGTAAAAGCTGGTCAAATAATAGATGAAGTTGCTGTGGATTTAATTGAAAAATCAGGTGTAGACACAATTAAAATACGTTCAGCTCTTACTTGTGAATCCAAGGTTGGTATATGTGCTGCATGTTATGGTAGAGACCTAGCTCGTGGTACATCAGTCAATATTGGCGAAGCTGTTGGTGTTGTAGCAGCGCAATCAATTGGTGAGCCTGGAACTCAATTAACTATGAGAACTTTCCATATTGGCGGTGCAGCACAAAGAGGTGCTGAACAGTCTAATATTGAGGCACCATTTGATGGTAAAGTAAAGTTAGATAATGCTTCTCTGATACAAACGGAAGATGGTAGTGAAGTAGTAATGTCTAGATCATCGGAAATGACCATTCTTGATGGTCAAGGCCGTGAGAAGGCTAGGTATAGACTCCAATATGGAGCTAAGCTATTAAAAAAAGAGGGAGAAAACATTAAAGGCGGTGATATTCTGGCTGAATGGGACCCCTACACAATACCAATAATCTCTGAAAAAAAAGGTATCGCTCATTATGTTGATTTAATTGATGGTATGTCCATGAGAGAAGTAGTTGATGATGTTACTGGTATATCTAATAGACAAGTTGTTGACTGGAAACAACAAAAAAATGGAAGTGATCTTAGACCTAGAGTTACCATCAGAGACGAAGATGGTGAAGTAATTACTTTAAGTAATGGATTAGAGGCAAGATATTTCATGTCCGTAAATGCTATTTTACAAGTAGAGAATGGAACTAAAGTTAAAGCAGGTACTGTTTTAGCAAGGATACCTCGAGAAAGTTCCAAAACTAGAGATATAACTGGAGGTCTACCACGTGTAGCAGAATTGTTTGAGGCCAGAAAACCTAAGGATTATGCAGTAATAGCCGAGGTTGACGGTGTCGTAGAATTTGGTGCAGATTATAAGACAAAAAGAAGGATTAGAATTGTGCCACAGTCTGAAGAAATCGAACCAGTAGAATATATGATTCCTAAAGGTAAGTTATTAGCTGTTCAAGAGGGTGATTTTATTAGAAAAGGCGATCTTATAATTGATGGTAGTCCTGTCCCACACGATATATTGAATATTCTTGGCATTGAAGCTTTGGCAAATTACCTTGTTAAAGAAGTTCAAGATGTTTATAGATTACAAGGTGTAAAAATTAATGACAAACATATTGAAGTTATTGTGAGACAAATGCTTCAAAAAATTGAAATTACAGATCATGGTGATACTACCTTTTTAAATGGTGAGCATGTAAATCGGAGTGAATTTAAGCAGGTTAATGATAATGCTCTAAAAGAAAATAAAAAACCGGCTAAAGGTAATCATGTTCTTTTAGGTATTACAAAAGCTAGCTTGCAAACTGATAGTTTTATTTCTGCAGCGTCATTTCAGGAAACAACCAGAGTTTTAACAGAAGCCGCAGTATCGGGGAAGACAGATTTGCTAACAGGTTTAAAAGAAAATGTAATTGTAGGAAGACTTGTTCCAGCTGGAACTGGATCAGTTGTCAACAAGTTTAAAAAAATTGCAAGTAAAAGAGACAAAGATTTATTGGAAGAAATTGATAAGCAAAATGAGAGCAATTCTGAATTAATAGAATAATTAAAAAAACTTTTAATTTAACTTGACCTATTTGATTGTAAAGTTTATCTTTCGCAACATTGATGTATTAGGTAGTGGGAAACCAGACACTAAAACATTAAATTTATAAGGATAATTATGCCAACTATAAACCAATTAATTAGGAATGGTAGAAAAAAACCATTGAAGAAAACAAAAGTGCCTGCAATGGAAGCTTGTCCCCAAAAAAGAGGTGTCTGTACAAGAGTTTATACAACAACTCCAAAAAAACCAAATTCTGCTCTTCGTAAAGTTGCAAGAATTAGATTGACTAATGGTTTTGAAGTAACTTCATATATTCCTGGTGAAGGTCATAATTTGCAAGAACACTCTGTTGTGATGATAAGAGGTGGGCGTGTTAAGGATTTACCAGGAGTTCGTTATCATATTATTAGAGGTAACTTAGATACTCAGGGCGTCAATGATAGAAAACAAAGAAGATCAAAATATGGTGCTAAGAGACCAAAATAGAGTTAATTATGTCTAGAAGAAGAAAAGCTGTAAAAAGAACGATTATGCCAGATCCTAAATTTAATGATCTTATAATATCTAAGTTTACCTCATGTATTATGCATGATGGTAAAAAATCTACAGCAGAAAAAATTATATATGGTGCCTTAGATCTTATTAAAGCTAAAACAAAGTCTGACCCACTAACTTTATTTCACGAAGCTCTTAATAACGTAAAGCCACAGATTGAAGTAAGGTCTAGAAGAGTTGGTGGCGCTACATATCAAGTGCCTGTTGAAGTAAGATCAGATAGGTCTCAAGCTTTAGCTATAAGATGGATAATTAACAGTAGCCGTTCAAGATCTGAAAAATCAATGGTTGATAGACTTGGTGCAGAATTAATTGATGCTTCATCTAATAAAGGTAATTCTGTTAAAAAAAGGGAAGATACACATAAAATGGCAGAAGCGAATAAAGCATTCGCTCATTACAGATGGTGAGGTCTAATAAAAATGTCTAGAAAATTCGACTTACAAAGATATAGAAATTTTGGAATTATGGCACATATTGATGCCGGAAAAACCACTACTACTGAGAGAATTCTCTATTATACTGGTAAAAACCATAAAATAGGTGAAGTCCATGATGGAAATGCGACTATGGACTGGATGGAACAAGAGCAAGAAAGAGGTATTACTATTACATCAGCTGCTACAACTTGTTTTTGGTTTAGAACCGAAGATGGTTCATCTTTTGATAAAAAATTCGGAAATACAGAAAATGAAGCTAAATTTAGATTTAATATAATCGATACACCTGGGCACGTTGATTTTACAATAGAAGTTGAAAGATCATTGGCTGTATTAGATGGTGCTATTTGTGTTTTAGATGCTAATGCTGGAATTGAACCTCAAACGGAAACTGTTTGGAGACAAGCAGATAGGTATAAAGTTCCAAGAATTGTCTTTGTTAATAAAATGGATAAAATTGGTGCTGATTTCTTCAATTGTGTGCAAATGGTACAAGATAGAACTGGTGCCAAGCCCATACCTATTAATTTACCAATTGGATCAGAAAATGAATTTGAAGGTTTAGTTGATCTTGTCACAATGAAAGAATGGATATGGGATTCAGATGATTTAGGTGCATCATGGAAGTTAGTTGACATCAGAGATTCATTAAAAAGTAAAGCTGATGAAATGAGATCTGAACTTATTGAATTAGCTGTTGAACAAGATGACACATGGATGGAAAAATATTTAGATGGTGAAGAGCCTGATATTAATAGTTTAAGAGATTTGATTAGAAAAGGGACATTGAATATGTCTTTTGTACCTGTTTTATGTGGTTCTGCCTTTAAAAATAAAGGTGTTCAAACAATGCTTAATAGTGTTATAGATTATCTACCAGGTCCGCTTGATGTTCCTTCATACATGGGTTTTGCTCCAAATGATCCTGATGAAAAAAGAAATATTGAAAGAAAAGCAGATGATAATGATCCTTTTTCAGGGCTGGCTTTCAAAATAATGAATGATCCATTTGTGGGATCTCTTACTTTTATGAGGCTTTACTCTGGATCAATTAAAAAAGGAGATAGCCTTCTTAATTCTACTAAAGGAAAAAAGGAAAGAGTTGGTAGAATGATGATGATGCACTCTAATAATAGAGAAGAAATTGACGAGGCTTTCGCTGGAGATATAGTTGCTTTAGCAGGAATGAAAGACACAACTACTGGAGACACAATTTGTGATAACGATAAACCTGTAGTTCTCGAAACTATGACATTTCCAGATCCTGTAATTGAAATTGCTGTCGAGCCAAAGTCCAAAAATGATCAAGAAAAAATGTCTGTTGGTTTGCAGCGTCTTGCAGCTGAAGATCCTTCTTTTCAAGTTTCGACAGATTTGGAATCAGGACAAACTATAATGAAAGGCATGGGTGAATTGCACTTGGACATTTTAATCGATAGATTAAAAAGAGAATTCAAAGTTGAAGCGAATATCGGTGCTCCTCAGGTTGCTTACAGAGAGACAATAACTAAGGAAGTTGAAGTTGATTATACACATAAAAAACAATCTGGTGGTGCAGGCCAGTTTGCAAGAGTTAAATTAATTTTTTCTCCGAACGAGAATGACGATTATGAATTCATTAATTCTATTCGAGGTGGATCCGTGCCAACTGAATATATACCTGGAGTAGAAAAAGGACTAACTTTTGCTAAAGAATCAGGTGTTGTTGCAGGATTTCCTTGTATTAATTTTAAAGTTAATCTTATTGATGGAGCAAGCCATGATGTAGACTCATCTGTTTTAGCTTTTGAAATTGCCTCTAGAGCTGCATTTAGAGAAGGCATGTCTAAAGCTAACCCCACTTTGCTTGAGCCAATTATGAAGGTTGAGGTTGTTACCCCTGAAGATTACATGGGAGATATTATAGGTGATTTAAATAGTCGTAGAGGGCAAGTTGGAGGTATGGACAGTAGAGGTAATGCAAGAGTAATAGATGCAATGGTCCCATTGGCAAATATGTTTGGTTATGTTAATAATCTTAGATCTATGAGCCAAGGAAGAGCTCAATTCACTATGCAATTTGATCATTATGAACAAGTTCCTCAAGCTGTAGCAGACGAAGTTAAAGCAAAATTAGCATAATACAAAAAATGAGAGGTTTATAAAATGTCTAAAGAGAAATTTGATCGTAGCAAACCACACGTTAACATTGGTACAATCGGCCATGTTGATCATGGTAAAACAACATTAACAGCTGCTATTACCAAAGTGATGGCTGATGCAGGTAGAGCCGAGTTCTCAGCTTATGATCAGATTGATAAAGCGCCAGAAGAAAGAGAAAGAGGGATTACAATATCTACTGCTCATGTTGAATATGAAACTGAAAACAGACATTATGCTCATGTAGATTGTCCTGGTCATGCTGATTATGTTAAAAATATGATTACTGGAGCAGCTCAGATGGATGGTGCTATTTTGGTTGTGAATGCTGCTGACGGTCCTATGCCTCAGACAAGAGAGCACATATTGTTAGCTCGACAAGTCGGTGTTCCTGCGTTGGTTGTATATTTAAATAAAGTTGATCAAGTTGATGATGCAGAGCTTTTAGAACTAGTTGAATTGGAAATTAGAGAGTTATTGTCGAGTTATGAATTCCCTGGTGATGACATACCGATTATTAAAGGTAGCGCTTTAGCTGCACTTGAGGGAAAGGACGAAGAGATAGGGGTGAAATCTATAATCTCTTTAATGGAGGAAGTTGATAAATACATACCTCAACCAGATAGACCAAAAGATCAACCTTTTTTGATGCCCATAGAAGATGTATTTTCAATTTCTGGTAGAGGAACAGTTGTAACTGGTCGTGTAGAAAGAGGTGTTGTTAAGGTTGGAGAAGAAATAGAAATTGTTGGATTAAAAGATACAACAAAAACAACTTGTACTGGTGTAGAAATGTTTAGAAAATTATTAGACCAAGGTGAAGCTGGGGACAATGTTGGGGTTTTATTAAGAGGAACAAAAAGAGAAGAAGTTGAAAGAGGACAAGTATTGGCTGCTCCAGGGTCCATCAAGCCATTTAAAAAGTTCAAAGCTGAAGCTTATGTGTTGACTAAAGAAGAAGGTGGAAGGCATACACCTTTTTTTAGTAATTATAGGCCCCAGTTTTACTTTAGAACAACGGATGTAACGGGCTCAGTAGAGTTGCCATCAGGGACAGAGATGGTAATGCCAGGTGATAATATAGCAATGACTGTTGAATTAATACAGCCAATAGCTATGGATGAAGGGTTAAGATTTGCAATAAGAGAAGGTGGTAGAACTGTAGGCGCAGGAGTTGTTTCCAGTATCGAAGCATAGTTATTTAAGGTTATTTAATGGAGAATCAAAATATTAGAATTAGGCTCAAGGCTTTTGATCACAGAATTCTTGACCATTCAACATCTGAGATTGTAAATACAGCTAGAAGAACTGGTGCTCAGGTAAAAGGTCCTATTCCCTTACCAGTGTCATTAAAAAGATTTACAGTACTTAAAAGCCCTCATGTTGATAAAAAGAGTAGAGAACAATTTGAAATTAGAACTCATAAAAGATTGTTGGATATAGTGGAACCAACGCCACAAACTGTAGATGCTCTAATGAAGTTAGATTTGGCATCTGGTGTAGATGTTGAGATAAAGATCTAAGGTTTGAATTATGCGTAGTGGATTGATTTTAAAGAAAATTGGAATGACTAGAGTTTTTGATAATACTGGAAATTCAATACCTGTAACAATTTTGAAACTTGAAGAAAATCAAGTCATTAAAGTTTTAGATCAAAACAAAAATGGTTATTTCGCAGTCCAAATAGGGACTGGTAAAATAAAAACTAAAAATATTAACAAAGCAACTCGAGGCCATTTTGCAAAATCTAATGTAGAGCCAAAAAGAATTCTCAAAGAATTTCGTGTTAATGAAGATATGTTAGTAGATGAAGGTAGAATATTTTCGATACAGCATTTTAAAGTAGGACAAAAAGTCGATGTTTCTGGTGTTTCCCACGGTAAAGGTTTTTCTGGTGGAATGAAAAGACATAATTTTGCTGGCTTGGAAGCAACTCATGGCGTGTCTATAAGTCATAGATCACATGGCTCTACTGGAAATAGTCAAGATCCTGGTAGGGTTTGGAAAGGTAAAAAGATGGCGGGTCAGTATGGAAATGTAAACAAGACAATCCAAAATCTTACTGTTATTCAAGTTAATGATGAAGATGACCTTCTTTATGTTAAGGGCTCTGTTCCTGGGCCTAAAAATAGTTACCTAAAAGTAAGAGATGCAGTTAAATTCAACCTACCAAAAGATATTTTAAAACCTGCGGGTTTAAAAGATATAAAAGAAGATGAAAAAGATTTATCAGACAAAAGCACAAAATTTGAGGAAACTGAAAATAATTCTAATAGAGTTACAAATGATACGTTAAATGATCAAAAACCAAAAGATGAAACATCAAGTGCTGTCATAAATGAATCTAACCAAGAGACAATAGAAATTGAAAAAAATACAAATAATAAAGAAGGTTAAAAGTTGAAAGTTCGAGCTCTAAATAAAACTAACTCCAATATCACAATTAAGGATGATATATTTGGTATTAATCCTAATGAAAATGCAATTTTAAGAGTTTTAAACTGGCAACTTGCTAAGAAACAGCAAGGAAGTCATAAAGTTAAATCTAGAAGTGAAGTCAAATCTACTACTGCAAAGATGTATAGACAAAAAGGTGGGGGAAGAGCTCGCCATGGAGCTGCATCTGTTGTTCAATTTCGAGGAGGTGGAGTTGTTCACGGTCCTGTACCAAGATCACATTCACATAATCTTCCTAAGAAAATTAGGGTGTTAGGCTTGAAATCTGTTTTGTCACAAAAAGCTAAAACTAATAATATTTTGGTTTTTAATATTGAAAAGATTTCAAATAAGACATCAGAAATTATTAAAATTTTTACAAAAGAAGGCATAAAAAAATTTCTTTTAGTTTTTGGAAAAAATGATAATTGTAATAATTTAAAATTAGCACTTAATAACGTTCCTTTAGCTGACACAATTAATCAGATTGGATTGAATGTATATGATGTTTTAAAAAAGGATTATATTCTTTTTACAGAGGAAGGTTTGAAGGAATTTCAGGATAGGATATTAAATGTTAAAGTATAAAAAAAAATTTAAGGATGTTGATTTAAACAAATCTTATAAAATAATCCTCAAACCTATAATTACTGAAAAAGCAACAAAATTATCTGAGTTTAATAAGGTTGTATTTGAGGTTGCTAGTAAAAGTAATAAAAATGAAATTAAAAGCGCAGTCGAGAAACTTTTTTCAGTTAAAGTTAAGTCAGTTAATATTGTTAATATAAAAGGTAAGGTTAAAAGATTTAAAGGAGTTCTTGGAAAAAGAAATAATATTAAGAAGGCTGTCATTACCTTAAACGAAGGAAATACAATAGATATTTCCGCGGGAGTTTAACTTATGGGCTTAAAACAATATAATCCTATAACACCTGGTCAAAGAGGTCTTGTTTTAATCGATAGATCTGAGCTTTTTAGTGGTAAACCAATTAAAAAATTAACAAAAGGGCTTACTAAGTCGGGCGGGAGAAACAATACTGGTAGAATTACATCTTGGCAGAGAGGTGGAGGTCATAAAAAGAAATACAGAATTATTGATTTTAAAAGAACAAAGTTTGATATTGAAGCTACAGTTGAAAGGATTGAGTATGACCCAAATAGGTCAGCTTTTATAGCATTAATTAAATATAATGATGGTGAATTAAGTTATATATTGGCTCCACAAAAATTATTAATTGGAAACAAAGTTATTGCCTCAACAAAAGCAGATATTAAACCTGGTAATGCTATGCCATTAAATTCTGTGCCTGTTGGAACTATAGTTCACAATGTTGAACTCAAACCAGGCAAAGGTGGACAAATAGCTAGATCGGCCGGGTCTTATGTACAAGTTATTGGAAAAGATTTATCTTACTCAATTTTAAGACTTACATCTGGTGAAGTAAGATTAGTTCTTTCTAGTTGTATGTGTTCTATTGGGGCTGTTTCAAACCAAGATAACCAAAATCAAAATTTTGGAAAAGCGGGCAGAAAAAGATGGATGGGTAAAAGGCCCTCTGTTAGAGGTGTTGCAATGAACCCAATTGATCATCCGCATGGAGGTGGAGAAGGAAGAACTTCTGGTGGAAGGCATCCAGTTACTCCATGGGGTAAGCCAACAAAAGGTAAAAGAACAAGAAATAATAAAAAAACTGATAGATTAATAATTAGAAGAAGGAATAAATAAATTATGACCAGGTCTGTGTGGAAAGGTCCTTTTGTAGATGGTTATTTGATAAAAAAAGCTGACTTGGTTAGAGAATCAGGTAGAAATGATGTAATTAAAACATGGTCTAGGCGTTCTACAATTATGCCTCAATTTGTTGGACTAACTTTTGGTGTTCACAATGGAAAAAAATTTATTCCAGTTACGATTACAGAGGCAATGGTTGGTCATAAGTTAGGTGAATTTTCTCCAACAAGAACTTTTTACGGCCATGCAGCTGATAAAAAAGTCAAGGGTAAATAAATGAGTATTAAACCAAATGTTCGTAGAGAAAAAGATAACGAAGCTAAAGTTTTCTTAAAAAATTTAAGAATTAGTCCTCAGAAACTAAATTTAGTTTTAGAAATGATTAGAAGACAAAAAGCTGATGTTGCTATATCCAAACTTCAGTTTTCAAAAAAAAGAATATCCAAAGATGTTGAAAAAGCTCTTAAATCAGCTATTTCAAACGCTGAAAATAATCATTCATTAGACATAGATAAATTATATGTAAAAGAAGCCTTTGTTGGCAAAGGAATTGTTATGAAAAGATTTCATGCTAGAGCAAGAGGTAGAGGTGCAAGAATATTAAAACCATTTTCACATTTAACAATTATACTTTCTGAAGAAATGGAGGACAAAAATGGGTCAAAAGACTAAACCTTTAGGTTTCAGACTAGGTGTAAATAGAACATGGGATTCACGTTGGTTTGGAACTAAGTTTTATGCTGATCAATTGCATCAAGACCTAAAGTTAAGAAAATATTTATTTGATAAATTAAAAGCAGCAGCAGTAAGTAAAGTTATCATAGAAAGGCCAGCAGGTAAAACAAGAGTGTCAATTTATGCTGGAAGGCCAGGACTGGTAATCGGAAAAAAGGGTCAAGATATTGAAACTCTTAGAAAAAATTTAGAAATGCAAATTGGTAATGATGTTAATTTAAATATTATTGAAGTTAGAAAACCAGAACTAGATGCAAAATTAGTTGCTGAAACAATTGCACAACAATTAGAAAGAAGAGTAGCATTCAGGCGAGCTATGAAACGTGCAGTCCAAGCAGCTTTAAGATTAGGCGCAAAAGGAGTTAGAGTTAATTGTGCTGGTCGTTTAGGAGGTGCCGAAATTGCTAGAACAGAATGGTACAGAGAAGGAAGAGTTCCATTACATACATTAAGAGCTGATGTTGATTATGGTGAGGCAACAGCATTCACTACTTATGGTGCTACTGGTGTAAAAGTTTGGATATTTAAAGGTGAAATAATTGAACATGATCCATTAGCTCAAGACAAACTTTTAAATAATAAACCACAAAACCAAATTTAATAGAGAAAACTATGTTGCAACCTAAAAGAACTAAATTTAGAAAAGCCCATAAGGGTAGGATACACGGTATGGCTAAGGGAGGGGTTTATCTAAATTTTGGTTCATATGGATTAAAAGCAACTAAGCCCGAAAGAGTGACTGCTAGGCAAATTGAATCAGCTAGAAGAGCAATTACTAGACATCTAAAAAGAGCTGGTAGATTGTGGATTAGAATTTTCCCAGATGTGCCAGTATCGAAAAAACCAGCTGAAGTTAGAATGGGCAAAGGTAAAGGTTCACCTGAATTCTGGGTTTGTAGGGTTAAGCCTGGAAAGATTATGTTTGAACTTGATGGTGTTAGTGAAGAATCTGCCAAAGAGGCATTTTCTTTAGCTGCTGCTAAGTTACCACTCAACACAAAATTTGTTAGAAAATTACAATAAGGTTTATTATGGCTAAGCACAAATCAAAAGATCTTTTTACTAAAACTAAAGATGAACTAATTGATAGAATACAGTTTTTAAGAAAAGAACAATTTAACTTAAGATTTCAAGCGGTTAATGGGCAAATTGAAAATCCTTTAAGGTTTAAATTAATTCGAAGAGAAATAGCTGCTATTAAGACAATTTTAAATAATAATTTAATGAAGGTTAAATAATGCCAAAAAGAATTTTAACAGGAAAAGTTGTAAGTAATAAAGCTGATAAAACAATTACAGTTTTAGTTGAGAGAAGAATAATGCACCCTATTTATAAGAAATTTGTTACAAAGTCAAAAAAAATTCATGCTCATGATAAAGATAATAAATGTCAACCTGGAGACTCGGTTGAGATAGTTGAAACAAAACCGTTTTCGAAGACAAAAAAATTTGAAGTGATTTATTAATTTGGAGAATTAAATGATTCAAATGCAGACAAAATTAGATGTTGCAGATAATTCTGGTGCTAGATTATTGCAGTGTATTAAAGTGCTAGGTGGAAGTGGTCGTAAAACTGCATCAGTTGGAGATGTTATTGTTGTGTCTATTAAGGAAGCCATCCCAAGAGGTCGTGTAAAAAAAGGGGATGTTCATAGAGCAGTCATTGTAAGAACCGCAAAGGAAGTTAAAAGAAATGATGGAACTTGTATCAGATTTGATAAAAATGCAGCCGTACTTGTTAGCAAAAGTAACGAGCCAATTGGAACTAGAATATTTGGACCTGTAACAAGGGAACTTAGAGGAAAAAAATTTATGAAAATCATATCGTTAGCACCGGAAGTTTTGTGATGAAGAAGTTTAAATTAAAAAAAGGGGACAATGTGATTGTTATATCTGGTAAAGATAAAGGTAAATCTGGCGAAATTATTGAAGTTTTGAAAAGCATAGATAAAGTTAAAATTCGTGGTATAAATATTGTTAAAAAACATAGGAAACCAACTCAAGAAAGCCCAGGTAAAATTGATGAAATTGAGTTACCAATTCATATTTCAAATGTGGCCTTTCTTGATCCTAAAAACTCTAAACCTACTAGAATTAAATATGAGATTAATAAAGAAGAAAAAATTAGACTAACAGTGTCATCTGGTTCAAAAGTTTGATTTAGGAGTATCTATGCCTGAAAGATTATATCAAGATTATAAAGTTAATATTGTAAATAAGTTACAAAGCAAATTTAACTATAAAAATGTTATGGAAATTCCAAAAATTGATAAAGTTGTTATCAATATGGGCATTGGAGAAGCTGTTAAAGATGCAAAGAAAATTGAGATCGCTCAAAATGAATTATCATTAATAACTGGTCAGTTCCCAATTATAACTAAGGCAAAAAAAGCTAATGCTAGTTTTAAACTTAGAGAAGGTATGTCAGTTGGTCTAAAAGTCACGTTAAGAAAAAGCAAAATGTATGAGTTCATAGATAGATTAATTAATATTGCTTTACCGCGAGTTAGAGACTTTAGAGGAATTAGTAACAAAAGTTTTGATGGTAAAGGGAACTATTCTTTAGGTCTAAAAGAACAGTTCATTTTTCCTGAGATTGAATATGACACAGTTGATACTCCTAGGGGAATGGACATTACAATTGTAACAACTGCAAGAACTGATGAAGAAGCAAAAGAATTGTTGAAAAATTTTAATTTTCCTTTTGTTAAATAGTAAATGGAGATAATATATGGCTAAGCAAAGTGCGATACAAAAAAACCTTAAAAGATTTAAGCTTGTAAAAAAATATAACGCAAAGAGATCAAAATTAAAAAAAATTTGTTGCGACAGAAATTTATCTATTGAAGACAGGTTCAATGCTCAATTGAAACTATCAGAATGCCCACGAAATGGTGCAAAAATAAGGTTAAGAAATAGATGCGAAGTTACAGGAAGACCTAGAGGTTTTTATAGAAAGTTTAAGATGTCAAGAATAGCTTTAAGAGAACATGCTTTAGCTGGTTTAATTCCCGGCATGGTTAAATCAAGTTGGTAAGAGGTGAATTAAAATGTCAATGAGCGATACACTGGGTGATATGTTAACGAGAATTAGGAATGGACAAACAACTAATAAAAAAGTTGTTGATGCCCCAGCTTCTAGATTTAGGAGAAATGTTTTAGAAGTTCTAAAAAGAGAGGGGTTTATAAGAAATTTTGCAGAAAAAGAAATGAAACCTGGAATTAATTTTTTTGAGATTGAACTTAAATACTATAATGGTAAACCTGTAATAACTGAAATAAAAAGAGTTTCAAAACCAGGTAGAAGAGTTTATTCAAGTATTAAAAACCTTCAAAAAAAATATAACGGTTTAGGTATTTCTATATTATCAACTCCTAGAGGTATAATGAGTGACAATGAGGCGAGAGAAGCAAAAGTAGGTGGAGAAGTTTTATGTACAATTTATTAGAGGTAATTTATGTCTAGAATTGGTCAAAGTCCCATTAATTTTAAAGATAATATCGAAGTATCGTTTGAAAATAAACTACTTAAACTAAAAGGTCCTAAAGGTATATTGGAAATGAAAATTCTAAGCAATGTTAACTTAAAAGTTAATGAAAAGCGTATCTTGGTAGAAAATGATGATGAAACCCCAAAAGGTAAAGCTAATTGGGGTACAACAAGAGCATTAATTAATAATATGGTAATTGGTGTAACTACAGGGTTTACCAAAAATTTAGAAATTGTAGGTGTTGGATATAGGGGAGCTGTTTCTGGAAAAAAATTGACATTAAATCTTGGTTTAAGTCATACAGTTGAAATGGATATACCGGATAATATTGAAATCAAAATGGATGGTAATACAAAGCTTGCTGTAAGTAGCCCTGATAAACAGAAACTAGGTCAATTTTGCTCTGTGATCAGATCTAAAAGACCTCCAGAGCCATTCAAAGGTAAAGGTATTAGATATGCAGATGAATATATAGTTAGAAAAGAAGGTAAGAAAAAATAGGTATAAAAATGAGTGTAAAAAAATCTCTTTTTGAAAAAAGAAAATTAAGAAACAGGTTGTCAATAAAAAATAATATTGGCCATAAACTAAGACTTTCAGTATTTAGATCAAACAAACACATTTATTGTCAGATAATAGATGATGTAAAGCAAACTACTTTATGTTCTTCATCTACTTTAGACCCAGATGTGAAAAAATCACTTGCTGGTTCAGGTACCGTTGAAGCTGCAGAAAAAGTTGGAAGAGATATAGCTAATAAAGCAAAACAAAATGGTTTAGAAAAAGTAGTCTTTGATAGAGGAGGATATCTTTATCATGGAAGAGTAAAATCATTAGCCGAAGGTGCTAGATCTAATGGATTGAAATTTTAAGGATTAATTATGAATCAGATAGATTTAAAAAAAAATAATAAAGATGAAACTGAACTAACTGATAAATTAGTTGGTATTAATAGAGTTGCCAAGGTTGTAAAAGGCGGAAGAAGATTTGGGTTTGCGGCTTTAGTTGTTGTTGGAGATATGAGAGGTCGAGTAGGATTTGGAACTGGCAAAGCTAAAGAAGTTCCTGAAGCTATTAAGAAAGCTACTGATGATGCAAAAAAGAAAATGATAAGAGTCCCTCTCAAAGAAGGGAGAACACTTCATCATGATATGAAAGGTCATTATGGTGCGGGAAGAGTTGTTTTAAGGTCCGCTCCACCTGGTACAGGAATAATTGCTGGAGGTCCAATGAGAGCGGTTTTTGAAACCCTTGGAGTTCAAGATGTAGTGGCTAAATCTGTTGGCACTTCAAATCCTCATAATATGATAAAAGCTACATTTGAAGCTTTCTCCTTTATGAATTCGCCAAGAAGCATAGCTTCTAAAAGAGGAAAAAAAGTATCAGATATTTTTGGTAATAAAGATAATAAATAATTGGTGAAGAGTAATATGAATAAAAAAAATATTAAAATAATGCTTGTGAAAAGTGGAATTGGGCGTAAGTCTGATCAAAAAAAGACACTCATTGGTTTAGGCTTAAATCGAATTGGAAGGATTAGAGAGCTTGAAGACACGCCATCCGTTCGAGGAATGGTAAACAAAGTTATTCACTTAGTAAAAATAGTTTGAAGATTGTCGGAGTAAATTATGCAATTAAATCAAATTAAATCTGATAATAAAAAAAGTAAAAAAAGAATTGGTAGAGGCATTGGATCTGGAAATGGCAAAACATCCGGCAAGGGCCATAAAGGTCAAAAATCAAGATCTGGAGTTTCCATAAAAGGTTTTGAAGGCGGACAAATGCCTATTCATAGAAGATTGCCCAAAAGAGGTTTTACAAATATCTTCAGAAAAGAATATGTTCCAATTAATTTAGGTATAATCCAGAAATTAATAGATGAAAAAAAGATATCTCTAGATACACCATTAAATTTAGAAACTTTGTTTAAGGTAGGTTTATTAAAGAAAAAAAATAATAGTATTAAAATTTTAGCTAAAGGTGAATTTAAAAGCAAAATTAAATTTAAAGGTTTTAATTTTTCAAAAAATGCTAAAACCATTGTTGAAAAAAATGGTGGCACTTTTGAAAATTAATTAAAAGTAATTTATTATGGCTGATCAAAATATATTTGGTACTTTTGGAAAAGCAAGAGAACTCCGTCAAAGAATTTTATTTACTTTAGGAGCTCTAATTATTTACAGACTAGGAACTTATATTCCAGTCCCTGGAATAAACCCTACTGTACTTAATGAAATTGTTAATCAAACTAGTGGTGGCGTTTTAGGAATGTTCAATATGTTTTCTGGAGGCGCTCTAGGAAGAATGACAATTTTTGCTTTAACAATCATACCTTATATATCTGCTTCAATTATAATGCAATTAATGAGTTCATTGTCACCCCAAATAGCTCAATTAAAAAAAGAAGGTGAAACAGGCCGGCAGATTATAAATCAATACACTAGATATTTAACAGTCTTATTAGCAACAGTACAAGCATGGGGTTTTGCTGTAGCATTAGAAAGCACCTCTGGAGCAAGTGGGTCTTTAGTATTAAATGCAGGAATTTATTTCAAAATAACTACTGTCGTGACTTTAGTAGGAGGAGTAATGTTTCTATTGTGGCTAGGCGAACAAATTACAGAAAGAGGGCTAGGTAATGGTGTTTCATTGATTATTTTTTCTGGAATTGTTGCTGAATTACCCAGAGCACTTGCTCAAATTTTAGAACAAGGTAGGACTGGTGCTTTGTCTCCAATTTTAATCATTATCATTTTTATTCTAGCAATTGCAGTTATAACTTTTATTGTATTTATTGAGAGGTCTCAGAGAAAAATTACTGTTCAGTATCCGAAAAGACAAGTCGGAAATAAAATATTTTCAGGTGACTCGTCTCATTTACCTTTAAAAATTAATGTTCCTGGTGTTATACCCCCAATTTTTGCATCTGCTCTTCTTTTACTTCCTACATCAGTAAGTTCTTTTGCAGGAATTGGTTCTGAGAGTCCAGAATGGTTAATTACTGTAAATTCACTTCTAGGTAGAGGACAACCTATTTATTTGGCAATTTATATAGGATTAATTGTATTTTTTGCATTCTTTTACACGGCGATTGTTTTTAATCCAGATGAAACTGCAGACAATTTAAAAAGAAATGGTGGTTTTGTTCCTGGAATCAGGCCAGGACCACCAACTGCAGATTATCTTGATTTTGTTTTGACTAGACTAACTGCTATAGGAGCTTTATATTTATCTGCGGTTTGTATATTGCCCGAAATTTTAATATCAAAATATTCAATACCTTTTTATTTTGGTGGCACTAGTCTTTTAATTGTAGTTACAGTAGCGATTGATACTGTAACTCAAGCTCAGTCGCACATGTTAGCACATCAATACTCAGGGTTAATTAAAAAAAGAAGATTAGGAGGATATTCTAGATGAATATTATTTTATTTGGTGCTCCTGGTGCGGGAAAAGGAACTCAAGCAAATTTTTTAATTAAAGAATTTGATCTTATACAAATTTCAACAGGCGATATGCTTAGAGATATTGTTAAGTGTAAAACGGAATTAGGTAAAAAAGTTGAAAAAATAATGGCAAATGGAGACTTAGTATCTGATGATATAATATTTTCTCTTATTAGTAACAGATTAAATAATAAAGATATTAAAAATGGATTTATTTTTGATGGTTTCCCAAGAAACTTAAAACAAGCTAAAAAACTGGATGAAATTATAAATGATAATAATATTCACTTAGACTTTGTATTTCATATTGATGTAGATGAAGAAATATTGACTAGTAGAATTGAAAATAGAGCTAAATATGAAATAACAACTAGAAAAGATGATACTTCAGCTGTTTTAATAGAAAGACTTAAAGTTTATAACAGGGAAACCAAGCCTGTGTTAGATTACTATTCAGATAAAAAAATATTAAATGTTATTGACGGGATGGGTACAATTGATGAAGTTTCATCTAGCATTTTTAGGATAATTAAGAATGACTTTAAGGTTGACTAGATTATGTTAAAGTTTATAATCCGCAAATCCCTTTACTACTTTGGAGAAGACTTATGGCAAGAATAGCTGGTATTAACATTCCTACGAATAAAAGAGTTGAAATTGCTCTTACATACATTCACGGAATTGGTTTTAGCTCTAGCAAAAAAATTTGCGAACAAGCTAATATTAAAAATCAAACAAGAGTTAACAATTTAACCGAAGATGAATTGTCAAAGATTAGAGATATAATAGATAAAGATTACTTAGTTGAGGGGGATTTAAGAAGAAAAAAATCGCTTGATATAAAAAGATATCTTGATCTTGGATGTGTGAGAGGTTTAAGACATAGGAAAAACTTACCTGTGAGAGGTCAAAGAACTCACACTAATGCTAGAACTAGAAAAGGTCCCGCAAAGGCAATTGCTGGTAAAAAGAAATAATTAGAGGTACATAATGGTAAAACAACCGTCCCAAACAAAAGTTAAGAAAAAAGAAAGGAAGAATATTTCAAATGCAATTGCTCATGTAAATTCTTCTTTTAACAATACATTGGTAACTATAACTGATTATCAGGGTAATACAATAGCTTGGTCTTCTTCTGGTAGCATGGGGTTTAAGGGATCACGTAAATCTACTCCATATGCTGCTCAATTAGCTGCTGAAGATGCTGGGAAAAAAGCTTCAGAGCATGGTGTCAAAACTATAGATATAGAGGTTCAGGGACCTGGATCAGGAAGAGAATCAGCTCTGCGCGCCCTTCAAATTGTAGGTTTTCAAGTAAATTCTATTAGAGATGTTACGCCAATACCTCATAATGGTTGTCGACCAAAAAAAAGAAGAAGAGTATAGAAAATTTAATTAACATAAACTTAAATTAGTGACGGGTAGAAAATGATTGAAAAAAATTGGAAAGAACTTATAAAACCAGCCAAACTTACTGTGAAACATAATAATGTTGATAAATCAAATGCGACGATAATAGCTGAGCCTATTGAAAGAGGTTTTGGTGTTACAATTGGTAATTCCTTAAGAAGAATATTACTTTCATCACTTCAAGGTAGTGCAATAACATCTATCCAAGTTCAGGGAGCACTTCACGAATTTTCATCTTTACCAGGTGTTAGAGAAGATTTAACTGATATGATTTTAAATATTAAAGGAATAAAAGTTAAAATGGAAGAAGAAGGACCAAAAAAGTCATATCTAAATGTTGAAGGTCCATTGACTGTAACAGCAGGTCATATCGAACAAACTTCAAATATAACTATAATGAACCCAGAACATGAAATTTGTACTCTTGAAGAAGGAAATAAGCTATCAATTGAATTTACTGTTGAAAATGGAAAAGGTTATGTATCTGCGGGTGTAAATTATATAGAAGATAAACCCATTGGCTTAATCCCTATTGACGCAATTTTTAGTCCTATTTTACAAGTTTCATATGACGTAGATAATGCCAGAGTTGGTCAACAAACTGATTTTGACAAACTACTGCTCAATGTTACCACAGATGGATCTGTCTCACCTGAAGATGCTGTCGCTTATGCAGCTAGAATTATGCAAGATCAGATGCAAAATTTTATTAATTTTGAAGAACCAGAGGAAGAAGAAGTCGCTCCAGAAGTTGACGACTTACCATTTAATAGAAATCTATTAAGAAAAGTTGATGAACTTGAGTTATCAGTTAGATCAGCTAATTGTCTTAAAAATGACAATATTGTATATATTGGCGACTTAGTACTTAGAACTGAACCGGAAATGTTAAGAACACCGAATTTTGGTAGAAAAAGTTTAAACGAAATTAGAGAAGTTTTAAAAGTAATGGATCTTGAATTAGGAATGATAATAGAGAATTGGCCACCAGAAAATATTGAAGATCTTGCAAAAAAAATTGAGGATCCGTTTAACTAAAGGTAAATTTCATGAAGCATCGAATAAAAGGAAAAAAACTTAATAGAACTTCTTCTCACAGAAAAGCTTTATTAAAAAATATGTCCCAAGCTTTAATCAAGCACGAACAAATTATAACAACCTTAGTAAAAGCGAAAACTCTTAAGCCTTATTTTGATAAACTGGTTACTATTGGTAAAAAAGGTAATCTAACAGCTAGAAGGCGTGCTATAAGTAAGGTAGGAGATACAAAATTAGTTGAAAAACTCTTCAGCACCTTAGCAGAAAGGTATAAATCTAGAAATGGAGGTTACTCACGCGTGCTGAAAGCTGGTTTTAGACATGGTGATTCTGCACCTATGGCTGTTATAGAATTAGTTGATAGAGATGAAGAAGCTAGGGGTAAAGATAGTGGCCCAACTCAGGAACTAAAAAATACTAACCAAAATGAAAATAAAGAACAAGATGTAGCTACTAGTTAAATTTATTATGCTTTTTGACGGTTTTTTTGGAATTGACTGGTCTGGTGACAAAAGTAAGTTTCAAAAGGGGATAAAAGTTGCCTATTTAGACAAAAAAAATATAAATCCTGTAATAATCTCACCACCAAATAATAATAAATATTGGGATAGATCCTCTTTATTAGTATACTTACAAAATTTGAATTCAACCAAATCGTATTTAATTGGCTTTGATTTTGCTTTTGCATATCCTTTTGAAGACTACAAAAATTACTTCGTAGACTTTGAGAATTCTCCCAATTCAGCAAAAAAACTTTGGGATTTTATTGATATTCATAATTATGAAAACCCTAATTTTTATGGAGGTAATATCTGGGAAAAAAAAAATTTAAGAGAATATTACAATTCTCCTATAAAAAGAGGTAAAAAATTTATGTCAAGGAGGAGGATCACAGAAATTTATGCAAAAAATATTTGTTCCCCAAGTCCAACATTTAATTGTGTAGGACCTGGCGCAGTTGGAACAGGTACTCTTGCAGGAATGAGAGTATTAAATATCTTAAAAAAAGATTATAATATATGGCCATTTGACAATTTAAAAAATAAGAAAAAAAGTGTAATAGTTGAAATTTTTCCTACACTATATTTTAGAAAACATTCGATTAAGCCACAAAAAAATACTGGTTATACTTTAAATCAAATAAATGAAGCTTTAAAAAAATATGATTGTTTACCAGTTTCTAAAAACTTAAAAATGTTTGGTCCTGATCAAGATGAAGCAGATGCTATTATATCTGTAGCAGCTTTAAAATATTTTTCAAAAAATATAGAATACTGGAAAACTCATAAAGCCGCAAAAAAAGAAGGCTGGATTTACGGAGTTAAATTTACTAATGATAAAGTGTGAAACAGTTAGAAAAATTTATAATACCTGAAAGCGAAGATAAATCTCGTTTGGACAGATGTTTGAGAAGACACCTGGGAGAAATAAATCAATCACTTTTAGAAAAGTCGTTACGAAATAAGTACATTTTACTTAATGGAAAAAAAGCTAAATCTTCAGATAAGATAGAAAAAGACCAAGTTATAACTTATGAAGCATCACTCTTTTTAAAAAGAAAAAAAGTGATATCTACAATAAGTAACAAAAAAAAATTTTTTTACTTAAATCTTTATAAAAAAACATTATTAAAAGAAAATATAAATTGGATTGTTTTAAATAAACCAAATCAAATTGCTGTTCAAGGAGGAACTGGTCAAAAAAAAAATATAGATGAACTTCTGAAATCAATTTCAAATGACAACCAATTTAAACTAGTTCACAGATTAGATAAGGATACATCTGGGATACTTGTTATCGCTAAAAACTTAAAAACAGCAAAGAATTTTAATGATTATTTTAAAAATAAAAGAATTATAAAACTCTATTTAGCTATTGTTTCTCCTCCACCTTTAAAAAATCAACAATATATTGCATCTAAAATTGAGAAAAGTAGTTTTTTGAATGTAAGAAAAATGAAAACGTCTAATAATTCAGGAAAGTTTGCCAAAACTTATATGAAAACATTAGTAAAAAATTCAAAGTATGCAATTGTTTTGTTAAACCCTATCACTGGAAGAACTCATCAATTAAGAGTTCATATGAACTATATAGGATGTTCAATAATTGGAGACAAGAAATACAAATTAAATAAAAACTTTCAGGATAATGAAAATTTTCTTAAACTTCATTCTTATATACTAAAATTTCCAAAAGAAAAATTTATTAAAGCTCCATTACCTGAACATTTTATAAATTTTATTAAAGAAAATAAATTGGATATTGATTTAGAAAAAATTGAAAAAGATTTTGAAAAGGAATTTAAATATGAATAAAAAGTTGATCCTATTTGATTATGATGGAACGATTGTTGACTCAGCAAAAATGATTGTAAAAGGAGCAATTGAGGCTTTTAGAATGTGCGGATTACCAGATCCAGATCCCAACAAAGTCAGAGAAAATATTGGCAAACCTCTTGCTACTGCTCTTGATTCTTATGCGCCAAAAGGTTACGAAGTCAAGCCAGAAATGATTTCTAACGCATATAGAAAATGGTATGCAGAGCAAGGAAGATTAGGTTTACAAGATGAACCTTTATTTCCTGGAATGTTTGAAGTTTTACATGATTTAAAAAACAATAAAGACGTTCACATTGGTATTGCTACAAACAAATCTCGCATTGCTTTAAATAATGGGTTAAAAAAACATAACTTAAACAACATTTTTGATATCACATTAACAATGGATGAAGCAAAGGCTAAACCTGATCCAGACATGGCTATACAAGCTATGTCAAAGTTGAATATAAAAAAAAAATCAACAATTATGGTTGGAGATACAATTAATGATATAGGCTTAGGTGTAAATGCTGGAATTAATTCAATTGGTGTGGCTTGGGGATATAATAGCATTGAAATGCTTAGAAATGAAGGTGCTGATTTTATTATCAAAGATTCAGAAGAGTTATTTGACACAATAATTAATATATAAATATGTGTTTAAAACCTAAATTAAAATATTCAGATGGTTTTTTTAATTTATTCATTAATAATAAAGAAATTAAAACACCAGAAAATTTATCATTTAATTTTAAAGAGAAAATTTTTCCTGATTTGATTTTGAAAGAAATAAATAAATTTAAATTAAAAAATTTAAATCAATCCATTTATTATAATATTTTTTCACTAGCTAAAGATAAAATTCTTGTCGATAAACAAAAATATATTGAAGAAGTTATGAAGTATATAAACACAGATCTAATTTGTTATTGGGAAAATAAACCAGATGATCTATATACTTTACAATTAGATAACTGGAAGTCACAATTAAAAAAATTAAAAAAAGAAGAATTAAACTTTGATTACACTTTTAATATTATTCCAATTAAACAAAATAAATCATCAATTAAGTTGTTAAAAAATAAGTTAATTCAATTAGATGATATGATTTTATCATGTTTGTTTATTGTTACAAAAACTTCAAGTTCATTGCTATTAAGTTATCTTTTTATAACTAATAGAATTAACCCAATGGATTTATACAAAAACACTTATTTGCATGAAATATGGCAATCTAAAAAGTGGGGAGTTGTTGAAGAAGAAAAAGAAAAAAGAAAAAGTGATTTACAAACATTTAAAAAAATTTACAAATTAGTAAAAATTAATCATGCGCAACAAAAGTAACCAGTTTGAAATTGATATAATTTTAGATCATTTAAATTCAAATTCGAAAAAAATTTTCAACGAAATTATATTAGCAAAAAAAAATAATATGTGGGCTACGATTATAGTATTTTCTCTAACAATTTTAGATAATATATTTCATCAAGATGATACAAATGATTTAATTGAGGGTTTAGAATTAAATAAAATAAAATTTTCAAAGGATATCTCTTGGTTAAGAAAAAAGAGAAATGAAATTTTACATTATGAAAATGGTGAGAGTAATGAACCTATCGGTTTTTTTTATGATGCAGACTTAAAAAAAGATTCGTTTAAGGCTTATAATATTTTAATTAAAAATTTAATAAAACTTCACAAAAGTAGTAAAATTTAAAAGAATAACAAAAAATTTTCTTTTAATTTTTTATCAAACTGATCTAATGAGATGTCATAATTCTCTTTTACTATACTTGTAACAGAACTATTTTTAATTCCACATGGAACAATCTCTTCAAACGGTTTTAAATTTGGATTTACATTTACTGAAATACCATGCCATGTTATCCAATGCGAAATACGCACTCCTACTGAAGCTATTTTAAAAAAAGTTTTATTTTTTCTTATCCATACACCAGGATTTTCTTCTTTTACAATAGCATCGATATTAAAAAAATTTAAAGTTAAAATAATCCATTGTTCTAAATTATTAATGTACTTTTTAATATCCTTTTCCCTTTTTTTAAGATCCAGCATTATGTAAACTACTCTTTGACCAGGGCCATGCCAAGTCCATTGACCACCCCTTCCAACATATCGGATTAATTCTTTATTTTTAATATTTTGATCTATTTCTTTTGCAGAAGTACCAGCTGTAAAAATGGATTTATGTTCTAAAAACCATACCATTTCTTTAGCTTTGTTTTTTCTCATTTTATTAACATGCGACTTCATATGTTCAATTGCTGAGTCGTAATCAACTAGATTTTTTGAAATTTTAAATTCTACAATGTTATTACTTTTCATAGTGATGTTATATGTTGATTTTTAAATTTTACAACATAAGATACAAATTATTGCGGCTGTGGCGGAACTGGTAGACGCGCAGCGTTGAGGTCGCTGTGGAGTAAAATCCGTGGAAGTTCGAGTCTTCTCAGCCGCACCATCACTTAAATTAAAATAATTTATATATAATTATTTTTTAAAGATTTATTTAAATTGTAATCCTAAAGTAGTATACTTGTTTTTTTAATAATATAAATTACGTTAAATAAACTTTTGATGATTGATAATAATTGATATTTGTGATTAATTAACCTTAGGAGATTGGCATGTTTTGTGTTTTTTTAAATGTACGGTATTCTAATCCTAAATTAATGCATGTTGGACACCAATATGTAGCTTCAAATTTTGACCCTTCAAATCTTTTAGGCCTAATTGCTGTTGATGCTTACCATATTACACCCGATAAAGGGCTTGGTATTTTTACCTTTGATAGCCAAGCTAATCTAAAAAAGCATATTCCTCTCTTAAAAGAATTTTTTAAAGATTATGAAGATAGGTTTTCTTGTAAGGCAAATATTGAAACTGGAATCGTTAATGAAGAGCTAGATTACAAACTTGACAAAAAAAGTTAAGAAGTGCGTATTTTCTTAAAACGTTTTAATAAATAATTAATTCTCTAAAATAATGTAAAACTATTTTTTTTAATAATTATAAATCATTTCTAAGTTAATTATTTTGCTAAAATATAAACTAAATTATGAGTTTTTGTCATTTACAACAATTTCTAGTCGGTTAATATATAAACTATTTGAAAAACCTTGAATATTTGGTATCCATTCAGGACTTTCTCTTTTAGTTGATGAAAATAATTTTTTATTGCTTTTAAAGAAACAATCATAGTTATATTGTTTACATATTATATTTGTTATCTCCTTTATTTGTGTATTTTTTTTATCTGGGGACCAATGGCTGATACGCATCAAATCGATGGTATCACCAGTATTTAAATTTTCTAAAACTTTCTCTATTTTTTGGAGTATTTCTGGAAATTTTTCTCTTCCACCATGTAAGTTTAAATTTAGTAGGATTTTTGATTTTTTGACTTCAGGCATTGAATAATGTTGATAGGTCCAATCTGAATTAAGAACAATTTTAGGAGTAATTTTTGATTCTAGCAATTTTAAAACCTCCTTTTTATCAAAGGGGTCAGCTCTATTAAAAATGTAATTAACATTTAAATAACCCCCTATTAACATGAAAAATAGAATTGCAAGACTAAATAATGAATTGGTTAATTTAGAGTATGTTAAATTTAAATGTATCATTAAATAGTTCACACCAATAATACATAATATTGTTAAAGGTGTTGTTAAATATAATGAATGACGTGTTGGTGAAAGAGGAAAAAAACCAAGAATATATAAAAAGAGATGAATTAAGAAAATCGAGGTGCATGCAATAATTATTGACCTAAGAAGCTTATTTTGAGACTTTTTAAGAAAAGAAATCAATATAAAAGTTATTAAAAAGATCCCCATTATATTTGCACTTACATTTGAAAAAGAAATTGGGCTATAAATTGAAGCAAGAGTTATAGCTAAGGCCTTAAAAGGTTCAATAATTATAATAAACAACTTTTGATAAGTAACTTCAGAAAACAAACTAAGGTAGTTATCATTTAAAGTATACTCACTATTTTTACCTACATTCCAGTTCAAACCACTTTTAATTTTTTTTCTAAATGTTAAATAAACGAACATTAAAAATAAAATTATAAATGTTAAAGAAAAATTAAATAAATTAGAAAATCTTAGAAAATTTTTTTTATTAATAAAAAATTTAAAAAATAAATAAATAAACCAACTCATAGCAAAAATAAAAAAAATTGAAGGAATAAGTTGATATTGAATTAGGGATGCAAGTAATAACCATAGTATTATCGGAAAACTAAATCTTTTTGTTTCCATAAGACTAATTATAACAAGGATTACAATCGAAGAAGCAAAAAGTCCAGCAGCATAATTTGATCCATGCGAAGAGTATGAAGTTTGTGATATAGAACAAACTATAAGTACTAGAAATAATAAACAAGCTTGATTTTTGAAAGGTAGCTTTATTTTAGATAATATTATAAAGATACCAATTATTCCAAATAACCAAAAAAGTTTTGAAATAACTCTTATCTTTAACTTTGCAATTTTATATGATTCTTCACCATTAATTAAAAATTGAGTGATAAAGTATTGTCCAGGTGCATAGGTAAAGGCCTTTGGTACTGAATAAAAAGTTCGATAAGTTGCAATTAATTTTAGTGATGGCTTTAGCATATGAGCTTTATGAAGGTATAATGCAAGTTCTTTTGCTTCGTTCCCATAACGTAATTTGATCTCATTAATCAGCTCTGGTTCAGACATCTCCTTAATTAATTGATAAACTCTTTTTTTTTCTTGTTTTACTTTTGCGATAGATTGATATACGCCTATGTCGTCAATTTCTGATGAAAATGAATCTAGTTTCAGAATTTGAAAAATTGTTAAAGCCAACACCATTAGTATTGTCAAAAAATTTATAAATTTTGAAAATTGTTCTGAATTTTTTATTTTATCCAAATTATTAACTATGATTTAGTTAGTTTTATATAAATAAGACAACATTTTTCACAATAACTGATAATGGTTAATTACTTTGAAAATGTTTTAAATACAATAAATTTTTTTTTAAAAATTATTTTTTTTTAATTGAATTTTCATTGTTATATTAATAACAAAGAACTGTATCACACTCAGTAGATAGTTGTAAAAGTTTATCTGGCATTGAAAACTCAGCATTAAAACCATTAAGTAAACTTTCATTATATCCTCTAGCTTTAGCAGACATTCCTGAAACATATAATTTTATTTTATGTTCTTTTAAATAATCTAAATGATCTTTCAAATCTCCTGTTCCCTGACCAACAACTTCGCCTTCATTTTTGATATTTAACAAATGTGTACCATCAGCACCTAAAAAAATATGAACTTCACTACCTTTTTTGAATGCTGTGATTGCTACTAACATGCCCAGAGTAGCTTTATTTTTTAAATCTGGACCACTATGAATGTGAATCAGAAATTTTGACATGTAAAACCCCCTTATTTGCTAAATTAAATTATACATTTATATAATTTGTTTAAAATTATAATTCCAAAAAATTGAATATATTTTTGTATAATTTATCTGTTTCAAGAACAATAGTAATAACAAACAAAAAAAAAATGAAGCTAAAAATTAAAAATAAAATTTTGATCACTATTCTGATTAAATATAATCAAAGTTACTCAAATCAATAATTGTGTAAAAAAAATAAATTTCTATTAATTAATAATGTGTTAATTTACTATTATAAATTTTTTATGGATTATAAATGACCTTATCAAAACTTATAAATTATACCACACGGGAATTTGTTTCTGAAAATGAGTTGGAATTGTACGTATCTAAACAAGATGATATTTTTACCCCAGAAGTAATTGAAGAATTTAAAAAAGCTGGAATGCTAAGAAGAGTTTTAACAAGAATCTGGAATAAAGAGGGTGTAGCAAGAGTTGGTATTTTGTTTGAATATAAAGATGAAAAAGCTTTTGTAGCTTGTCAGACACTTTTGGATAAATATCACGCACCTAAAGTAAAAACTTTTGTTAATAAAGTTGTAGGAAGTAGAGGTATTGTACTACATGAGTTTACTAGTGATAGATTTAATTAAAGCTGGAGAATTATGAAAATAAAATTTTTAGGTATATTTCTATTTCTTATTTTCATAAATTCATACGCCTGTTCAGATAGTTTAAATACTTTATTTTTAAAATTAAAAAATGCAGAAAATTCATCTGAAGCAACAAAAGTAGAAAATAAAATTTGGGCTCATTGGATAAATAATGGTACGAATAAAGAAAATAATCTTAAAATGTACAATGGAATTAAGATGCTTAATAATGGAGATATTTTTAATGCACTTCAGATTTTTTTAGATCTTTGTGTTGTTGAGCCAAATTGGGCTGAACCGTATAACAAAGTAGCTACCATTAAATTTTTACAAAAAGATTATAGGGGTTCAATAAATTACATAAAGTTAACATTAGAAAAAGAAAAGAGACATTTTGGTGCACTATCAGGCTTAGTCCAAATTAACTTAAGTTTAGGTAAATTTGAAGAAGCACTTAAAAACATAAATGAAGCTTTAAAAATTCACCCTTTTTTAGAAATTAGAAAATTAAAACCAATTTTGTTAGAAAAAATTAATAAATTAAAAATTTAGTAGAGCTTTAAATTTTTAATGATTTACAAATGTCAGAATACCTAAATGTTGAAAATGTGTTAATAATCGCTTTATCAGTTTTTATAGGTGGTATTGTAAAGGGATCGGTTGGAATAGGAATGTCTATGTTTTCTGTTCCAATTATTGCTTTTATTTTGCCACCAACAAAAGCAATGATGCTTTTATGTTTTCCAGTAATTTTTACAAATTTTGTACAAATGGATATTAAAAAGGGAGTCGGGAGTTTGAGATTTTTGCCAATGTTTATTTTTCTCTTTTTAGGATTAATTATTGGTGGAAATCTTATCTTAAATTTTAGTTCGAATTTTATATCAATTTTAATTGCCTTGGTAATTATCATTTTTACTTCATTGAATTTTTTTGGTATTAATTTAAAAGACTTAAAGCAAGTTAATGAAAAATTAATATCAGTAATTATAGGTTTTTTTTCTGGAATATTAGGAGGTCTAACAACATTTTATGCCCCACCTATAATTACATTTTTAATTTCAATTAATTTAAAAAAAGAATTTTTTATAAGAACAACTGCAACAATGTATTTCTTTGCGTCTATACCTTTATATACTTCTATGGTTTACCATGGATTAGGTAATTATTATGATTTGACTATAAGCTTAATATTAGTAATACCAGCAATTGTAGGGCAGTTTTTTGGTTCTAAAGTTAGAAAAAAAATGTCAAATGAAATTTTTCAAAAACTTGTATTAATAATTTTAATTATTATTGGTTTTACTTTACTAATTAAAAATTTAATTAGTTTGATTTTGGAATAGTTTAATTGAAAAAAGTATTTTTCATTTTTGAAAAAAATTATTAAAATATTAAAAGTTATAAAGGTTCCCAAATGGTAAAACCAATAACTAAAGAAACATTATTTATGAATTGCATGGAACTAGATTTTGCAACAAAAATTGAACTTGAGCACTGGATTGCTACTTTTGAAGAAAAAGTTTGGACCAAAGATGTTATGGAAGAGTTGTCAAAAGCTGGTTTAGTTAGAACTACAGCAGCGCAAGTTTGGAATAAGGATAATCATAGAATTACAAGAATATTTGAATATGAAAATGAAAAGGCGTACAGAGCTTGTCAGGCAATTATAGAAAAAAAAATAATGCCAAAAGCTAAGGTAAGTTATAATTCTAAAATTAGAAATAATAGAGGTATTATTTTTTATGATTATAGAAGTTAAAAGTGTATAAGAGTTTATAATGAAAATTTCTGGTGGATGTTATTGTGGCGCTATAAAATATGAATCGCTTGGTGATATTCAAGCTTCGATACAGTGCCACTGTAGAGAATGTCAGTATATAACAGGAGGTCATCCAAATGTTTTAGTGATTGTGCCTATAGATAAATTTAACTTCGTAAAAGGCAAGCCGAAAACGTACAAAAGAAAAGACATTGAAATGGCTATGAGTCGTCTCTTTTGCAAAGATTGCGGCACAGCAATAGGAACAAGAAATCCTAATAGACCTAATTCAATAATTCTTAAGGTTGGAACTTTTGACGACCCTTCAGTTTTTAAACCAGAAATCGCGATATTCACTATTGATAAACAAAAATTTCATTATATTGAAGATGGTATTAAAACTTTTGAAAAAAAACCATAATTTTAAAGTACTACATTTTGTTAAAAAAATTAAAACAGTGGCATATTAATAAATTAGAACAAGTTCAAAAACTTTTAAACTTATCTAATTATGAAATTCTATGGGTTGTTTTTTTTGAAGGAATTTTAATAGGGATATTATTAACTTATTTAATTTTGAGTTAGTGAAATAAACACATCTTCTAAATTTGCATCTTTGGTTTGAAGATCTAATATTGTTAAGCCATGATTTTTTGTAACTTTTAAAATTTTATCGATTGATACTTTCGTGGGTTTAAAGGTTATTTGACAAACCTTTTTAAGAATTTTTGTTTCTCCAAACCTACTTAGAGCATTAATTAATGTTTTATTTGGAGAGACTTCAAATTTGATTATCAATATTTTTTTATCGATTAATTTAAGTAGGTTTTTTTTATTATCGTTTGCGACTATTTCGCCTTTATGAATTATAGCAATTTCATCACATAATGTTTCAGCTTCTTCTAGATAATGCGTCGTTAAAATAATTGTTATACCTTCTTTATTTAATTTTTTAAAATTATCCCAAAGTTTTTTTCTCAATTCTATGTCAACCCCAGCTGTTGGTTCATCTAGAATAATTATTGGAGGATTATGTACCATTGCTTTCGCAACTAACAGTCTCCTTCTCATACCTCCAGATAAATTTCTACTATATGAATTTGCTTTTTCAGTTAGCTCCATCAATTCTAATATGTAATCTGTAACTCTTTGCTTTTTTGGTACATTGAACAACCCAGCTTGTAGTTCAAGTTGATCTTTTGGCGTAAAAAAAGCATCTATGTTTAATTCTTGAGGTACTATCCCAATTGCTAGTTTGGATTGCTTTCTATGAGTGTCAATATTAAGTCCCCAAATTTTAATTTTTCCAGTATCTTTAGTAGTTGTACCACCTAGAATATTAATTATAGTTGATTTTCCAGCTCCATTAGGACCAAGTAAACCATAAAAACTTCCGCATTTTATATTCAAATTAATATTTGATAAGGCATGAATTTTTTTTTGTGAATTTATATAAGTTTTACTTAAATCTTGTATCTCAATAGCTAAATTATTTTTTGGTTTAATCCATTTTTTATGCATAGATGATTGATATATTTGTGTTAAAGTTTATTATTACATAATAAAATCTATGAATAAATACAACAATGAGAAACTTAAAAATAAAAACTAATAAAACTGACCTTAAACAGATTTTTAGAGTAAAAGACAAAATTATTGCTTGTGATGGTGGCGAAGATTATGGGCATCCCTTAATTTATTTAAATTTAACAAAAGGTGTTAAACAAGTTTGTCCATATTGTTCTAAAATTTTTATTTTAAAAAAATAATTATTAGAAAAAAAGTTGAATAACATATCAGAAAAAAAAGCTAATGAAAAACTCATATTAGTTGATGGTTCTGGATATATTTTTAGAGCATATTATGCTCTTCCTCCAATGAATAATCCTGATGGTATTCCAATAAATGCAGTTTATGGGTTTACAAATATGATGGTAAAACTAATAGAAGATTTTAATCCTCAAGACATATGTGTATTGTTTGATTTTGGAAGAGAAACTTTTAGAAACGAAATCTATGCTAACTATAAGGCTAATAGAACCTCACCACCTGAAGATTTAATCCCTCAATTTGATTTGATTAAACAAGCATCCAAATCAATTGGTTTGCCAACTATAGAGATGGAAGGATTTGAGGCAGATGATTTAATTGCCACTTTCGTACAAAAAGCTAAAAAAATAAATAAGGAAGTTATCATAGTTTCTTCGGATAAAGACTTAATGCAATTAGTAGAAAACGATGTATTAATGTTAGATCCTATGAAAAATTTATGGATTGATGAAAATAAAGTTAAAGAAAAATTTGGTGTTTCACCTGATAAAGTTATAGATGTTCAAGCATTAGCTGGTGATAGTAGTGACAATATTCCAGGTGTACCAGGTATTGGATTAAAAACAGCGGCTGATTTAATAAATGAATTTAATAATTTAGAGGATCTTTTAACTAGAAGTAATGAAATTAAACAAAACAAGAGAAGAGAAAATCTTATAGAGTTTAAAGATTTAGCTTTAATTTCAAAAAAACTAGTTACATTAAAAAATGATGTCCCTATAAATTTAGATTTAGCTGAATTAAAATTTGATTTTAATAAAAATAAAAAGATATTCTCAAATTTTTTACAAAAACATTCTTTTAAAAGGCTTATTGAGAAAATAAGTGATGGTATTGATTTAGAAAAATCAGAGACGAAAGAGAATATCAATGAAATTAATAACTTTAGTGAACGTAAAGTTAATTATGAATTAGTAACATCTGAGAATGAACTAATAAAAGTTTTAGAAATTTGTAATGAAAAATCAGAAATTGCCATTGATTGTGAAACAAATTCTTTAAATTTTAAAAGTGGAAACCTAGTTGGTTTATCAATTGCGTATGATATTGGTAAAGCAGTGTATATACCACTGAGGCATATTAATAATGATAATGATCTTTTTGAAAATAAAAAGAATGACGATTTTCCTAATCAAATTGAATTTGAAAAAGCAATAAATTTAATTAAACCTATTTTAGAAGATCCTTCTATTTTGAAAATTGGACATAATATCAAATTTGACATGAATGTATTAAGACAAAATCATAATGGTAACATTGAAGTTTTCCCAGTTGATGATACTATGTGTATGTCGTATTGTACCAATCTTGGAAAAGTACAAAATCATAAATTAGATACACTTGCACAAGCAGAGCTCAATTATACAACAATTAAATATGAAGATTTGTGCGGTAAAGGTGTAAACCAAAAAACCTTTGATTTAATCAATCCACTTGAAGCTCTTAACTACGCAGCTGAAGATTCAGATGTCGCTCTTGGTCTTTATCAAAATTTAAAGTTAAGATTAATGTTTGATAAAAAAAATTTTGTTTATCAAAAATTAGAACGTGAATTAATATCGGTTTTATCTGACATTGAAAATGAAGGTATAATTGTAAATGAAAAAACACTTAATTCACTTTCAGAAGCATTAACTAAAAATATTATAGAATTAGAGAAAAAAATTTTTTTAATAACAAAAGAAGAATTCAACATTGGTTCTCCTAAGCAATTAGGCGAAATACTTTTTGACAAATTAAAATTAGATAAGGGAAAAAAATCAAAAACTGGTGCTTGGCAAACCAGTGTTTCAATTTTAGAGGATTTATCAAATAAAGGACATGAAATAGCAGATTTACTTTTAGATTGGAGACATTTTTCAAAACTTAAGAGTACGTACTCAAAAGCTTTAATTGAACAGATTAATATTAAAACAAAAAGAATACATACTAGTTATTCAATGGTTGGAACTAGCACAGGAAGATTGTCATCATCAGATCCTAATCTTCAAAATATTCCAATAAAAACAAACGAAGGTAAATTGATAAGGACTGCGTTTGAATCAAAACCTAATTATTATCTTCTTTCAATGGATTATTCTCAAATTGAGCTAAGACTAATTGCTCATATTGCTGAGGAAAGGAGTATGCTCTCTGCTTTTAACAATGGAGTTGATATTCATCTAGATACAGCTTCAAAAATTTTTAACAAAAATAAAAATGAAATTACATCAGATTTAAGAAGAAGTGCAAAAGCTATAAACTTTGGAATTATTTATGGTATCTCACCGTTTGGTCTAGCAAAACAGCTAAAGTGTTCTAACTCTGAAGCAAAAGAGTTTATCGATTCTTATTTTTATAGGTTTCCAAATATAAGAAATTATATGGAGGATATTAAAAGAAAACTTTATTCTGATGGCTATGTAGAAACTTTATTTGGAAGAAGAATGTATATAAATATTCAAAAAAATAGTAATCAAAATTTAAAACTTTTTTCTGAAAGACAAGCCATTAATGCTCCAATTCAAGGCACAGCTGCTGACATAATAAAATTAGCAATGATTAAAGTTAAGAATAAATTAGATGAAATTAATTCAGACTCAAAGATTTTACTTCAAGTTCATGATGAACTTGTTTTTGAAGTGAATAGAAAAGATGTTGATGAAATAATTAAGTTAGTAAAACCTATTATGGAAAATGCGCATTTACCTATGAAACCATTAAATGTAAAATTAAGTGTGGATTATGGGTTTGCTCAAAATTGGGCAGATGCTCATTAATTTTTCACATTTTAGACATAAACTTATATTACTATTAATATAATGGTGAAAAGATGAATGAAAAAATTGTTTTAGTTGATGATGACAATCATATATTAACTTCTGTATCAGTCTCATTAAAAAATGAGGGTTGGCAAGTTGAAACATATCCTGATGGAGAAAAAGGATTGATAGCTTTACAAAGAAATATACCTGATCTAGTCATTCTTGACATTAAAATGCCAAGAATTGACGGAATGGAAATGTTAAAAAAATTAAGAATAAGTTCAAATGTCCCTATAATTTTTTTAACAAGTAAAGATGAAGAAATTGATGAAGCTTTAGGTTTAAGAATGGGAGCTGATGATTATATAACAAAACCTTTTTCACAAAAATTACTTATAGAAAGAATCAGGGCAGTTTTAAGAAGATCTTCATTATCTAAATCCTCTGATCCAGAAAAGGTCATTCAAAGAGGTGATCTCATGTTAGACATTGATAGACACATATCTAAATGGAAAAATAATGATGTCAAATTAACTGTAACTGAGTTTTTGATTTTACAAAGCTTAGTTTCCAGGCCTGGATTAGTTAAGAGTAGGGATCAATTGATGGATGTCGCATATGGAGAAACAATCTATGTGGATGATAGAACAATTGACAGTCATATCAAAAGAATGAGAAGGAAATTTAAGCATTGTGACAAGGATTTTGATAAAATTGAAACGCTTTATGGAATTGGATACAGATATAGAGATAATAATTGAAAAAATTATTTAAAAACTTTTTTTTACCTTTAAAAGTTAGAATTTTAATCATCATAATATTTCCAGTAATTTTTTATCCTTTTATAATTTTATATTTTAATAAATATCAGGAAATTCTTATTGATTCAGAGTTTGTGGCTATGGAAAGGCAAGGAAAAACTTTTGCAAAAGCAATTGGAATGGCTGAAGATGAGTACGGATTAATAGAAAAAAATAAGATTTCTGGTGTTGCTCTTCAAACTTTGCTTGCATCAGGTGATCAAAATTTTCAACTTAAAGCAACCTTATATAATACAAATGGAAGTTTAATTGCTGATAGCGACGCAAGATTTTTTTCCTCTAAAGTTGAGATTAGCAAACTGCCCATTTTAAATAAAAATACAAATTTTAATAAATTTTTAACCAGTATAGTTTCAAATTTATCAAAAATAATTTCTCAACCAATTGACATAAAAAAATATAATAAAAATTTTGAAAATGACGAAATTAAAAACGTTTCTATAATTAATGCACTTAATGGAAAAACTTCTAGATTTGTTACAATTGATAATTTCAAAAATCTTAAATTAAACGTTGCTTTACCAGTTAAGTCTTTAAAAGTCATAAGAGGAGTAGTAGTTATTTCGTCATCTGGAAAAAAAATAAAAAATGAATTATTGAATCTTGAAATTGAATTATTTAAAACATTAGGAATAATTTTAATTGTTACAATTTTATTAGCTGTATATCTAATTAGGTCTATAACTAATCCAATCATTAAATTGGCAAATGTTGCAGATTATATTTCTAAGAATAAAATAATAAGATCCAAAGAGCTTTTTGAAGTTTTTACTTATAAAGATGAGATAGGAAAATTAACTAAATCATTTGAAACAATGTTAAGTGAAATTGAAAAGAGAGTTAATGACATAGAATCATTTGCTGCAGATGTAGCACATGAACTAAAAAATCCACTTACTTCACTTCGTTCTGCGTCTGAAACATTCGTTAAATCTAAAAACAAGTTAGATAAAGAAAGAATGATAGAGATTATGCTTAAAGATATAGATAGAATTGACAGATTAATTACAGATATTTCTTTTTCGAGTAGGTTAGATGCAGATTTAGTTAGAACGAAATTTGAAAAAATTGATATTTTTAAACTATTAGAAAATTATATTTCAATAAGGTCTACAAAATTTAGATATAAAATTAATCTTGAACAAAATGAAAAAAATATAAAAATTATAGGAAATAGTAATAAACTAGTCCAAGTTTTTGATAATATAATTGATAATTCTTTATCTATAATTGGTAAAAATTGTAAGATAAAAATAAGAGTGTTTTCTAAGGAAAATAAAATTTTTGTTTTGTTTGAAGACAATGGACCTGGATTTCCGGAAAATTCAATTAATAAAATTTTTGATAGATTTTATACTGATAGAACAAATCAAAAGGATTTTGGAGAACATTCTGGATTAGGTTTATCAATTTCTAAACAGATAATATTAGCACATAAGGGTGATATTTTTGCAGAAAATATTTTAAATAACTCAAAAAATATTATCGGTGCAAGGGTTAACATTATTTTAAAAAATTAAATTTTGAAATATTTATTAATATTGACAAAATCCACAAGATCTCTAAAAGAATATAATATGAATGATTATGAAATTGCAGATATTACATTATCTAATTGGGGATTTAAAGAAATTGCTATAGCTGAAAGTGAAATGCCAGGTCTAATGGCTTGTCGCGAACTATATAGCGACAGTAAACCTCTTAATGGGGCTAAGATTGCTGGTTGTCTTCATATGACAATTCAAACTGCTGTTTTAATAGAAACTCTTGAAAAATTGGGTGCATCAATAAGATGGGCTAGTTGCAATATTTTTTCTACCCAAGATCATGCAGCAGCTGCAATCGCTTCTAAAAAAATTCCTGTATTTGCTAAGAAAGGTGAAACATTGGAGGAGTATTGGCTTTATGTAGATAAAATTTTCGATTGGAGCAATGATGAGTTCCCAAACATGATCCTAGATGATGGAGGAGATGCTACTTTGTACATAATTTTAGGTGCTCAATTGGAAAATGGTGAAAATGTTTTAAGCTCTCCTAATAATGAAGAAGAAGAGGCTTTAAAAATGCAGTTGATGAAAAGATTAAAATCTACACCAGGATGGTTTACGAAGGTGAAAAATGCCATAAAAGGTGTATCTGAAGAAACTACAACCGGCGTTTTAAGATTATACCAGATGGCAGAAAAGGGACAATTACCTTTCCCAGCAATTAATGTAAATGATTCGGTTACTAAATCTAAATTTGATAATCTGTACGGATGCAGAGAATCTTTAGTTGATGGGATAAGGAGAGCTACAGATGTTATGTTATCAGGAAAAATTGCTGTTGTAGCGGGTTTTGGTGATGTTGGAAAAGGTTCTGCTGCATCATTAAGACAAGGTGGTGCAAGAGTTATAGTTACTGAGGTAGATCCTATTTGTGCTTTACAAGCAGCTATGGAAGGATATGAAGTTTGTACTATGGATGAGGCCTCTACTAGAGGTGATATATTTGTGACTGCTACTGGGAATAAAGACGTAATTACTTTGGACCATATGAGAAAAATGAAAGATAGATCAATTGTATGTAATATTGGACATTTTGATTCTGAAATCCAAGTTGAGTCTTTACAAAATATGAAATGGAATGAAATCAAGCCACAGGTTGACGAGGTAGAGTTTAATGATGGGAAAAAACTTATTGTATTAGCTAAAGGCAGATTAGTAAACCTAGGTTGTGCTACAGGTCACCCTAGTTTTGTTATGAGTGCTTCTTTTACAAATCAAGTGCTTGCTCAAATAGAGTTATGGCAAAAAAACAAAAATTATCAAAATAAGGTTTATACTTTACCAAGACATCTTGATGAAAAAGTAGCAAGACTTCATCTTGAAAAAGTTGGTGCAAAATTGACAGAGTTGTCAGAGGATCAAGCTAATTATATCGGAGTATCTAAGACAGGACCTTTTAAATCTGATAGTTATAGGTATTGATGGAATTTAAAAAAAACTTTCAGTCAAAGTTTGCGGTAAATTTATTTTTAAAAGATTTTGCAAAACATCTCAAATCTGGTCATTGTTTTTTTCTCGTAGGTGAATTAGGAGTAGGAAAAACTTATTTTTCTCAACAAATAATTAAATCACTTACATCATTTAGTGTAATCTCTAGTCCGACATTTAACATAGTTACTACTTATAATTATAAAGATAATGTACAAATATGGCATTGTGACTTGTTTAGAGTTAATTCTTATGATGAAGTTTTAGAATTAGGTATTTTAGATAATATAGATAAAAAAATTTTACTTGTTGAATGGCCTAACTTATTAGAAGATCATATAAAAGACCCAATAATTTTTAAAATAAAATTTGGTAAAAAAAAACATGAAAGAAATGTTAATATTAATCTTCCAAAAAAATTTAAGGAGATTCATTAGATTTTGGTAAAATTTTGATGAAATATGTTTTTTATGATTTAGAGACTACCGGAAAAAATAAAGATTGGTCGCAAATCATTCAATTTGGTGCGATTTGTGTAGATGAGCATTTCAAGGAATTAGATAGATTTGAAACAAGATGTAGATTAAAGACAGGACTTGTTCCTGAGCCTGAAGCATTAATAGTTAATAATACAAGTATACAGAATTTAGAAAATTGTAATTTATCCCACTATGATTTAGTAAAAGATATTAAAAGAAAAATTGAAAACTGGTCTCCTGCAATTTTTTTTGGTTTCAATTCAATTAATTTTGATGAAGAAATATTAAGAAAAACTTTTTTTAAATCATTATTTAATGCATACGTTACTCAATTAGATGGAAATAAAAGGGGAGATATACTTAATGTTATTAGATCTTTTCACAATTATGACAATTCTAAGTTTAAAACAATTGTAAATTCCAAGGGGAATGAAAGTTTTAAGTTAGAAGATTTAGCTAAAGAAAATGGGATCGTTCACAACGCTCATGACGCTATTGGTGATGTATTGGCAACAATTGATTTAGCAAAGATGATAAGAAATAATGATATTGATATATGGAAACAAATATTATTAAGTTGTAGCAAAAAAGATGTTGAAAACTTTATTGATGCAAACAAAAATTTTTCATTAAACGAATTTTCTTTTGGGAAAATTAAAACTTATTTAGTTACAAATATTTGCACTCATCCAAACTACAATTATCCCCAGTGTTTTGATTTATCAATTGACCCAGAACCAATTATGTCACTGAATTATCAAGACCTAAAAAAACGAATGAAAGAAAAACCAAAGTTCTTAAAAACACTTGGGCATAATAAGCATCCATCTATTTTTGATGAAAATTATTTCTTTAAAACAAATGATATTAATCAACTTACAAAAGATATACTTGAACAAAGGTCAAGCCAAATAAAATCTAATAAAGAATTTTTAGAAAAAATTAAAATAATCTTAGATGAAGAGTTTCGTGAGAAAGAAATTTTAAAACCTCAAAACGATATTTTAGCTGAAGAAAGCTTATATTTTGGAGGTTTTCCATCCAATAGGGACAAAAAGCTTATGGAAGATTTTCACTTATCAAACTGGAAAGATAAGTTCAAAATATCAAAAAAATTTGATGATGAAAGATATAAATATTTTGCTAAAAAAATTATCTATGAAGAGGCTCCTGAAAATCTTCCAAGTGAAATTTTTAATAAATTTCATAAACAGATAGGCAAACAAATAATGACTATTGAAGATGTTTCTTGGTTTACTATACCTAAAGCTTACAAACAGATTGATGATTTAAGAAATAAGTATAGTATAGAGAAAAATAATGAAAAGTTAAATTTTGTTGAAGGTATAAATACATATATTCAAAAAATAGAAAAAATTTATTCCGCTACAAAATTTTTATAGGAGAAAAAAATGGCAGTTTTAAACACGACAGACAAAAATTTTAAAAATGATGTTCTTGATTCATCAAAACCTGTATTAGTTGATTTTTGGGCAGAATGGTGTGGCCCCTGTAAGGCTATTGCACCTGTCTTAGATGAAATTTCTAATGAAATGAGTGATAACATAAATGTTGCAAAAATTAATATAGACGAAAATCCTAATACTGCTCAAGAATTTAACATAAGATCTATACCAGCTTTAATGATTTTTAAAGACGGGAAATTGGAAGCCGAAATGATGGGACAAGTTCCTAAGTCACAATTGGAAGAATGGATAAAACAAAGTATTTAAATTAAAAATCTAATTTCTTTACAGAAAATAGCTTAAATATCTCTCCCATTAAATATAGCGAACCTGTAATAAATAATGGCTTATTTGTAGGAATTGAATTCAAAGCTGATTTTAAATTATCTTTTGCAATAGCATCAAATTTTTTTTCTTTAAACATAATTTTTAGATCTTCAGACCTATATGAATTTATTTGATTAGTTATCGGAATGAAAATAATTTTTTCAATATGTTCTTCAATTATTTCAATAAATTGAGTTGGATTTTTATTATTTAACATGCCAAAAACAAAAATCCATTTGCCTAAATTTAATTTTTTTAAATGACTATTAATAATTTTGGCTCCTTCAACGTTGTGAGCACCGTCAATTAAAATTTTATTTGCTCTTACTATTAAATTATTTTTGGGAATTAATCTTTGAATTCTGCCCGGCCAAATAGTTTTTTTTAAACCTCTCTTTACTACATCATCGCTAATATCTTTTAAAACATATTTTATGGCCGTAATAGCGGTTTTAGCATTAATATTTTGATGTTCTCCGTCTAAACCAAGACAGCTGTTTTTAGGTATGGGTCTGAGTTTCAATAATTCACAATTTATATTTTTAATTCTTTTTCTTAATAAATTAGTTTTATATTTAGTATTTTGTTTGGAAATAACTACAGGTATTTTTTTATTTAATATCCCACATTTTTCTGTCACTATATTTTTTAAGTAAGGAGATAAAAATTCCTCATGGTCTAATCCTATAGAAGTAATAATATTTAATATTTTTTTTTTAATTACATTCGTTGCATCTAATCTTCCACCTAATCCTGTTTCAATTAAACAAAAGTCCGCTTTTTTTTTGGAAAATAAAAGTAATGCTACCGCAGTCGTTAGTTCAAAAAATGTTATTTGTTCATTGTTATTAATTTTTATTACTTCATTTAATGTTTCAAACAGTAAATCATTTTTAATTTGTTTATTAGATATAATTATTCTTTCATTAAAACGAATTAAGTGCGGAGAAGTATAACAATGTACTTTAAGACCATACTCTTCCATTATATTTTTTATAAAAATTAATGTCGAACCTTTGCCGTTTGTTCCAGCAATATGAATTACAGGTGGGAGTTTATTTTGTGGATTATTTAATTTGTGAAGTAAATTTTTAAGTCTTAACAAATTCAAATCTATATATTTTGGATATAATTTAGTAATAGAAAATAATAAAGTATCAATATTATTTTTATGTTTGTTCAAATTTAACTACTTTTGAAAAAAATCTAAAAGTTGTGAAATTTCTTTTTTTTGGTTTTTTCTTTCAGTAACTCTATCTATCATTCCATGTTCATGAAGGTATTCAGATTTTTGAAAATTCTCTGGCAATTTTTCTTTAACTGTCTCTTCAATTACCCTCCTACCTGCAAAACCTATTACAGCTCCAGGTTCTGCTAGATGTACATCACCTAGCATAGCAAAACTTGCAGTAACTCCACCAGTAGTAGGATTTGATAATAGAACTATATATGGCAACGATTTTTCTTTTAACTTTTGAATTGCAACTATAGATCTTGGCATTTGCATAAGAGAAAAAATACCTTCTTGCATCCTAGCACCTCCAGATGATGGTACAATTAATAAAGCACATTCTTTTTCAATTGCGGTATCAACAGCTTTAATTATTGCATCACCTACAGATCTGCCCATAGAGCCACCCATGAATGAGAAATCAAATAAAAGTAAAACACAAGGCTTTTTTTCAATTAGACCATATTTAATGGAAATAGCATCATATAAATCTGATTTATTTCTGGCGATTTTGAGCCTATCTGAATATTTTTTTAAATCTTTAAAGTTTAAAGGATCTTCCTTTATCATATTTATTGGGATACTTTCAATTGTATCCATATCTAATAGCAATTTTGTCCGATTTTCAATTTTCATAAAATCATGATAACCGCATGATTTGCAAACATTTAAGTTTGCATCATGTTCTTTATGAAAAATCATTTGATCACATGACTTACATTTAATCCAAAGGATTTCTTCAGAATCTTCTTTTTTTACTAATGCTTTAAATCTTGGTAAGACTTTATCTGTTATCCAATTCAAATTTCCACCTCAAAATTATAATTTAAAACTTTTTAAAAACTTAAAAATTTCATTTAAACCATTCTTTTTCTTATAAACATCGTCAATTTTTTTTACTAATGAAGAACCTATGACAACACCATCAGAAATTAAACTCATTTTTTTTGCATCTCTTGGATTTTTAATTCCAAAGCCTGCAATGATTGGAAGATTTGTAATTTTATTAATTACCTTTATCCTATTTTTAACATCTTCTGTAGAAGCACTTTTAGTTCCAGTTACACCAGTCACAGAAACATAATAAACAAAACCCAACGCATTTTTAAGAATTTTTTTCAATCTTTTTTCATCAGTTGTAGGGGTAACCAATCTAATTAAAGGTAAATTATTTGTGACAGATAATTTGTAAAACTCTTCATCTTCTTCCATAGGCAAATCTACTATTATTAATCCATCTATCCCAGATGAAACGGCTTTTTTAATAAATTTTAAATTACCATAATAATGAATTGGATTATAATACCCCATTAATATTATAGGGATATGATTATTATCTTTTCTGATTTCTCTTACAACTTTAAAACAATCTTCAACTGAGGTATTTTGTTGGATAGCAATTTGGCTTGAATGTTGAATTAAAGGTCCATCAGCCATTGGATCAGAAAATGGCAATCCAATTTCAATAAAATCAACTTTAGCATCTAAAATTTTTTTAAAAATATACTTTGAGTATTTTAATGATGGGTAACCTACTGTAAGAAAAACACCAAACGCCTTTTTTTTATTTTGTTTTAAATCTTGAAACTTATTATTAATTCTTGACATTAATCATTTTTATTTAAAATGGGCAATATTGTCGGCAGATCCTTGTCGCCTCTCCCGCACATATTCATTATAAGAACTTGATCTTTTCTTTTTTTTGCAAGTATTCCAGTAACATGTAAAGCATGTGAAGGTTCAAGAGCAGGTATTATTCCTTCTAGTTTTGAACAAAGTTGAAAGGCTTTTAAACTTTGTTTGTCAGTTGCAGTTAAATATTTTACTCTTCCAATATCATTTAGCCATGAGTGTTCCGGGCCAATACCTGGATAATCTAATCCAGCAGAGATGGAATGAGCGTCATCGATTTGTCCAAATTTATTTTGCAATAAATAAGTTTTATTTCCATGTAGAATTCCTACTTTGCCTTTATTTATTGAAGATGCGTGTTCTTTCGAATTTAAACCTTTTCCAGCTGCTTCAACACCAAATAACTCGACATCTATATCATCTAAAAAAGGATGAAACAAACCTATTGCATTTGATCCTCCTCCAATACACGCTATTAGTGCATTTGGTAATTTACCTTCTTTTTCCAGTATTTGCTTTTTTGTTTCTTCGCCAATAATACATTGAAAATCTCTTACCATTTTTGGATAAGGATGAGGCCCTGCAACTGTTCCAATAATATAAAAGTGTGTTTCAGCATTCGATACCCAAAATCTTAATGCATCGTTCATAGCATCTTTTAATGTTCCTTTGCCACTGGTAACAGGATGTATTTTTGCACCTAGAAGCTCCATTCTTTGTACGTTAGGCCTCTGTCTTTCAATATCAGAAGCTCCCATGAAAACTTCACACTGATAACCAAACAAAGCACAAGCAGTTGCAGTCGCAACACCATGTTGTCCAGCACCCGTTTCGGCTATTATTTTATTTTTTCCCATTTTTTTTGCTAACAAAATTTGACCAATCACATTATTTATTTTATGAGCACCTGTGTGATTTAATTCATCTCTTTTAAAATAAATTTTTCCACCCTTGAAATAATCAGTTAATCTTTTAGCAAAATACAAAGGACTAGGTCTGCCTATATAATCTTTTCTAAGTAAATCAAGTTCTGACAAAAAAACTCTATCTTTTGATGCTTTCTCATATGCATCTTCAACACTCAAAATTAATGGCATTAATGTTTCAGCTACAAATCTTCCACCAAATTCACCAAATCTTCCATTTAAATCTGGTAAATTTTTAAAACTATTTGTGTTTAAATTAATCATGTTTCAAATATTCCTACATTTTTTAACAAAGGATTTAATTAACGATGTTGATTTAACTCCTTTTGATATTTCTACTCCTGAAGAAATGTCTATTCCTTTTGTTTTAGTAATTTTTATAGCTTTAGATACGTTACTTAAATTTATACCTCCTGCCAATAACCAGTTAACCTTTTTTTTTCTTTTTTTCAACAGTTTCCAGTTGAACGTTTTTCCATTACCACCAGGTAAATTATCTTTTGGTGAGTCGATAATAATTTCATCTGTAACAAATTTATATTTGTTCAGTTCAAAGTTTAAACTTTTTAAGGATTTTACACCAATAGCTTTAATTATTTTCGTTTTAAAATTTTTTTTAATTTCAAAACATCTGTAAGGAGTTTCTTCACCATGAAGTTGTAAATAATCAGGCGATAAATTACTAACAATAGATCTTAAAAATTCATCAGAAGCATTTACAGTTAAAGCAACAATTTTTGTTTTATAATTTAAACACTCTATTAATAATTTGGCTTTATCTATTGTGATATTTCTAGGTGATTTTCTAAAGAATACTAATCCTACATAATCTACTTTGAGATTTGATATTGTAGACATACATTCAAGATCTGAAATCCCACATATTTTAATCTTAATTTTCATCTACTTAAAACTAAAAGTAAGCTAACTATTTATTCTTTCTTTCATTGACTTTCCCATTTTAAAAAAAGGCATTTTTTTAGGGGGGATAGCAACTGGCTCTCCAGTTTTTGGATTTCTTCCTATCCTAGCATTTCTCTCTTTTGTCGAGAATGTTCCAAATCCTCTTAACTCTACTCTATCACCATCTTTTAATGCTTTAATTACGGTATTAAATAAAGTATCGATAATTTTATAAACGTCTTTTTGATATAAAAAAGAGTTTTTATTTGTAATTTTTAAAATTAATTCAGATTTAGTCATATAAAATTTTAGTTATTTATTTTCATTTTGATTTTTCTTTTCCAATGCAGCACCTAATATGTCACCTAAACTAGCTCCACTGTCAGAGGATCCAAATTCAGCCATTGCTTGTTTTTCTTCTTCAATTTCGCGAGCTTTGATTGATACATTAACCGATCTTTGTTTTTTATCAATTTTTATTACTGTTGCATCAACTTTGTCACCAATGCCAAAACGATCAGTTCTTTGTTCTTTTCTATCACGTGAAAGGTCAGACTTTTTAATATTTCCATTAATATTATCTCCAATGGTAACTTCAATATTATTATCATTAATTTCATTTATTAAACATGTAACAGTATCACCAAGTTTAATATTTTCTAATTCAGATGTAAATTTATCCTCTGTTAATTGTTTAATTCCAAGAGAAACCCTTTCATTCTCAACATTTATATCTAAAATTTTAGTTTTTAAAATAGCACCTTTTTTGTAGTCTTTGATAAGTTCATCTCCATTACCGTCCCAACTAATATCGGACAAATGAACTAAACCATCAATATCACCTTTAAGACCAACAAATATCCCAAAATCAGTTATATTTTTGATTTCACCCTCAATTTCTTGATCAATTTTAAACTCTTTACTAAAATTTTCCCATGGATTTTCTATACATTGTTTAATACCTAAGGAAATTCTTCTCTTATCTTCCTCAATTTCTAGTACCATTACCTCAATTTTTTCAGAGGAGGATAGCAAATGGTTTGGATGAATATTCTTTTTAGTCCAACTCATTTCTGAAACGTGAACAAGACCCTCTATACCATCCTCAAGTTCAACAAAAGAACCATAATCAGTTATATTTGTGACTATTCCTGACAATTTAGAGCCAATAGGAAATCTTTCGTGTATATTTTGCCAAGGATCTTCATTTAATTGTTTAATTCCAAGTGAAATACGTTTTGTTTCGTCATTAAATTTTATTACTTTTACTTTAACGCTATCTCCCAATTTTAGAGCTTCTGAAGGGTGGGTAATTCTTTTCCAAGAAATATCTGTTACGTGTAATAGTCCATCAACTCCACCTAAATCAACAAATGCACCATAATCTGTGATATTCTTAACAATCCCATCTAAAGTCTGACCTTCTTCAATGTTTGAAACTATTTCAGATCTAGCTTCAGCTCTATTTTCTTCAAGCACTGCTCTTCTAGATATTACAATGTTACCTCTTCTTTTGTCCATTTTAAGTATTTGAAATTTTTGGGGGATATTCATAATTGAATAGAAATCTTTAATTGGTTTTATATCAACCTGGCTACCTGGTAGAAAAGCGGTTGCACCGTCAATATCTACTGTAAATCCGCCTTTAACTCTACCGAGAATTACCCCAGTTACAATTTTTTCCTCTTTATGAAATTTTTCTAATTCTACCCAAGCTTCTTCTCTTCTTGCTTTCTCTCTGCTAAGAATAGTATTCCCATTAATATCTTCTAGTCTTTCGATGTAAACTTCAACTTTATCACCAATTTTAATAGCTTCTGTTTTTTCTTCATTACCAAATTCTCTTTTTAAAATTCGACCTTCTGATTTTAGACCAATGTCAACTATTATGGCTTCTTTTTCTAATGAGATAACCTTACCTTCAACAACAGAACCTTCTAAATTATTGATTTTTTCAAAACTTTTTTCGAATAAGTCAGAAAAAGATTCTGTTTTAGTTTTAGTTTTTTCCTCATAAGATGATACAGTCAAAATTTACTCCTTATAAATAGTTATTGATTTGTATAGTTTATTTTCAAAAAAAAACAATAAAACTTTTAAATTTCTTTATTTTTTTTAATAAAATGAAGAGCTTTATCTAAAACTTGATTAGGATTGAGGAATTCAGTATTGATTACAATTGAATCTTTCGAGCGGATTAGAGGAGAGTTTTTCCTTGACTTGTCATTATAATCTCGCTTTTCTAAATCGAGTTTGATATTTTTTAATTCAATTGATTTATCATTTATATAAAGCTGTTTGAAACGTCTCTTTGCTCTTATTTCAATTGGAGCATCTATATAAAATTTAAAATCTGCATTTGGTAAAATGTTAGTTCCAATATCCCTACCATCTAAAATACATCCACCACTTTGTTTTATCATATTTTTAATAAATTCAATTTGAAGTGTTTTCAGTTTATTTCTAACAAAGTTTATTTTTCCAACTATTGATGCAACATTTCCATATAATTCACCTTTTAAAATTTCTTCATCTAAATCTTGAAGATCCAAATTTTCTAGAATACTTCTTAATATTGAATTATTAATTATATTTTTTTTAGGCATTACTTCTGAAGATTTAACGTAGAGAAATGCTACTTTTCTATATATTAAACCAGTATCTAGACGTGGAATTTTTAATGTTTCAGATAGGAGACTACTTAAAGTTCCTTTACCTGATGCGGCTGTGCCATCTATAGCAATTTTCATTTTTAATTCTTTATTTTCTGAAATTAGCGCCAATTAATGTCATTGTGTCATAGAAACTTGGAAATGATGTGCTAATTGTTTCAGCATTTTCAACTTTTATACCATTTTCCATTAGCAAACCAAGACATAAAAAAGACATAGCAATTCTGTGATCAAATTTTGAATCTATTATTATTTCTTTTTTGGGTTTTATATTTTTATTTCCAATGATAGAAATAGAATTACTTGAAGATTTTACACAATATCCAAATTTCTTTAAATTGTTAACCATTTCTTCAATCCTGTCTGATTCTTTATTTCTTAAATCTTCAATGCCTGTCATTACGGTTTCTCCCTCTGCAAAGCAAGCGACGATGCAAAATATAGGAAATTCGTCTATCATACTAGGTACTCTTTTTTCTGGTACGACAATGCCTTTAAGTTTGCTGTATTTTACATGAATGTCTCCAACAAACTCACCAGAAACGCTTTTTTTATTAGAAAATTTTATAAAACCGCCCATTTCTATAACACTCTTATAAAAACCTGTTCTTAAATTATTTAAGCAAACATTCTTAATTCTTATTTCACTGTCAGGAATGATTAAAGCAGCTGCAGCAGGAAATGCGGCACTAGAGGGATCGTTAGGGATTACAAAATGCTTGCCTCTTAAATTAGGTAAACCTTTAAGCGATATTTCATTTTTTCCATTACTAAAGTCTTTTGAGTGAATTTCAGCTCCCATATAATGTAACATTCTCTCTGTATGGTCACGAGATTTAACAGGCTCTGAATATAAGGTGTTTCCAGTTGAAGTTAAACCATTTAAAAGCACACATGATTTAACCTGGGCTGAAGAAAGTGCAGAAGCATATTTAATTGGAATTGGTATTTTCGTTCCCTTAATTGTAATAGGTAGATGAAAATCATTAGATAAAATTTCTGTACCACTTTGTTCTAATGGTATAATAACTCTTTTCATTGGCCTTGTATTTAATGATTCGTCTCCAATAAATGACACATTTATATTACATCCTGAAACTAAACCCATTAATAGCCTTACTCCAGTTCCAGAATTACCTAAATTTAAAATCTTATCTGGGTTTCTTAGACTTCCAAGACCATTTGATTGAACCTCCCAAAATTTTTGATTTTTTTTAATATTAATACCTAGCGCTTTAAGAGCATTTAAAGTTGACATAACGTCTTCACTTTCTAATAAATTTTCAATTGTAGTTTTGCCAAGTGCGCATGCTCCTAATATAAGGGCTCTGTGTGAAATTGATTTATCACCAGGAACAAGTATTTCACCAGTAAGTTTTTTTGATTTAATAGAAATTATAGAAACCATTTGATTTTTATTTTTAAAGCGTTAAAGAATAAAAATCAAAAATTATTTTGGCTTATTTATTTATATTGTATTAGCTTATTATAATAATATGGAGTTTAAAACATGTCTGAGCAAGATTGGGGAATAAAAAGAGTTTGTCCATCGTGTAGTATTAAGTATTACGATTTTAATAAAAATCCTATTATTTGCCCTAAGTGTAAATTTGAGTTTGATCCTGATTTATTATTAAAAAGTAGAAAAGGTAGAAGTATAGCTACTAAAACAGAAGATGACTCAGTTTCAACTGATACTGAAAAAGAAGATGATACCCTAGAAAATGATATAAATACATTAGAAAATGATCAAGAAATACTTGAGATCGAGGATGAATCAGAAATTCAAAAAGAGGATTTAAATTCGAATATCGAGAATAATATTAACAATGATGATGATATTGAAATTATTAATGAAGAAATAGATGACAAAAATGATTTCTCAATAGATATTAATGATGATGACGATAGCATTAACGAAAAAGGTAAATAAATTAATGGGGCTATAGCTCAGCTGGGAGAGCGCTACACTGGCAGTGTAGAGGTCAGGGGTTCGATCCCCCTTAGCTCCACCAAGAAACTTATAAAGATTTTGTATATGGATTTTAATTAAAACTAATTTATTTAACCCATGAAAAAAGTAATTTTAAACCATAATTTTTGTCCAAAAGGAACTTATAACTTAGTTAGATTAGGTAAAATAAATGATTCTGGATACTTAGTTGAAAAGAGAGATATTTTTAAATCAGATATTATTATATCCTTGGGACTTTCTATGGACTGGTCTTTTGAAGAAGATTTTTTAAAATATAATGATATTCCGTTAGAAGGATATGATGCAACTTCAACAATTAAAATATTTTTTAAAATGATTGTTATTTCTATATTAACTCTTAACAAACAAAATTTCTTTCAGTATTTAAAAGGAATCTTTCTGTTTAGATTTTTTTTTAGAAATAATAAAATACACAAAAAACTTATGGTAGGCTCTGGGTCATGGCCAGGATTTGTAACTCTTGAAAGTATTTTAAGAAAGCACAGTGGAAAAAAAGTTTTTTTAAAGGCCGATATTGAAGGTTGGGAGTACAGAATACTTAATGATATAATTACAAATTCTCACCGTTTCACAGGAATTGTAATAGAATTTCACGACTTTGATTTACATCAAGATAAAATTTTAAAATTCTTAAAAAAAATATCTTTAAAAATTGCCCATGTTCATGTAAACAATTATGGTCAAATCACATCCTCTAAAACTCCAATGGTAGTTGAAATAACTTTTTCATCGCATAAACCAGTGTCTAATAATAAGTTAAAATTTCCACATACTCTTGACTACCCTAATGACAAATATAGAGATGATTATCAAATAAGCTTCAAATAAAATATCTACAGTAAGAAAAAGATTATCTAGTCAATTTATCTTAAACTTTATGTTGACGGAATTATGTAAAAAAAAATTTATTTTTATTCTACAATCAAATGCATCGCAATGCTTAATTTTTATTAAATATTTTAGTAGTTTTATGTCCTTATATGAAGTGATTTTGGTTAATAACAATATTCATTTGTAAAGTAAAATGCCGAAAACTAGATATGATGTATTGTTAGGTCAATAAAAAGGATAGATTTTTAAAACTACATTTCTTTTAGGACAAAATAAAAAACAAAAGATTTTTTTGTTATTTTAGAAAAATAGAAGTGATTGTAGAATTACTCAAATAGGTTTACTAGACCATATATTTAAAGATTTTAAAAAAAAAACTATATTATAGAAATAAAACAAAAAAATAGAAAAAAAATGTTTTAATAAAATTACCCTCAATCAAAGCTTGAGAATGAGTATAAATAGTTGTTTAATCATAAATGTATTGAAAATTATTTTATGAACAAAGTTTTGTTTTATCAAAAAGGAACTCCCAGAGAACAGATAGATTTATGGAATGTTAAGTTAAAAAAATGGTATCGAAATTTTAATTTAGTCCATTTAGATGATCCAACAGCATCTGAAGCTTTAATAGCTTTACTGTGGAAAGCACCTATGGAAAAAATTTCTAAATTAAATAATTTAAAGGCAATTATATCTTTAGGGCAGGGTGTTGATCATATTATTAATGACATTAATTTTTCTGAAAATATGTCTGTTTACAGAATAGTTGATCCTTACATGGCTAAGTCAATGAGTCATTGGGTAATTCTATCAATATTAAATTACATTAGAGATTATGAAGGATATAGAAAACAACAAATAAAAAAAATTTATAAAACAAAAGATAACTTAGATTTTACCAAAATTAAAGTTGGCATTTATGGGACTGGAGAAATTGGAAAGGTAGTTGCAAAAGATCTAAATTCTTTAGGTTTTAATGTTTTAGGTTGGAGTAGATCAAAGAAGAAATTTAGTTTTTTTAAGAGTTTTTTTAATAAAGAAGGTTTTAATCATATGATTGCAAATTGTGATATACATGTATGTTTATTACCTCTCACAAATGATACAAACAAAATATTTAATAAGGATGTTTTTTCTAAAATGAAAAACGGAGTGTGTTTTATTAATGCTGGAAGAGGTCAACATGTTGTTGAAAATGATTTAATCTCTTTTTGTGGTAATAAAATTAATTTGGCAATTTTAGATGTATTTGAAATTGAACCATTACCAAAAAAACATCCATTCTGGAAAAATAAAAATATTATAATTTGGCCGCATGTTTCAGCAGAAACAAACGTTGAAACAGCTGCAGAACAAGTTGCAAAAGCAATAAAATTGATACATTCTGGTAAAATACCAGCAAATAAAATTGACCTTAACTTGGGCTATTAGTATTTTAACATTAATTTTATGAATAATAATGATCTTAAAAAAAAGTTTTTAAATAGAATGCCGATAAAAGGTGCTATGATATTTGATTTTTTTTCACCAGGGATACCTTACATAATTAAAAATTCAGGTTGTGAATTTATAATTTATGATATGGAGCATGGAGGACTTACATTTGATAAATTTAAAGAATTATCATTGATATCAAAAGGAATAGGTTTATATCCCATGATCAGGGTCCCTGAAATAAACTATAATTACATTTCAAGATCGCTAGATTTAGGTGCAAATGGAATTATGGTACCTATGATTAACGATCAAAAAGAAGCATTGCAGATTGTTAAATATTCAAAATATCCCCCATTAGGTAGGCGAGGTGCAGGTTTTGGCTTTGCACATAATGAATATAAGATTGAAAATCCAATTGATGTAATGGAAAATGCAAACAAATCACTTGTTAATATTATTCAGATTGAAAACATAAACGGTTTAGAAAATATTGAAAAAATTGCAAAAATTGATCATATAGACTGCATTTGGGTTGGTCATTTTGATCTAACTAATTTTTTAGGAGTCCCAGGGCAATTTAACTCCAAAATATATCTTGATGCTATCAATAGAATTGCTCAGGCTGGAAACAAAAATCAAAAATCTTTAGGTATCATGGTATCAAATAAAGAAGAGAAAGATTTTTATTCAAAATTAGGATTTAATGTAATTGCTGTTGGTACGGAAATGAAACTTTTGAGGGATAAAATTTCAAATTTGATAAATAGTTAGAAGGTGAAGTTGATGAAATTTACATTAGGGATTTCAGGGGACTTGTTAACTAATGAAGGTAAACCATGTTTTGGTGAACAACCATTAGAAGCTCTTTATAAAGAAAATCAAATCATTGTTGAATGGATGGACCATAAAATCCAAATTTTGTCAGAAAATGAAACATCGAAATATGATGCAATATTATTAAATTCTCCAAGATTGACTAAGAATAGCATTAACCCAAAAAATAATAAGGTTAAGATAGTTTCTAGATTTGGAGTTGGTTATGATACTGTTGATATAGGTGTTTTAAAAACAAATAAAATTATACTCACTAATACACCTTATTCTGTTAGAAGGCCGGTTGCTGTTGCAGCTTTGACTATGGTTTTATCTTTATCAGGAAAATTAATTACAAAGGACAACTTGTTAAGAAATGGTCTTTGGAATGAAAGAACAAATCATATGGGAATTGGCTTAATGAACAAAACGCTTGGGTTAGTTGGGTTTGGTGGTATAGGTAAAGAGTTCGTAAAAATTTCAAAACATCTGTTTAAAAAGGTCGTATGTTTTGACCCGTTTGTTAGTAAAGAGGAAATGAAAAAATTTCAAGTAGATAAGATTAGTTTTGATGAAATACCAAAATCATCCGATTTTTTAGTCATTTTATGTGATTTAAACGAAAACACGAGAGGCATGATTGATAGAATTTTTTTAAACAAAATGAAAAGTAGTTCATATTTAATTAATTTATCTAGAGGTCCTGTTGTTAACGAAAATGACTTAATTATTTCACTTAGAGAAAATAAAATTGCAGGTGCTGGGTTAGATGTAATGTCGAATGAACCAATAGATGAAAATAACGAATTAATTAAATTAAATAATACAATATTAACTCCACATTCCTTATGCTGGACTGATGAATGTTTTCAATCTATAGCATCAGAAGCAATTTCATCAATTTTGAGTTATTTTAGGGATGAAAATATTCTGAACAGAGTAGTTTAAGCAGCTTTATTTTTTAAATATTGAGAAATAATAGCGTAAGCACTTTCTTCTGATTTGCAGCCTCTTAGTTTAGTGGTCATATCAATGTTTCTAAGAATTCTAGATACTTGAGCAAGTATTTGTAAATTTCCAGATTTGTTTGATTCAGGAAGTATTAAAAAAACAATTAGATCAACAGGATTATTATCTAAAGCGTCAAAATCTAGTCCCTTTGAAAGAACAGTAACTATGCATAATGGCTTTGTTATTTCACGATTTTGGACATGAGGAATTGCAATTCCATTTCCTGTAGTAGTTGTTCCGATTTTTTCTCTTTTAATTAAATTGTGAAGTAATAAATCTTTATTTATTTTATGTATTGCAAAAACTTTATTACATATTCTTTCAAAAACCATTTTTTTACTTGTTGGATTTTGAATAAACAAAAAAGAATTTGAATTAAAAAAATTTTCAATATTTAGCATATTAATACCCGTAGTGTATTCCTAACTATGCTTTTTTTTTTGTCAAGATTTAATTATTTTTAAAATGATTTACCCAAGTAAACGCTTTTTACTTTTTGATCATTCTTTATTTCAAACGGATTACCTTTAAGTAAAATTTTTCCATCATATAATACATAAGCTCTATCTACTATATCTAATGTATCTTTTACATTGTGATCAGTAATTAATACACCTATTTTTCTTTGCTTTAAATAACCTATTAAATTTTTCAAATCTTGAATAGCTATTGGGTCAATTCCTGAGAAAGGCTCATCTAACAAGATATGAGAAGGGTTTGAAGCAATACATCTTGCTATCTCAACTCTTCTTCTCTCTCCTCCAGATAAAGTGATTCCAATTGAAGACCTAATTTTTGTGATATTAAATTCAACTAAAAGATCTTCAAGAATTTGATATCTTTTATGATTATCAAATTCTTTAGTTTCAATTATAGATAAAAGGTTATCCTCAACTGACAAACCCTTAAAAATGGACATTTCTTGAGGTAGATAACCTAACCCAATTCTTGCTCTTTCATAAACTGGATAGCCAGTTATATCCGTTTTTCCTATGCTCACTTTTCCATTATCAGGTTTTATTAATCCTGCAATAATATAGAAGCATGTTGTTTTTCCAGCCCCGTTAGGTCCTAGTAATCCAACTACTTCACCAATATCTAAATCAATGTTAACATTTTCTAGGACCTTAATTTTTTTATAAGTTTTACTTAAATTTTTTGTTATTAACCTTTTTTCAGAATATTGATTTTTTAATTTTTTTATAGGCTGTATAGTTTGTATCTGTCTTAAAAATTCAAGTTGTTCTCTTAAAGTTGTCAGTTTAAACTCCTGATTTATTTTTTAAATGGTGTAAAAACACCTTTTACTCTTTTAGATTTACCACTTTCAATTTTACTCTTACGAGTATTTAAATTCATGTATCCTTTTTCTCCTCTCAATACACTATTACCTTTTTTAATTATAACATTACCTTTCAAATAAATTAGATCAGTTTTTCTTTCATATTTAGCTGAATTAGAAGTGATTGTCTCTAATTTTGTTTTGATTTTAACTTTTCCCTTAGCAGATGCTGTGGTTAAAGTATTATTGATCTTACTAAAACTAGCATTAAATTTTTCTGAAAAAATGTAAACTGGACCCTCTAATGAAAGTTTTACGTCTCCTTCACTGTTAGCAACTTTGTTTACATCATCAAATGAAATAAATTTTTTAGAATTAAGTTTAAATTTTTTTGCTTCTATAGATTGGCTATTGCCTTTTAATATAATGATTTTCTTTTTAAAATCATACATAGCAAAATTAGATTTTGCTGTGGTATTATTATTTTTAATAATGACCTTGCCTTTTGCCTCAATATTGGTAATGCTAGAATTTTTTTTTTGGTCCATAAAAGCAGTAATTTTATCGGCCTGTATGTATAAACTTCCTTTTGATGCTTTTGCATTTCCAGAGGCAATGTAAATTTTTTGATTTTCAAAATATTCAATTGATTTATCTGCTTCAATATTTATTCTATTAAAATTTTCTTCAGCGAAAGCTGATTGCATATGAATTGAAGCTAGTAAATATAAAATAATTTTTTTACTAAAAAATATTTTCATGTTAATCAATTATAAGACTAGCCTTACCAAATACTTTGATGTATTCACCGTAATTTTTTAGGCTTAAGCTAGATCCTTGTATCATAGAATTTTTAATTTGAATTTTTACAGGCGAATTTGTGTGCATGTCACCTGTATCAAACATTCCTGTAAGCTCTTCAGTTTTTAAAACTAATTTTTTATTAATATTATAAATATTTACATTTTCGTTAAGTTTAAATTCTTTGTAATTATTAATAATATATCCAATGTTAGATGTGATTTTTGTTTCATTATTTTTTTTTATAATTCTAGTAATTGGTTTTATCAGTTTTATTTGTTTTTTTTCTTCATTTTCCTCCATTAATTCTGCAACGATTTTAATTTTTTCCCCATTTGGTTGGTTTTGTTCAATATTTACTCCAACTGTTTTACCTTCATTGGATGAGTCTATGCTTTTAATTTTTTCTGAGTAAAGATCTTTATTTCTATTTAGATAATTAAGTATTAAAATAGATAAGATAAAAAAAATTAAAATAATAAAAATATATTTGGCACTAATTCTAAAATTCATCTTAATGAGCAAATATATCTAATTCTTGAAATCCTTCTAGGTCTAATTTAACTCGTGTTTTTAAGCTTTCAAAGCATTCGAGGGCCAAATTCATTTTACCTTCTCTTTGGAGAATTTCATCTAGTTTTACTTTAAGTTTATGCAGAAATAAAACATCTTGGGCAGCATAGGATAATTGATCATTTGATAAATTTGTAGCCCCCCAATCAGATGTTTGATTAAATTTTTCAATTTCAACGTTAATCAAATCTTTACACAAATCTTTTAAACTATGTTTTGCACCAAATGTTCTAGATAATTTAGAAGCTATTTTTGTACAGTAAATGGGTCCAAAAACAGGACAAATATTTCTGTTAAGCATAGCTAAATCAAATCTGCCATAATGAAAAATCTTAGTTATATTTTTATTTTGTAATAATTTAATTAAATTTGCAGGTTTATTTTTAGAATTTTTGGTAATTTGTACTAAATGAGCAATATCGTCACCAAAACAGACTTGAACTAGACAAATTCTGTCTCTATTTAAGTTTAAACCCATAGTCTCTGTGTCAATAGCAACGCTTTTTTTAAATTTTAATGTTGCTGGAAAGTCATTTTTGTATAATTTATAAACCATTGTAATACTAATAATATATTTTAGAGTAGATTTGAATGCAAAACTTTCTTAAAAATAAAAAATTCTTAATTCTAGGTGGGTCAGGATTTGTTGGCAAATTTGTTATCCAAAATCTTTTAGCAAATAGTGCTAGGGTAGTAGTT
>CACMOJ010000008.1:17500-67550 GCA_902615325.1 uncultured SAR116 cluster alpha proteobacterium | reverse complement strand
CTAATAATTATGTTTCAATCTATAAATTGACATAATTTAGCATCTAATTATTTTAATAAAACATTAAATAATGATTTAATAATGAAAATAAAAAAACAACTTATAATTCCATTTACTTTAATTGGCATATTAATTTTAACACCTATTTATTTACTTGTGGTAAATTATTTTAAGTCAGCTTCAACTTTATCATTACAATCTACTTTAACCGAAGTAAATCTCTTTTCACATCATGGAAAAATAGTTAATATCAAAGATTTTAAAGATACACCTACTTTGCTTTTTTTTGGATTTACTCATTGTCCTGAAGTTTGCCCTACAACTCTTTCTAATTTGTTAAATAATATTGAATTACTAGAGAAAAATAAAAAAAATTATAGAATTTTGTTTGTAACTTTAGACCCAGAAAGAGACACTATAAATATTTTAAACGATTATCTGCAAAACTTTAATTCATCTGTGATCGGTTTAACTGGTGAATTAAATGAAATAAATAAATTTGCTAAAAATTGGAATATTTATTGGGAAAAAGTTTCTGAAGGAGATGACTATACAATTAATCACACTGCCACAGTATTTATGATCAATAAAAAAGGAAATTTTGCTGGAACAATAGCCTGGGGAGAAAGTGATAATTCCATGAAATTAAAACTAAAAAAACTTCTTAATCTGTAACCTTATAACCAAATGATTTGATAATTTTTTTAGTATCTTTAGATTTTAAAAAATTAAAAAATAACTTTGCCTTATTATTATTTTTTGCATTTTCTAAAAGAATGACATCTTGTTTAATTGGTGAATAAAGATTTTGTGGTATTTCTTTAAAATATCCAAATTCATATTTTTTAAGTTTCAACTTGTCAGAATTAGAAATTATACCTAAATCAGCATTTCCTGAATAAATAAATGATGATACCTGGTTAATATTTGAAGCAAGAATAATCTTATTTTTGAACAAAGTCCATATACCTAAACTTTCTAAAACCTGCTTAGATGCAAGACCATATGGTGAATATTTTGGGTTACCTATAACAATTTTATTCGATAATTTTTGACTAAGAAATTTTTCCACTTTTAATTGTTTTAAAATTTTCGATTTTGAGAAAATTACAAGTTTTCCAATAGCATATGTGAATTCGCTTCCTTTAATTTTTTTATTATCCGGCAATTTCTTTATTGTTAATTTATCTGCAGATAAAAATATGTCTATTGGTGCATCATTTATTATCTGAGCAAAAAGTTTTGCTGTCGATCCTTTTGATGTTGTAATTATTATTTTATTCTTTTTTAAAAATTGCTTTTTTATCAAATCTAATGGTTCTATAAAATTTGAAGATACAGCAATATGAACTCTTTCATATGCGTAAACATTAGAAATACAAAAAAGAAAAATAAAAAAAAAATATTTTATCATTTATTTAAATTTTAAATCTAAATCCTGTAATCCTCTAGAAACTTCAACCTCACAATTTCCTTCAAATCTAGACACTTGGCCACCCATTTCTTTTATTTGATCCCAAAACTTATTTGATTTTGTTGTCCTTACCTCTTCCATTTCTTTCTTTGTTCTAAAAACATGAAATATTTCTACTTGATTTTCTGTCCTATCAACAAAACATCTCAACATTAACCCATTATTTTGAAATAAATCATTACTCCAATCTTTTAACGCTAAAATAATTGCTTTTTTTGCCAATTCATTTTGAACTTTTATCGTTACATTTACTGCATACATAAATACCTCTTATAAACTACTATTTATATTTTTATTTCGTCACCAGTTTTTAAGGAACCTTTATTTAATACTAATCCATAAACCCCTAAATCTGAATGTCCATATAATTTATGGAGTTGATTAGGAACATTTATATCTCTTTTACCATTTTGAGGATTTACCTCTGTAGCAGCACATCTTTTAATTTTTCTAAAAATTTGAACTTCTACTTCACCAATCTTAATTCTTTTTTCTATCCAATTAAATTCTTCCCAAGCCTTGATCCCATCAAAAATAATATTTCCTCTAAATCTACTGAAATCTATTGACTTATGAAGTTTTTTTTCAAAATCTTTTACAGTATTTAAATTTATAAATGAAATTGCTTTATCTGGAATATCAGAAAAAGAGTGATTTTCAAATTTAGATTTGTCTGTAACGAGCCTTGGTTTTTTCTTTAAATCTATTCCTAAAAACTTTGAAATTGAAGTTGATAATTCGAATAGATCACTTTTTTCATTTAATGACCCACTGAAAACAATTTGTTTCTTATATTTTAATTTTAACTCTTTATTTTCCAAATTTAGTTCACAATGTAATAAAGATAATTTGTCTTCTTTAACTAGAGCAAGAAAATTTGTTTTTCGCATATATATAGGATTGTTTTCATCAATATTATTATGATATTTTGCAAAAGCATATTTTCTATCGCCAGGTATTGTTAAATTAGGGGAAAGCTGAATACTTTTTAAAAACTCGCCATTTAATCCTTTTATTGGATATCGTATTATTTTTTTTATAGACATAAATCATAATAATTTAATAAAAAAAATAATGGAATGTTTATTTTTTAGAGTTCGATAAATACTTTAAGAACAAGGTTTTAAATAAGAAATGATAAGACCTTACCTTCAGTGTCATGATACTATTTAAGATTAAGGTAGAAATAAATTATATAACAATTTAATTTGTAACTTTAAATAGCACTTCAGGATTAGTCATGGTTTTGATTTCTAAAACATTTCCATTTGGATCTTCAACAAAAAATGTTTCCTGTTCGAATTTAGTACCTTTAAATCTTCTATATGGTTTATCGAGATAATCAATGTCACTAGCTTCAATTCTTTTTTTAACGTTTTGAAACACTTCTTCATCAAGATGAACTCCAAAATGTGGCACACAAACTTCACCCATATCAACATGATGTCTTTCTCTATTTTGTCTAGTTTCAGTTTGATGAAGAGTTAGTTCATTACCCCAAAAATCAACATCAATCCAATGACCTTCTTCTTGATTTCCAGTTTTACACCCTAATATATCCTTATAAAATTTTAAAGCTGTATTGATGTCTCCCGCAGGTACTGCTAGATGAAAAGTATTAGCCATAGTATAACTCCATTTATATAATATTTTATATTATAGATCTTTTAATATTTTCTTAAATATTTTTTTTGATTTTCCGTAAAGTTTGACTTTTTTTATTTGTTTAAGGTTACTTTTATCGTTACCAACAACTACTATACCAATCATACCCATAGCCTTATGTGGAGTACATTGATAAAGATAAATACCAGGTATTTTAAATTCATATTCTGCTTTTTTATTTATTTTAGTTTTAAACTTCTTTACGCCTTTTGGCATTCCAATGAATTCAACATTATGACCCTTCGATATATGTTTCCAAATAATTTTATCATTTAAATCGACTTTCGCAACTTTAATAGAGTAAACCATTTTCTCTTTACCAAGTTTATTCAACATATCTATTTCAATAGTTTTTCCATAACTCGTTGATGAATAAAATAATATAAATATTATAAAAAATAATTTTTTAAACATAGAACTACCTTCCGTATATGATATAATTAGTCATTAAATGTTTAATTAAAAGACCTGTAATTTTTTAGTAATGGATTTTTTTGCCCAAGTATTAAAAAAGAAAAGATTAATAAAATAATTACAAAAGACATACCAATTCTATGATCATCAAAAATAAGTATTAAAAAACCATAAGCTAAGGGACCTAAAAAACTTGTTATTTTTCCAGAAAAAACAGCAAAGCCAAAAAATTGGCCTCCTTTTTTTGAAGGGACTAGATCACTTATTAATACTCTACTTGAAGATTGAAGTGGACCAATAAAAAGACCTAAAAAAAAACTCACTATCCAAAAATATATTTCATTTTTAATTAAAATTAAAAATATACCAAAAACAATCAAAGATATTATACAAAATTGAATTACTCTAAACGAGGAAATAATTCTATCATAAAACCCACCAATAATAGCACCTAGAGCAGCAGAAAGATTTATTAAAATTGCAAAATATAAAATTTCTTTTGTAGAGAAATCAAATACATTTGATGCATAGATACCTCCGAACGCAAATAAAGTAGCTAAAGCATCGAAATAAAATAATCTTGATAGAAAAAATCTTAAAATTAATTTTTCTTTTAATATAAAAAGACATCCTTGTTTCAAATAAACTAATGTACTTTGCTCTGTTTTATTTTTCTCAGGTTCAGAAATAATAATAAAAAGTGGAATTACAAAAATTAGCATCCATAAAGAAATAAATAACATGCAGGCTCTAATATTTTCACCATTTTCTTTTGTTAAATCAAAAATTAATTTTTCAGGTAAAATAAAAAAAGTTAAACATAAGACTAAAGAAATTATTCCAGCTAAATACCCAGCTGCCCATGACACGCCAGACAAAATACCATAGTTTTTTTTGTCTGTTGAAGTTGACAGTAGTGAATTATATAAAACAAAAACAACTTCCATTGTTAAAATACTTATGCAAGACAAAATACCTGCAAACAATAGGTACTCTAAACTTGGTTTTGCAAACCACAATAACATAGTTGAAAGTCCACCTAATATTGTAAGAATAAACAAGATTAATTTTCTTTTCCTTTTTTTATCAGCATAACTTCCTAAAATTGGTCCTAAAAAAGCAGTTAATATTGATGCAATTGCAATTATAACACCCCATAAAAAAGATCCATTTTCGACTGCAATTTTTTCTACAAAGTAGACTGAAAAAATAAAAGTTGTGTGAATAGTTGTAATTGGTGATGTGGCCCAATCATATAAAATAAAAGCTAATGATTTTTTGTTTAAACTAACCATTAAGGTAATGAATATTGGTTAAAATTAAAAATATTATCATGGTAAGTAAAATAGTTGTCATGACATTATTAAATAAAATAGATATTAATATCGCTAAAAATGCACAAATAATTTCAAAATTAAGAGTTTCAATCAAATTATCATTTCTATTAAAAAATAAAGCTTGAACAATAATAGGAGTTAAAACAACAATTGGTATTAAATTAATCACCTTTAAATATAATTCTGAACCTTTAAATTTAATTAATCCCGAAAGTGGGATAAACCTAATTAAAAAAGTTAAAACTCCACACAAAAATATTAAATACCATACACTCATTGTGAAGTGTCTTTTCCAATAAACGGCAAAGAAATTATTAAACTTAATAGAGCAGAGAAGATAATCCATAATTCAAAATTTAATTTGTAAAATATAATAGCTAAGATACCAGAAGCTAAACATGCAATTATCTCATACTTTTGTTTTATCATTGGTGTAATTATCGCTATAAAACTCAAAGGTATTATAAATGCTAAATTAATATTTTCGGGAATTAATTGTCCAAAAAAAATACCAAATAACGTTGAAATTTGCCAAGTTAAAAATAATGTCAAACCAGATCCTAAAAGATGATAATGCATAAATTTTTTATTTTTATTTGTCGCAAAGTATTGAATTGAAACAGCGTAAGCTTCATCCGTTAAAAGGTAGGACAATATTATTCTCCATTTTAGAGAAAGTTGTTTTAAATATTCATTAATTGATATGCCATAAAGCAAATGTCTCAAGTTAATTGAAATTATTGAGGTGATTAAAGAAAAAGGAGATACTAATAAATAAAACTGTGCAAAAACAATTTGGCTAGCTCCAGCAAAAATAATTGAAGACATTAAAAGAGCTTGTAATACAGATAACCCGCTTTCAATGGCTAATATCCCATATATTAGTCCAAATGGGAATACGCCTATTTGCAAAGGTAATTCCTGGATGACACCAGATTTAAAATGTTCTAATTTTGTTTCCATTTAACTTAAAGATTAGTTTAAATTTTCTTATAGATATTTTATATTAAAGTATGAGTAATTTTGAAACTATTTTAATTACTGGTTCAAATAGAGGTATAGGCCTAGAATTAGTTAAAGAAAGTTTAGCTAAAAATTTTTCTGTAGTAGGAACATTTAGAAATAAAAATACTGCTCAAGAACTTTTAAAATTAAAATCTAATAATTTGAAACTTTTTGAAATGGATGTCATTAAAGAAAATTCTATTGTAAATGTGTCTAATAATATTGATCAAACAATTGATTATTTGATATGTAATGCTGGCATAAATAATGGTTATGGAGGTATTTTTGATCAAGATCATAGTTATGAGAAAATGTTGGAAGTATTGAACGTAAATGTATTAGGTTGTATTTTAACAATTAAGCATTTTACTAGAAACTTAAGAAAAAATGCCAAAATAATATTGATTTCATCAATTATGAGTACTCAAAAACATACTGGCTCTAATGCTCTAATTTATAGAGCATCTAAAGCGGCAGTTAACAATATAATGGTTTCGATTTCACAAGAGTTTAAGTCAAAATACATAACTGTATCATCTTTTCATCCAGGTTGGGTTAGAACAAATATGGGAGGTCCAAATGCAACACTTTCAGCAAAAGAGAGTGCATCATCATTAATACAAAGTTTTGAAAATTTAACATTTGAAGATACTGGAAAATTCTTTAATTATGATGGAAAAGAAATAAATTTTTAAAAAAGGAGATAATATGCCAAAAGGTTATTTTTTAAGTGCACATAGAAGTCCAGCAGATCCTGAAAAAAGGGCTGCATATTTAGAATTGGCTGGTCCAGCAATGTTAAAAGCTGGTGGAAAAGTTTTAGCTAGCACCAGTGATATTGTTGCTCATGAAAAAGGAATTTCTCAACAAACGGTTTTAGTTGAGTTTGAAACATTTGAGAAAGCAGTTGCAGCATACGAAAGTGAAGATTATCAAAAAGCATTAAAAGCATTAGATAATGGGGCAGATAGAGAAATTAGAATTTTTGCTGGTGTTTAAATAAATGGAAGTAAAATATAGTTTTTTTGAATATGATCAAAATAAGCTATATTATGGTATCGTTGGAGAGGGTTTTCCAGTTTTATTACTACATGGTTGGCCACAAACTTCTTTCATGTGGAGACACCTTTATCCATATTTAGTAAAAAATAGATTTAAAGTAATTATGCCAGATTTACCTGGCCTTGGAAAATCATCTGCTCCTAAATCTTTCGATAAAAAAACCATAGCTTCGTATATTCAAGTCTTTGTGCACGATTTTCTCGGATTAGATAAAATTTTTATTATTGGTCATGATTGGGGAGGGCCAATTTCTTTTTCTTATGCGCAAACATATCAAAATAAGGTTAAAAAAATCGTACTAATTGATGTTCCAATACCAGGAGATGGAAGTGCTGATTTTTCCGAAAATAGATGGCACCATCAATTTCATAAAATTGTCGACTTACCTGAAGAACTTACAATAGACAGAGAAGAGATTTATTTAAATTATTTTTATAATAATTGGAGTGGAAAAAATTTTGTTATGGACAGAAATGCTCAAAAAAAATATTTAGATGCATACGCAAACAAAAATGCTATGAAAGCAGGATTTGAATATTATAGAGCTTTACCACAGGATATTAAAGACAATCTTAAGTTTTTAAAAAAAGGTAAATTGAACATACCTTTTCTTGGAATTGCAGGTGGAGAAGGTTATGGAAGGGGCATTAAAATCATTTTAAAATCTTTAAAAAGAGTGACAAATAATTACGAAGGTTATGAAATTTCTAATTGTGGACATTGGGTTGCTGAAGAGGAACCGGAGTTAATATCAAAATATATTATAAAGTTTTTCAATAAAAAATAAAAAATTCATGACCTCTCTTTTTTACAAAATACTCTACTACGGTCTGATATTTATTGTTACTTATTTACTATTCGTATATCCGTCAGAAGTAATAGAATTATTAATATTAAATGGAGAAATTTTTAATTTAAAATCACTATTAACTACCCTGTTTATAAATTTACTAATCTTAATATACTTTAGAACATTTAACACAAACAAGCTTTTGAAATTATTTGTCAATGAAGGAATAGGTATTGGATTTGTAAGTTTTTGGATAACAAGCTTATCGCTTATTTTTTCATTTTTAATAACACAATATCAAACCGAAAGTGGATATGCCTCTATTTTTTTAATTATTTTAATTACTATTTACGCATATTCAAATGGCGCAAAAATCAATTTAAAATTTTTAACTTTTAATTCTGACTTAGTTAAAAATAAATCCAAAATTATCTTTATGAGTGATTTGCATCTTGGGACTAATTCAACAAAACATCTAAAAAAAATTTTAGATAAAATTAGTAAAATTGACTTTGATTTTATTTTGATTGGGGGTGATCTGATTGATTCAAGTCAATTTAAATTATCTGATTTAGAAATTTTAAAAAAAATCAAAAAACCAATTTTATTTTGTACTGGAAATCATGATTATTATATCAAAGGATCTAAAGATAAATTAAATCAGTTATCTAAATATAATATTACTTATTTAAATAATCGTTCTAAATTAATTAAAAATTTTAATATTATTGGTATCAACGATAATCAATCAATCGAAGAACAGAAAAATGTTGCACTTAGATATTTTGATAAAAATAGATTTAATATTTATTTATCTCATAAACCTTCACTCTTTAATATACTAAATTTATCTGGATTAGTTCTGTCTGGACATACACATAATGGTCAAATATTTCCATTTAATTTAATTGTTAAAATAAAATTTCCTCATGTTTATGGATTTTTCAAAAAAGGGAATACAGATCTATACGTTTCTTCAGGATCAGGTTGTTGGGGACCAAGAATGAGATTAGGTTCTAATAATGAAATCATCATATTAGAATTTATTTAAAGTATTTATTAATCAAAGTTTTTGAACATTCTATTCCTGACAAAAATGCATCTTCAACTCTCTGTCCATTTACACAATAATCTCCATCTAACATAGGTGGACACCAATCACCAGCAATACCAAGAGGCATTATTTTTGAAATTTTACTATGCTCTAATGGGAAGTAATTCTTAACTTTTGCGTATCTCCACCTATGAATATTTTTATAAGTTATATCACTATTTTTAACTTTATAAATTTTGGTAAATTCTCTTATTATTTTATCTAAAACAAATTCTTTATGTTTTTCTAAATGATCAAGTGAGAACTTTTCATTTGCATGTATAGTTATACAATTATCACTTAATGAATTTTTAATTTTATTATTTTCAGAAATAATCCAACTGAAAATGCTATTTTCTTCAATTTCAAATTTTTTTAAGTTCATATCTTTTATAGATATCATGACACACCAACAAGGAAAATATGTGACATTTTCTATTAATTTATAAATTTGGTTATCCAAGTATTTTATTAATCCAGCCGTTTGAGATGCAGGAGCTGTAATTATTAACCCATCTGCAGTAAATTTTTTATTATTAGTAATAATAGTAAAGGTGTCATTGTACTCAATACGTTCAACAAGAGTTTCCTGATATATTTCTAAATTTTTTGAAAACCAATATGAAAATTCTCTCATATCTGGATTTCCAATAAATCTGTCTTTTTTTGAAAATGTATTCCAATTTATTAATACATTATCCTTAACTCCAAGCTGGCATATTTTTTTAAATTCTTTCGATTTAGCTGTAAAAAATTGAGCGCCATGATTAAATATAAATTCTTTATTTTTTCTTGTACTAATTCTTCCTCCAGGATATTTTCCTTTGTCTAGAACAGTTATGTTAAAATTTTTAGCATGAAAATGCCTTGCTGCAGCTAAACCTGCAATACCACTTCCTATTACAACTATTCTTTTCATAATTTTAAAATAAAAGTCTCAGTGCAAGTAAAAATAAAATAGCATCAAAAATAACCTTAAAAGTTTTCTCATCAATTTTGAATAATAAAATTTGCCCTACCCTACTACCTAATATTGTACTAGGTATCATTAGTAAAATTAAAGTTAAATATTCATAAAATTCAAATCCTATAAACATAAATCCAAAAATTTTAATTAGGTTTCCTGTAAAACCAAAAAAACCTAAAGTACCAACTATTTCCTCTTTTTTAGTTAAATTATTTCTAATTATTATAGCCAATATTGGTGCTATGACACCAACTAACATATTCATAACTCCTGTCAAAAAACCTAAGATATAATAAAAATTTTTAGGAATTCTAACTTTTTTATTTTTCTTGATATTTTGAAATACTATTGTTGAAATAATAAATGCACCAATTAAAAACTTAATTTTTTGTGAATCTAAATTTTGAAAAATAGTTAATCCTAAATAAACTCCAAATGGTAAAAACATACAAAAAGGAATTATTAATTTCCAAACCAAATACTTTCTAAATAAAAATACTCTTGCTATATTTGAGGTTAACTGAACAGTACCATGAATTGGTATTGCCACTAATGGATTTATAAACTGAAGCATGTAAGCTAATAAAATTGTACCACCACCAGCGCCAGCAAGAGATGTGATCATCGCAGTAAAAAAACTTATAACTATTATAGAGATAGTAATTAAATAATTATCAAGTATAACGTCCATAAACTATTTTTAAATTTCTTTAAATTTTAAAAAATGAATTTGAAATCATATTTAAAAATTTCTAATATTTTAATTCCACCAATTTTTTTGTTTTTGAGGAAAGTTTAATAGCTTCAATAACCTCAATAGTGTCTTTAGCAATTGAGGCAGTGATTATTGGTTTTTCTTTTTTTTTAATCACATTACAAAAATGTTCAATTTGATTTGCCAAAGGATCAGAAAATTTATAAGGATAATTTGTACTGGAAATTGGAGTGACCCAATGCCCATTTTTGGAATGTTGCCATAATTTCAAGTTTGGCAAAGACATGGAAGCTTTTGTTCCACCAATTAAATAACTTGATTCTTCTGTTGATGGATAAATCTCATTTTCTCTAGCTGTTAATTCCCAACTCCATGGCGAAACAACACTGTCAGATGAAAGAAAAGTAGCTATGATCCCACTTTTAAATTCTAAAACAGCTCCAGATACATCTTCATTTTTAAACCCTCTTAGTGAGTTTTGTGAAATTGAAAAAACCTTTATTATTCGTCCAAATAAAAAATTCATTAAGTCTAAATCATGAATTAGATTTACCAAAACAGGTCCAGCTCCATCCTTTTTTTTCCAAACAGCTTGTTTAAAGTAATTGTCAGGTTTATACATTTGGCAATTTATATTTATAGTCCTAACTTTTCCAAGTATATTGTTATCTATTAACTCTTTAGCTTTTTGCATTAATGGATTATGCCTTCTATGATGTCCAACTAATATCTCAACTTTCATCTTTTTTGCTACAGATATTAATTTCTCAGTATCTTTGGAATTTGTTGTAATTGGTTTTTCTATCAAAACTGTACATTTATGTTTAATAACTTCAAGACCATCCCTAAAATGTGATGCATTTGGAGTAGCAACAATAACACCATCAATTTTTTCAAATTTAAACATATCTCTAATTGAGGTATAAAAATTTGAATTAATTTTTTTTATGAATGAATTTTCTTTTAAATCAACTACTGCTGATAATACCGCACCTTTAGTTTTTTTTATCGCATCAATATGTTTAAGCCCCATGTCCCCAACGCCAACAACAGCTAATTTAATTTTTTTATAATTCATAAGTTTATGTTATAATTATTTTATGTTTCATCAAATTTATAATTTTGAACGTATAGTTGTTTATAAAATAAACAGATCTACAAAATCAATCCGTTTTCTAATATAAGACACATAGAATTTTAGGTGTTATACTTTTTTTGAAATTTCTAATTTCTCTTTTTTGTTACTAATATAATTATTAAGCCAAACGAAACAAAAGCTAATTAAAGTTTCTCTAAAAGATTTCACTCAAAATTTGATCATTTTTGTAATTCTTTTATTGATAATATAGGAGATTTTTCAATGGGAAAAAAAATTTATAAATCACAAACTAGCCATATTCATTTCTAAATTTTGTCATAATCAAGGATTATTAAAAATTTATTAATAAATCCTCCTAAAATTAGCATTAGTTTTTTAAAAACTAATGCTTATGAATTTTAATTAAAATCATTTATCGTAGTTTCAATAAAACCATGTTCAGTTTTTACGTAATAATTTTTATTATTCTCCTTCAATATATCATTTTCGTAAGCTATTATAAATCCCATGTTTTTTTTGTATTTTGGAGAAAAAATAATTGAGGTAATATCACCGATCTCTTTTTTTTCATGATAACATTTAAGCTTGCTTTTAATTTTTAAATCATTGTCCCCAAAGAAAACACGATATATATTTCTTTTTTGTTTATTTTTTACATAATTAGTTAAAGCTATTTTACCTATGAAATCATAAGACATATCTATTGAACAATATTTTCCTAGAGAACAATCAAAAGGTGTGTCTTTAGAAGTCATATCATTTCCATAACTTAATAAAGAGTTTTCAACTCTTTCAATCATATTTGGACAACCAGCATTTATATTAAATGGTTTACCCTCTTTCATTACATAGTCCCAGAAATCACAAGCAATTTTTGCATCATCAAAAAGAAATTCAAATCCTCCTTGCTTACTATATCCCGTTTTGGAAACTAGAACTCGAGTATTCTTAAAATCAAAAAAATCAAAGCTGAAAAATGGTAAAGAAAGGAATTTCTTATCAATTAACTCTTCAGTTAATTTGATAGCCTTGGGACCTTGTAACGCTAATGTATAAATATTTTTGCTTTTTACTTTAACATTGAAATTCAAATTAACTAACAAACCACTAAACCACATGAACATGTCAGAGTCTGAAATTGATACCCAAATAGTTTCTTCGTCTATAGAGTATACTAAAGTATCATTTAATAAACCTCCACTAAAGTTAGTCATAGGTGTGTAATAGCATTTAAATTTGTCAATTATTTCAAAATTTCGACAAGATACATAACGAAGAAAATTTAATGCATCAGATCCTTTGATCTCTATTATTTTTTGACAAGATACATCCCACATTTGAACATGGTTGATAAGATGATAGTAATCTTCTTCATAACTTTTAAATATTGTAGGCAAAAGTGTCTTGTTATATATTGTATATGATGATACTCCAGCAAGAGCATTCCTTGATGTAAATGGAGTAGAGTCAATTCTATTGGATTGAGTTAATTTGTAATCCATATACAGAAAATATAAAAGGAATAAGATTTGATCAACAACAATTTTGAAAAAAAATTAAAAGGTAAAGAGTTTGTGTTTACAGCTGAGACATCACCTCCTGATTCAACAGTTAGATCTGAAATAACTGATAGAGTTCAATGTCTCAAGGATCTAGCAGATGCAATAAATGTAACAGATGGTGCAAGTGCAAAATCACACCTTTCATCACTTGTGGTTTCATCTATAATAAAAGATATTGAAATTGAGCCAATTCTTCAATTAACAACACGAGATAGAAACAGAATAGCCATTCAATCAGATTTACTTGGAGCCTGGACATTAAATATACAAAATATTTTATGTATTTATGGAGATCAAGTAGAAACAGGTGATCAACCAGAAACAAAAGAAGTTCGTGACCTAGATACTTTAGGAGTTATAAATACTGCAAATTATTTCAAAAAAGAAAAAAAATTTCCATCTGGCAGATCTATAAAATCAGCACCTGAGTTTTTTATAGGTGGTGCAGATACTCCATTTGAAATAGATGACAAATTTGATTGTGGAAATTTAATTAAAAAAATTGAACAAGGAGTTAATTTTTTTCAAACTCAGTATGCTTTTGATGCTCAAATTCTAAAAAAATATATGGATAGATTGAAAAAATTTAATATTACTAAAAAGGCCTATTACCTTGTTGGATTAGGAGTTATCAAGTCTGCAAAAAGTGCTAAATGGATGAATAAAAATCTTTTTGGTATTAACATTCCAAATTCAATAATTCAAAGGTTAGAAGATTCTACAAATGAAAGCAAAGAAGGAATTAAGATTTGTATAGAACTAATAGAAAAATATCAAGAAATTGAAGGTGTTCATGGAATTCATTTAATGGGTTATCATCAAGAAGAACAAATTGCGGAAGTAATATCACATTTTAAAAAATAGAGGTTTTTATGACTGATTTACAAAAAATAAGAGAACTTCAAGGTAAAGTTATGAAAGACATAGCTGCAGGAGCTCTTATACCAGTAATGATGATTGGAGATGAGTTAAATCTATTTGAAAAGTTATATAAACTTGGCCCAATATCTTCTGAAGATTTTTCAAAAAAAATTGAAATGGATCATAGGTATATTAGAGAATGGTTATTAGCTATAAGTGCCTCTAAATATATCAACTACAATTCGAAAGAACAAAAATTTTATATGACTGAAGAACAATTTTCAGTTCTTGCTGATGAAGAAAGTTCATCTTTGATGATTGGTGGTTTTGAAAATTTAGTAGGAGCCGTTCATAATTATAAGATTATAAAAGACAATTTTAAAAATGGACACGGAACTAAATGGGGATCACTTCACCCATGTTGCTTATCTGGATCTGCTCGATTTTTTAAGCCAGCCTATTCAATTTTTTTAATTAAAAAGTGGCTTCCAAGTATTGATAATGCGGTTGAAATTCTAAGTAAAGGTGGAAGCTTCGCTGATGTAGGATGTGGTTACGGACACTCAACTGAAATAATTGCAAAAGAATTTCCAAAGTCAAAGGTGGTAGGTATAGACCCACACGAACCATCTATTCGAGAAGCAAACAAAAATTCTGCCTCTAAAGGACTTAATAATCTAACATATCAAGTTGCTTCAGGAGAAAATTTTCAAGGTAAGTTTGATATCATTTCTTTTTTTGATTGTCTTCATGATATGGGTGATCCAGTTAGCGCCATAAAATATGCAAAGTCAAAACTAAATACTAGTGGAATTTTAATGCTTGTAGAGCCCTATGCGGATGACGAAGTTTCAAATAATTTCAATTTAGTAGGTCAGATGTATTATTCATTTTCTGCTATTGCTTGTGTTCCTGCGTCAAAATCTCAAAAAGTTGGTTTAGCATTAGGAGCTCAAGCAGGTGCAAAAAAACTTTCTAAAATTTTAAAAAAAGGTGGCTTTAACCATATAAAAGTGACTTATAAAACAGCAACGAATATGGTTATTCAAGCTAAAGTTTAATAATCTCACCACATATGTTAAAAAAAGAAAAAGTTAATTTTATTTCGGAAGAACTAAATAAATTATACCCTAAAACACCTACTCCTCTTACACACCAAAATAAGTTTGAATTGTTGATAGCAGTTCTATTAAGTGCACAGTGTACTGATGAAAGGGTTAATAAAATCAGTCCAATTTTATTTAAAGTTGCCAATAATCCTTTTGAAATGGAAAAAATGTCTAAAGAGAAAATCTACAGTATCATTAAACCTTGCGGTTTAGGGCCACAAAAATCAAAAGCCATTTCAGAATTGTCTAAAATTTTAGTCAAAGAGTTTAATGGTAATGTCCCAAGAACTTTTAAAGAATTAGAAAAATTGCCTGGTGTAGGTCATAAGACTGCCAGTGTTGTAATGTCTCAAGGATTTGGATTTCCTGCTTTTCCAGTAGACACGCATATTCATAGATTGGCTCAGAGATGGGGTTTAACCAATGGTCGTAGTGTTAATCAAACAGAAAAAGATTTAAAAAGGCTATTCCCAAAAGAATGTTGGAATAAATTACATCTTCAAATTATTTTTTATGGTAGAGAGTATTGCACTGCTAGAGGATGCCTGGGCATTAAATGTAATATATGTAAGACATTGTATCCCAAAAGAATTAAACCCATAAAAACAAAAAAATAAATTGCTAAAAAGTTAATGCGTAGTTTTTATAAACTAAACTTATTTCTTCCATGACTTCATCACTTAAATCAACATCCAAGCCCTTTATTACAACATCTAATTGTTCATCTGTTGTTGCGCCAAATATAACAGACCCCATAAAAGGTCTTTTTGTACAAAAAGCCAAAGCCAAATGTACTGGATGAATATCAAACTTTTTTGAAATTTTTATATACTCTTGAACAGCTTTCATAGCATTTATGTTAACTCTATCTCCAATTGTTGAAACTCTTGTTATTCTTGAATCAGTTGGCATTTCCTCATTTAGATACTTACCAGTTAACAGACCTCCAGCTAATGGAGAATAAGCCAACAAAGGTATATTTTCATAATAAGACATTTCATTCATATCAGTATCATATAACCTGCATAATAAACTGTATTCATTTTGAATTGAAGCAACTGGAAAATTATTGAATTTTTTTACTGCATTAACATATTTTGTTACTCCCCAACATGTTTCATTTGAAAGGCCAAAAGCTCTAATCTTACCCTCTGATTTAAAATCATGCAGTGTTTCTACAATCTCTAAGATATCATTTTCAACTTCATCTTTATTACTATCAGACGGGTTATAATTCCAATTTTTTCGAAAGTGATAAGAACCTCGATTAGGCCAATGAAGTTGATAGAGATCGATATAATCGGTCTGAAGTCTTTTTAAACTAGTCTCTAATGCAATTTTTAAACTTTTCCTATTTATTGGACCTCCATCTCTAATGAATGTATCTCCATTACCAATAATTTTAGTGGCTAATATTAACTTATTTCTTAAGGTTGGATTCTTTTTAATCCAAGTCCCAATAATTTGTTCAGTTTTACCTGCAGTCTCTGCAAGGCGTGGACAGGTTGAATACATTTCTGCTGTATCAAAAAAATTTATTCCTGAATCATAAGCTTTATCCATTTGCAAATGAGCATCCATCTCACCAGTTTGCTCTCCATATGTCATTGTTCCTAAGCAATAATTTGAGACTTTTAAATCACTTTTACCTAAAAAGTTATATTTCATGTTTTACTCTTATTAAAATCATTATTATTTCTTATAAAATTTTCTCTTTAATACTCTGTATAAATAAATGCATAGAATCCCTATGATTAAATACAAATATTTCAAATATTCTTCCATATCAATTAATTCAAATTTGATTTTTCATTGAAATTTTTAACAACTTTTTCTCTCCAAAAAGTATATAAACCTGAAGATACAACAATCATAACACCAAGTAAAATAAAGATATCTAATCTTTCAGAAAATATAAAAACTCCAATAATCGCAGAAAACACTAGTTGAAGATATGAGTATGGTTGTATTAAAGATGCTTCAACTAATTCTAATATTTTAACCATTAAAAAGTGAGATATTGCACTTAAGGTACACATAATAAAAACTAAGACATAGAAATCTTTTGAAATAATATCTCCAAAAAAAACAATCATAAATAGCATAGTTATACTTCCGCCAAGACCTGTCCAAAAAAAACTTGTGATGGCACTATCTTGTCTTGAAGCATACTTAGTTAATATCAAATAAAATGCAAACATGGACGCACCTATAAACGCAAAAATTGAACCTATTGAAAAAATGTTAAACCCTGGTCTTAATATAATTAGTACTCCAACAAAACCAAAAGCTATTGCACTCCAACGCCTCCAACCAAATTTTTCTCCTAAAAATGGTACTGAAAGACCAGCAACAATAAGCGGATAACACGCTATTACTGCATGTGTTTCAACAAGACCTATAAGTGCAAAAGTATAAACAACAATACAATTGTTAAGTGACAAAATCAATCCACGAGCAAATTGTAAAAATGGTTGTTTTGTATAGGCAATTTCATAAAATCTTTTTTTTGAAAAAATCCAATATGAAAATATAAAAACTAAAATGAACCAATACCTAAAGGCAACCAAAGAAATTACGTTATTATTTTCTGCTAAATATTTTGACACCCCATCCATGCAAGAAAAAAGAAAAGTAGTCAATATCATAAGTGATACTCCAGTATTGGTATAATTTTTCATTTTATTCTTATAACAGTTAAGTAAAATTATGATATGGATTTAATCAATTTGACTTTAAAAAATTAAAGATCTTAATAATTAAGTTAACTTAAAGTTGATATCAATTGATAAGCACCTATTTCTGCTTCACTAAAAATACTTTTTGCATCGTCCATTAAAAATACTGCATCATTTCCATTAGTGAATTCTAAATATAAACAATTAGAAAACTTTTTGTCCTTACCTCTCAAGCTTTCTTCTTTAGATATTTGAAAATCTTTAATTTCTTTAGATTCCCAAATTTCGGAATATACTTGATTAATATTTTTAATGTTTTTTTGAAAATTAATTAAATTTTCAACTTCAATTTTATCTCTTATAGCAATAATTAAACAAAATGCTCCCCTTATACTCCCTTTAAGAATTGTTTTCTTAAAAACAGTTCTAGACATGTCTTGAAAAACAAATTCCATAACAAACTTTGTTTTCTTTGTAGGTTTGTTTAATTTCTTTAAATACTCCTCAGAAAAAAAAGTTTTGCATGTTTTAGCCTCATAACTTGTAAAATAATTATAATTAGATTTTAAACCTTGAAATCTTCGTGCAACATTGATATTTGAAACACTTAATCTTTCAAAAAGGTGCTCATTATTATACCAATCTTCATAATCATGCAAAAACTTTTGATTAGCATTATTCCAAATACCTAACAACCCAGACATAACATAAAAATATATGAAATTTGAAACTAATAAAATAAAAAATATAGCTATTATTGCACATGTAGATCATGGCAAAACAACTTTAGTTGATAAAATGCTTCAACAATCTGGTACCTTTAAAGAACATGAGGAACTAAAAGAAAGAGTTTTAGATTCTAATGATCTTGAAAAAGAAAGAGGCATTACAATTTTATCTAAAAATACAGGTATAATCTGGAATGAATTTAGAATAAATATTATCGATACACCGGGCCATGCAGACTTTGGAGGAGAGGTTGAAAGAATTCTCTCAATGGCAGACTCTGTCCTTTTACTTGTTGATGCTGTGGAAGGCCCAATGCCACAAACGACATTTGTTTTAAAAAAAGCTCTTGAAAGCTCCTTAAAACCAATAGTAGTCATTAATAAAATAGATAGAGATGGTGCTAGGCCTGATTGGGTATTAGATAAAACATTTGATTTGTTTGTAGAGTTAAATGCAGATGAGAATCAATTAGACTTTCCAATAATTTATGCTTCAGCTTTGAATGGTTGGGCATCGAAAGAACATAACAAAAAAACAGATAACTTAAATGATTTATTCTCAATGATAATTGATAATGTAGAATCTCCAGATGATAAATCAAATGAACCTCTACAAATGCAAATAACTGCATTAGATTATTCAAATTTTTTGGGCATTATTGGTATAGGAAAAGTAAAAAAAGGTTTAATTAAAAAAAATCAAACAGTCAGCATAATTGGTAAGGACGGAAAGGTAAAACAGGACAAAGTCTCTAAAATAATGATTTTTCAGGGCTTACATCAAAAAGAAGTAGATGAGGCTTTTTGTGGGGATATAGTGGCATTAAGTGGTTTGGATGATTTAAAAATATCAGATACCATTTGCGATCCAGAACATTTGGAAAAAATGCCTAATTTAAAAATTGATGAACCAACTCTTTCAATGATATTTCAAGTAAATGATAGCCCATTCGCAGGTAATGATGGAAAGTTTGTAACAAGCAGAGTAATCAAAGATAGATTAGATAAAGAAATAAAGACTAATGTAGCCTTAAAAGTAGAAAGTACAGAAAGCGCAGATAAGTTTAAAGTTTCAGGAAGAGGAGAATTGCATTTATCTATTTTAATTGAAAACATGAGAAGAGAAGGTTTTGAAATTGGCGTGTCTTCACCTGATGTAATTTACAAAACTATTAATGGGCAAAAATGTGAGCCTTTTGAAGACTTAATTTTGGATATTGAAGAACAATACCAGGGTGTTGTTATTGAAAAACTTGGAGAAAGAAAAGCTCAACTTATAAACTTAACTCCTTTTGAAAATAATAAGTTAAGATTAAATTATGAAATTCCAACTCGTGGATTAATTGGTTTTAGGTCAGAATTTTTAACCCTCACTTCTGGAACTGGTATAATTAATCATACCTTTAAAGAATATAAATCTTGTGTCATCAACATTAACAGAAATAGAAAAAATGGAGCTCTTATTTCTATGAGTCAGGGAAAAGCTGTACCATACGCTTTATTCAACTTACAAGAACGAGGGAAATTAATTATTCCTAGTAACATTGAAGTATATGAAGGAATGATAATTGGTTTTAATTCAAGAGAAAATGATTTAACTGTTAACCCACTTAAAACAAAACAATTAACTAATTTTCGTTCAAGTGGAGCTGATGAAGCAATAGTTTTAACACCAGAAACTAAGATTACATTAGAAAAGGCAATTGAGATGATAAATGAAGATGAATTAATTGAGGTTACACCAAAAGAAATAAGACTTAGAAAAAGATATTTAAAAGAACACGAAAGAAAAAAAGATCAAAGATCAAAAAATTAGATTATTTTTTTTTTGATAAAAATAAATCTCTAATTGTTGCAAAAAATAGAAACCAAGATAATCGCAATTTTCCAAACATAGATTTATTTTTTTTTAATAAATTATATTGATCTATTCCACAAGATGTTTTGACAAAATCTTCAACTGAAAGTTTTTTCATTTTTGTCAGATTTTCTTGATTTGAAATATATAACGTTTTTAAAAAACTTTTCTATCTTGTTATAATTGAAATAACTAATACATGCTAATAAAGCTAATAAAAAAGATGACAAAATACTAGTTGAACCTATACACATAAATTAACTATAGTTTTTTTTTACTTCATTTGCAATTTTATAAATTTTAAATTAAAAAAAAATTACTATAATCATTATTTACTTTTTTAAATATAATAATTGACTATCTTCCATTTCTAACTGCATAACATCATTAAATTTATTAAAAAAAGTACACAAAGTTATACGAAATGTTAATTCAACCATTTGCTCCTCAGAAAAGTATTCTCTAAGTTTTTCAAATACTTTATCTTGAATTTTATTATGATCTTTTGTGATCTGAACAGCATAGTCACGTACTAAAATATCTAATGGTTCTAAACCAGGACAATCTGCTTCCAATATATTATCAACCGTAACATTTGATAATCCCTCAGATATCAAGTTTGGTGCATGATGTGCCACACAATAATCACATTTGTTAACAGCAGAAACAGACACAATTGCAATTTCTAAATATCTTTTGTCTATAATTGGCTTATCAGCCATTTCCATCAACATACTCATCATGTGTTTAAATATAATTGGTCTATGAGCAAAAACTTTTGCTTGATTAGAAAATGGTCCATAATTTTCAATAAATTTTTTATATATAGGACGTATTTCTTTTGAAACTTCGTCAATTTGTATGTCTTTGACTCTAGCCATATTAAATCTCCATTAGTTAAATAATTTTAAAAGATATGTTAATCTTTTTTGTTAGAAATCCAAACTGTTTGAAAAGGCTTTAATTTTAATATTTTTAAATTATTCAAACTTTCGTCAGGCTTTAAAAGATCAAACCATAATTGATTTTCAAACAAGTTTATTTTACTTAATTTTAACTCTCTTACAACTGAAGATATATTCGTTATAGCAAAAATATTTTGGCTTCTATCAATACTCTGTCTCCAAACACCAAATAATTTATTCCCAAGAGTTAGAGTATATTGTGTTGCATTTGGATGAAAGGCAATTTGTTTCTGCCTCAGAGATATAATTTTTAGTATTTTTGAATATATAATATTTTCTAAAGAGTTTTTATTTTTTAATTTTTTACTTAGATCACTAAAATCCCACTTGAAACGATTTATATTCCTTTTAATTCCTGTTTTTATGAATGCGTTTTGATCATTAGAAGTTCCAAATAGTGAATTAAAATAAATGGCAGGAACACCCTCTAAAGCAAGTAAGATTGAATGTGCAGCAATATATCTTTCAACTGCAAAATTTCCATCTTTATCAAAATCTGTTCGTTTTAATGCGTCGAACAAAGTGATATTAACTTCATATACTTTGTTTTTAGTTTCAACTTTTCTAAAGGAGAATTTTCCGCCATTTTTTTCTACTCTTTTAAAAAGTTTATCTAAAATAATATTGTCTAAAATACCTTCAGCTGGCCTCATTCCGATCCCATCATGAGATGCAATAAAATTCAGATAAGCATTATTAATTTGTGCAGGTGGCATACTTTTACTCCAACCTGATATTTTAGAACTATCCTCAAATAAAAAAGTATATAAAATCAACGGAGGCAAGGGGAAGTTATAAATCCAATTTGCTTCATCATCATTCCCAAAATAACTTAAATTTTCTTTTCTAGGTAAATTTGTTTCTGTAACAATTAATGCATAAGGATTTATGAAATTTACAATTAATCTTAATAATTTAACAATCTCATGTGTTTCTGGCAAATTAACACAAGATGTACCATGTTTTTTCCAGATGAATGCTACTGCATCTAGCCTAAAAGTTGTAATCCCCTTACTTAGAAGCAAAAGAATTATTTCAATAAACTCAATTAACACAACAGGGTCTTTGAAATTTAAATCAATTTGATCGTGACTAAATGTACACCATAAATTCTTTTTCTTTTTTTTATAATTATATATTTGAATTAAATTATGGTCTCTTGGTCTTATCACTTTTGAAAAATCAAAATTATCACCGATTGTAAAAAAAAAGTTTTTATAATCTTCTTTTTCTTTGATGAATGAATTAAACCATAAGCCTTTTATTGAAGAATGGTTCAAAATCAAGTCTGCCATTATTGACGCATGATTTGACAATAAACGTATATCACTCCATGTTCCTAAATTCTTACTTACATTTTTGTGATCAGTTACTGAAAACCCTCCATCACTACTAGATGGATAAAATGGCAATACATGCAATATTTCAAAAAAGTTTTTAAGATGTTTTTCAAAAAAATTTTTTAAAGTTTTTAAAGGTACTTCGTTTTTATTTTTTAGGTTATCTCCATAAGAGATTAATAAAAGAGTTTTTTCAGAAATAATTTTGTTTTTGAATTTATAATCTTTTTGAAATGTTTTTATTAATTCTAGTATTAAATCTGAATAATACTTAATATTAAATCTTGTTTTCTCATTTCTGTAGATAAATAATAATTTTTTATAAATTAAATGGTCAATGTTTTTTATATTAAGATTTGTATTTTTCATTATCTAACTCAACTTTTTGCTTCAACCTATTCATAAAGTTTGGAATTGCACTGTTAACTCTGCTCCAAGTTGGTATAAATGGAGTATCCATTGGGTTTTCAAAAAAACTTTCCCCAGCTTTCATGATATTTAAAGCAAACAATTCAACAGCTTTTTCTTCCATATGAGAGTCATATTTGAGACCATTCATTAAAGCATCACTTCTGTAAATATCAATCATGTCTAATGCAGTTCTATAATATGTTGCTTTTATTGAACGAAATGTTTCAAGACTAAAAGAGTTACCTTGAGTAGCTAATTTTTTTATTAAAGTTTTAATAATATCAATGGACATTTTAGATAAACCTTTAGTTTGGTCATCAATAGATAAATCTTGATGTTTATGATCATATGTATCAGCTAAATCAACTTGACATATCCTATTTGATGCTTGATTCCTGTACATCTCGGATAAAATCCCAATCTCTATTCCCCAATCACATGGAATTCTCATATCAGCCATTAAGTTTCTCCTAAAAGAAAACTCTCCAGCCAGTGGATATTTAAATGCTTTCATATAATCAAGATAATCGTTGTGACCAACAGTTTTTTCCATTGCCGTGAGAAGTGGTGTAACTAATAATCTTGAAACTCTACCGTTCATTTTGCCTTCTGCAACTCTTGGATAATAACCTTTACAGAATTCAAAATTAAATAGTGGATTTACAACTGGATAAAAAAGTTTAGCTAATAACCTTCTATCAAATGTTAATATATCACAATCATGAAAAGCTATGGACCTCGCCTCACCTCTAGCAATAGCCATACCCAAACAATACCAAACATTTCGTCCTTTACCTAGCTCCTGAGGAGCTAAATTATAATTTTTTAGCTCTTTATCTAATTTTAGAAGATTAGGACCATCATTCCATAAAATAGTGAATGGACAATTTAATTTCTTAAAAAAGTTCCAAGCTTTCTTTGCTTGCTCTTCATTAGCCCTGTCTAACCCTATGATTATATGATTTAAATAATTCGTTTTGCTAATTTCACTAACTATATTTGGTAATGCATTACCTTCTAATTCAGAATAGAGACAAGGAAGAATAAGTTCCATTTTTCTATCCTTAGAGAATTTTTTTAAATCGCGTTCCAAATCTTTCAAATCTCTGTTAGAAAAATCATGCAAAGTTGCAACTACACCATTTTGAGAAAATTCACTCATTTACTTCTAACTTTTTTATAATATTTAAGGTTTTATTAACAACTTCAACCCAACCATCAGGAGCTTCTTTTTTTGAAACCACACATTGATTTTTAAAATTTATCTTTTTAAGAGGACCATTTTTTACTAAACATGGATAATCGCATTTATCTAACATATCAAAATCATTTTCATTATCACCTACACAAATTGAAACATAATTTTTTTTAGTTTCATTTGACAATAATGAGATGAATCTCGTCATTGCATTACCTTTTGATACCTTATCACCTAAACTAAGAACTCTTCCACCGAATTGGATGCTCAGTCCATGAGTTTTTACGCTATTTTTTAATTCTACTTCTTCTTCTTTATTACCTAAAAAAATAAATGGCATTGAAAATTTTCTATTCATAGCTTTAGATATTTTATTTTTAGGCAAACCCAAAACCTCAATTTGATTTTGTAAAGTTTCATTTTCAAGAATTAAGCACTTTTTTTGAAGCTTGAAATTTATGTTATCTGAAAAGTTTTTAAATATTGTTTCTTTATATCTACTAAGACATATCTTTTCATTTAATTTATCACTTAAAAAATTTAAGCCATATATACAAGATCCGTTTTCGCTAATATAAACTTTCGGTATCTCTAATTTTTCACATATTTCGTCAAGCTCTAAATCTGTTTTACTACTATTAGGAATGATGTTAATACCTTTACTTATACAATTTTTGATGAGATCTAAGGCAGCTTTATATTCAAAAGTTTTTTTATTTAATAAGGTACCGTCAAGATCTGTAAATAATAGAATATTATCAAGGCTCATATTTATTCTTTTATCAGACATTTAAAATAACAAAAGTATGTTTAATTGTAATTTGATCATTATTAAATTATTGCTTAATAAATAAGTTTTTTAGATAAAATCTTAGTCTTATTCTTTAAAGAAGGAAATAATTATTACATGCAATTCAATTTTTTGAGAGTTCATCAAGAATTGGACAATTAGGTTTGTCATCTCCGTGACAATTCGAAGCTAAAAAACTAAGCTCATTTCTTAAATCTTTAAGATCATTTAGTTTGCTATCAATTTGTGATATTTTTTCTAAAGTTATCTTTTTAACTTCTTTGCTTGTTCTGTTTTTGTCTTCATACAGAGATAATAATTCTTTACATTCATCAATGCTGAAATCAAACTTTCTTGCCTTCCCAATAAATTTAAGTTTGGCTACTTCTTCATCATTATACTCTCTATAACCTGAGGAAGTATTCTGTTCAGGTTTAACTAAGCCTATGTTCGCGTAATATCTTACTGTTTTAATCGTTAAATTTGACAATTTAGCTGCTTTTCCAATATTCATTATTTTTTTCCTTTACTCTACCCTAAGGGGAAAGTATATATTAATATCACTAATAGGAAAATAATGTCAATCCAAAATACTTTATCGATAAATTGGTATTGCCATCATACTTGGCTTCAATCTTCAAAAAACACTTCATGGTGTTTGTTAGGTTGTTGTATTGGCGACTTTGGTACTATTGCTTTTTTTCAATTTACAGAAATTGCCTGGCCAGTTTTAGCAATCATGTCATTAGCAATTATAAACGGTATATTAACATCTATAGCACTTGAAACTTATGTGCTTTCAAGACAAATGTCTTTTAATATAGCTTTCAAAACAGCTATAGGAATGTCACTTGTTTCAATGATTTCGATGGAAGTTGCGATGAATATTACAGACGTCATTTTTACTGGAGGAGCCATCTTAACTTGGTGGGTTATACCTCTGATGCTGATAGCTGGATTTATAACGCCACTTCCATACAATTATTGGAGGCTTAAAGCCTTAGGAAAAGCATGTCATTAATGTATTTTAAAAACAAATTTTTCATTATTTCAGTCTTGGTTATACTACCAACATTATATTTTTTAATAACATACTCCAATAAGTCAAATGCTAGTATAAATTTAAATACAACTGATAATTCGGTCATAGTAAATGGTAAAAAAATTTATGCTGATAATTGTGCATCATGTCATGGTGTTAATTTAGAAGGACAAAAAAATTGGATGTCACGATTACCTGATGGATTGATGCCAGCACCTCCTCATGACGAAACAGGTCATACATGGCATCATCCAGATAGGTATTTGTTCATGGTTACTAAATACGGAATTGAAGAATTCATTGGAGAAAAATATCCAAATAATATGCCTGCTTATAAAGATGTATTAAGCGATGAAGAAATTATTGCTGTACTATCTTATATAAAGAGCACGTGGCCTAAAAAAATAAAAGAAATTCATAATAATATTAATTCTAGATCAAAACATTAAATTAATGGGCAACGGTGGAATGAATTTTAAAGTAATATATAGAAACTTAAATAATTTTTATCCAAATAATGGTTATTTCTTTACTAATACTTAAGATATTGAAACTGTATCTCTTCATTAAATTACATCAATTCGATAAACCAAAACATACTGAATGTTATTATGAAATTACATAACAAAGGTTGGTTAAATAATGAAATAGTTACTTTATTAAACCTAAATGGGGTTCAAAGAAGAAATAAGAAAGAAATTATTAAAGAGAATTTATATAGATTAAAATAAAAAACTCAAAACTTCATCTAAAAGCGAGGCTGAATTAAATAAATTATTTTAACCACCCATAGGTAAAGTCATCGAAGTGGTAAGAATACTAGTTAAGGATAAAATTAGTAATGCAATGAACATTTCAATGCGAATGGATTTTTTTAGTTGTATTGAGCCAACTGTAGGCTCGTTTTTTATTAATGGAACATTTTTAAATTTATTTAGAGCTCCAAATAAAAGTAATAAAGAAACTAAAGACATTTTAATTAAAAATGCGTTACCATAAGAAGTACTGAATAATAAACTAATGTCATTCATCAAAATATATGCAAATGAACCTCCAGATATTATTAAAATAGCCAAATAAAAGATAGCTAGAATACCAAATCTGTGGGCTATTACATGAAGATTACTTGTTTTAGCAGATGAGCACATATTGTATAGTGGGATAAAAGATCCAAGCCAAAACGCAACACAAATGAGATGAAATAATAGTAAAATCTGTGCCAGGATACCAGATTTTTGGGAATGACCTGTATAAATAAATGATAAAAGAACAAAACCAATACCTAACCACCCAAGTAACTTTAGAGAGACTAATTCATGTCTTGTACTAATTACAGTTAGTATAAAACCAATTAATGCAAAAATTGCCGCATATCCAGCCTTTGATGTTAAAGCAAGCTCTAAAATAATTGGGTCTAAAATACTCAAAAATTCTCCACCTAAATTGCCTGCTATGGAAAATATCATCCCAACTGATATTATAAGGCCATATAAACAGCTCTTTTGAGATAAGAAGTTACAGTATTCCATGTTGTCTATTGTTTGATACTTACTAAAATGAAGATCAAATAATTTTGTTCCAACTACTGCTAATCCAACTAAATAAAGTAGAACTTTCAAAACAGGAGTGAAAACCATCCATACATCCATCAACTAACTTTTCCTATAATTTGGTTTTACAGCTGTGAATTGAGTTGTTTTTATCTTAGGTTTTGAAGACATAAGTGGATTGCCTGTTCCATTTATTTTTGACATTTTTGGCAATTCTCCTTTAAACTCATATGCCTGCTTACCTATAGGATTTTTAAACCAGCCTGGATCAGTGTAATCACCTGAGGCTTGATCAGCTCTAACCTTAAGTATACTGAACATACCTCCCATTTCAACAGAGCCATAAGGACCATCTCCTGTCATCATTGGGATTGTATTATCTGGTAATGGCATAGTCATTTCAGTCATATCAGCCATTCCTCGTTCACCCATAACCATATAATCTGGGACTAACTTCTTAATCTTTTCTGACACTCCTCTATGGTCAACACCAATCATTGTAGGTACATTATGGCCCATAGCATTCATTGAATGATGGCTTTTGTGACAGTGCATTGCCCAATCTCCTTCTTCGTCAGCAATAAACTCTATTTGCCTCATTTGGCCAACCGCTATATCACTAGTTACTTCTTTCCATCGACTCTCTGGTCGAGTTGGTCCACCATCTGTACCTGTTACCTCAAACTCTATTCCATGGACGTGTATAGGATGGTTTGTCATTGTTAAGTTTCCAATTCTTACTCTAACACGGTCATTTTTTCTTGCTATAAGGGGTGAAATTCCAGGAAAAATTCTGCTGTTCCAAGCCCATAAATTGAAATCAAGCATAGTCATTATTTTTGGCGTCTCTGAGCCAGGGACAATATCAAATGCGTTTAGTAATATACAGTAGTCCCTATCTACTTTGCTAATCCAGGGATGTTCTTTTTTTGGATGAGTAACCCAAAATCCCATCATGCCCATTGCCATTTGAGTCATTTCGTCAGCATGAGGATGGTACATAAAAGTTCCTGGTCGTTTTGCTTCAAATTCATATACGAAGGTTTTACCAGGGCTTACAGCTAACTGGTTTAGCCCCGCTACTCCATCCATTCCATTTGGTAGCCTTTGGCCGTGCCAATGAATACTTGTATGTTCTGGCAATTTATTTGTAAGGAAAATTCTAACTTTATCACCCTCAACAACTTCAATTGTAGGGCCAGGACTTTGGCCATTATATCCCCAAAGATTAGCATTCATTCCAGGTGCTAGTTCCCTAACAACAGGTTCAGCAATTAAATGAAACTCTTTAAAGTTACCGTTCATTCTGTAAGGCAATGTCCATCCATTAAGTGTAACAACAGGATTATAATTGGATGTTACATTCGACTGATTTGGACTAATTGTGTCTGCAGATGTTTGTATGACTGGCTCGGGTAACCCTGCGAGTGACGAGGTAGCAACCGATGCACCAGCTATTGCTGTGCCTGCTAATGCAGACATCTTTATAAATTCGCGTCTTGATTTCATTTAAGTCTCCATTTTTTAATATTATCTCTCACTAATGCCCTTTTTTGGCTTTATTAGATTCAATCTCTGTGGTTCTTGATTTTGCTCCTAATTTTCTTCCTACAGCAACACTATTTAAGTTTAGTTCTGCAGTATATAAGTTTTGTAATGCGTCTGTGGCTTTTATTTCAGCTGTTGATTTCTCAAGTCCTATTTGCATCAACTCAAATATTCCAATTATCATTCCATTATAATTATAAGTTGCTTCTTCTAAAAGTATTTCATGCATTGGAATAATTTGATCATAATAATGTTTTGCGATATCAAAGGCTGTCCTGTATTTTTGATAAGCCTCACGAAATTCAGAGGCTGCAGCTAGTACAGTATTCTCATAAATTTTTTGCTTAGCAATTAGATTTGCTTGAATTGTATCTCTTTGAAGATCACCCCAATCGAAGATTGGAATTTTAATTTCAAGTTCATAGCCTTTTTTGTTTGAGATAACTCCATCATCTTTTATTCTATCATTTCTATATCCAAGTTCGATATCTGTGTAAGAATTTATTCTTTCAACTCCTAACTGTTCCAATAACAATTCATATTCAATACGAGCAGTTTTTACGTCAAATCTGTCACTAATTTTATTAGCAATGTTCTCTATTGATATTGGTGCTTTTGGTAATTCTGGTAATTTTTTAGGTATAATTAAATTTTTAGATTCACTCTGTGTAAGACCTATTTTACGTATTAAGTTTTCACTACTAGATATTTTTCTTATTTTCGCTTTAGCAAGTGCTATAGTAGCTTCCGAATAGATTAATTGTTGACGAACTCTATCACTAGTTGTCATATTACCAGTTTTTTTCATTCGTTTAGCAAGTTCAGCATTTGCAGAAAAAGCAATAAAGGCATTATTATATAGAGTTAGTTGTTGTTCTGAAGCAACTGCTTCAAGCCAAGACATTCTTACATCATTAATCGCCCCAAAAATTTCAGAGGCAAAGTTTATATCATTCAAATCAACAGCAAGTTTTGAGGATTTTTGTTTAGTTGGAAGTGTGAGCAAATCAAGAAGTCCAAAACTTAAAAACCTACCATATTCTATTTCAGAACCCTTAACCATTCGTTCAAACGAAAACACTGGATTAGAAATCCTTCCCTCTTGAGCAGCAGCTGACCCACTCCCGCGATATTTAAATAAAAGGGATTGAAAACTAGGACTTTTGGAAAGCATTAATTCTACAGCTTCCTTTTCACCAACTTCTGAATTTAGAAGAGCTTTTGAATTATTAAATAATTGATTTTGTTGTTCTTGGTTAATAGCTGCAGTTATTTTACCAGCAATAACTATATCTTTGTTGCTATTAATGTTATTTAAACTTTCTTCAAATTTATAAGACGTACAACTAGATATTATAAATATATAAGCAAAATAAAAAATTCTCAATTTCATTGATAACCTATTTTTTTTCCTCGCTTTTTTCACGAGAGTAATATTGCCACCCTCCAATCTCATCGACAGTTTTATTTGAAATAATCCAGTCTGATGTGTCCTCCCATTCCCATTTTTCATAAGATTCAAAAATTGATTTATATATATTTTTATTTGTTGAATTCTCGTCACTTTTAGCGGCTACTGAAAACAAAAAAGTTCCGGCAATCATTAAGAAAACCATTGCTTTAAAAGTGAATAAGAAATTTAGAAAATTAAAATAGTAAGTTGACATAAAAATAAAAATTTTAGAATTAGTTTTTGTAGTTGTTTCTTTTTTAATATTCATAATTTGTAATTCATCTATTTTGATTCAATTTTAATAAGTTCTAACTTTTTATTCACTTGAAACGTAACTTTGTCTCCCCTTTTAAAGTTTGAAATTACTTTTTTGTCTGAGACATTAAATTCCATTGTCATTGCTGGCATTAACTCTCCTAATGGTCCATGTTTTATTGTTATTTTTGTCCCTCTTATGCGTTTAACTTGACCTTCACCCATTAACAATTTTACATCAGTGCCTGACATGTCTGAACCCTTAGGTGACACCTCAAATATAAACTCTCCCTTAATAGCGTGACCATCTTCACTAAGTGCGCGCCATGCTGTTTTATAAACACCATCATCTAATTCAGGTAGACTGATAATATGTTGTCTTGCTTCCTTCATAAGATGATCCTTATTTAATTTTATTGGAGTTAAAGCTTCGTTCCCAAGCAAACCACTAATTAATGACTTTTTTTGGTTTGATTTAACTTTTGAAAACTCAACTTTGATCAGTTTTGCCGATGCAGTAAAAACAATTTCCATTTTTTTTGGGGCTTTTTTGATGATAGACCCATCTTTTGGTACCACAAAGCCGACTGGCGAGTGAGCTGTTGCAGTTGAGAAATTTAACAATAAACTTAATAAACAAATTACTAATATCTTCATTTTATATTCGCTCCAATTTTTAAAAAAATCATAAAGATAAAGGTAGTTAAAAAAACTAACGAAATCTTTAAACTATATAAGCTTTACCCTAAGGGGAAGGTCAAGTATATTTTTTAATTTTATATAATTTTAAATAAATTTCTCATTTTCCAATTGTCTTTGTTTTCCAATCACTTTTTTAAATCTAGTTTTTACAGATGTAACTTTATGCAACTCTTCAAATGGAAATTTATAAGTTTTTAGAATCTTCAATACATTTTTTGTAGGTTTTTTTTGGAACTCTTATCTCAAAGGTAGAGAGATCTTTACTAAGGACAATTGTTATCAAAATAAATTCGTTCATCTATTATGATTCTATAATTACCATTTTAAATTTAATATTTTTATTTTACTTTTAAACAGCATACTTACAACGCCATTAGGGGTTTAGTTAGTCTTCTCTAAATGTTAAGTGCTTTTACTTAAAGATTTAAATTTTTTAAGCTAAAAATAAATTTTGCTAGATTTTTAACTTAATTATTTTTTAAATGGTAATGAAGAATGATGAAGGTTAATAACTAAATGCTGTAAATTTTTTTTTATATAGCCAAAAGTATACTCAACTTTAATTTCATTATCAGTATTTGAACTTTTAAAAAAATAATTCCCCATCGCATAAGCATAATTGTCTAAAATTACAATGTTTCTATCTTCATAACGAATATTGTCCCAACATTTTAAAGCAAATCCTTCATCTTCTTGAATTGAACCTTTTACGAAATAGGAGAGTGCTTCATCGAAAGTATTTCTGAATTGATTTTTACTTGCTAATGTTGGCTTAAATAAAACTTTACCAATATCATATGCATAAAAATTTTTAACAAAATTACGTGCGTAATCTTTATAGTTACCTTTTTCAAGATATATTTTTCCAATTTTGATAATATTTTCTGCCCATAATTCTTGAGCTTTAATAATATCTTGTTCACTAATTTTCATATATTTCCATTAGGAGTTTGCTCTATAATTTAAATATACAAAAGCATTTTATTCTGTCTATCAAGAATATTATATTTTCACAAATACTAGATATAAAAAAACCCATGATGAGTATTAACTCATGAAACTTTAGGTATTAAAATTTTATTAAAAAAAAACTTATTTCTAAGCAATAAACAAAGATAAAACCTCAGCAGATAATATCAAACAAGTAGATTAGAAATAATTTTTCAAATTGAAACCTTCAGATTATGAACCTTAGACAATCATGTAAAAATAATTAATTAATGATAAATTAAAATATCCGCAATTAATAAAATTGTTACTATTAGTGAATAAGGAATTAAAAATTTGTTGTAGCAAGTAGTCTTCTTTGTTTCATGAAAACTATTACTAAGCTTACTTAACATATTAAGATTCTAACTTAATAAAAAGAATTATCAAACTTTTTATTAAATAATGTACTTTTATTGTTAATTAATTTATTTTTTTAATTTTCAAAAAGGATTTTACTTTGCAATTTGATGATAAAATAGGTTCTATTCAACAAATGCTTACTGAAACCAATATTGGTGTTCTTCGTAGACAAGCAATTTTAAAAGAATTAGATATTCATAAGGGTCAAACAATTATTGATATTGGTTGTGGTGGTGGTCATCTCGTAGAAGAAATTTCTAAAAGCATTGGATCTTCTGGAAGTGCAATTGGAGTTGACCCAAGTGAGTTTCAAATAAAAACAGCTAAAGAAAGATGTAAAAATTTATCTAACGTTCAGTTTTTATGCAGCGATGCAAATGATATAAATATTGATGAAAATTCCTGTGATGCCGTCACTTTTACACAAACACTAGAGTACATTAATAATGTTGATGAAGCTCTATTTGTAACTAAAAAGCTTCAAAAACCTAAATCTATTTTTGTAAATATTTCTACTCTTTGGAATTTTTTTGGATTTCATGGACCTGAAAAAGAATTAAATGATATGATGCATGTAATTTATCGAAGTCAAAAACACCCAATGCTTCCTGTACAATTAAATGGGAAGTTAGAAAAACAAGGTTACACAAATATTAAAACAAATGAGATTCCTTTTTTCATTACAAGAAAAGAAGAGAACTCATTTCCAAAATTTCATGAAATCTTAATGATTAATGCAGCAATTAAAAAAGGTGTTTCCCAAGATCTTGTTCAAAAATGGCAGGATCAACTTGAAGAAGCAGAAGAAAAAGGCAAATTCGCATTCACTGTTGTAAGTGTTCTTACATCAGCCTTTTCAAGCTAAAATGAATTAAAAAGTTAATGTTCTATAGTTTATTTTTCTCAACACTACCTCTTTTTGGTTTAGTATTGATTGGTTTTATATCTGGTAAGCTTAATTTATTAGATAAATCGGATTCTAAAGTTTTTCTTAAACTTATTGGCTTAGTTATTGTACCAGTATTAGGTATTAAAATTATTGGAAATTTTAGATACGAATTTGTTAATTGGAATTTATATTTCTATTATTTACTAACACAATCAATCATATACTTTTTAGGATTTTCAATAGCAAAATTAATTTTTAAAAGACATTTCTCTGAGTGCATCATTATCGGCATGACTTCATCTTTTTCAAATCATTTGTTTTTTGTTTATCCTATCGCATTGTTTGAGTTTGGACCAAAGGATATTGTGCCGATAGAAACTATAATTTCTGTTGATTTTATAACCGTAGGATTAAGTGTTTGTGCATTAGAATTAGCAAATCAAAAGAAAATAAATTTTAGCCAAATTTTTTTAAGTCAATTAAAAAACCCTGCCTTAATTGGTTTATTTTTAGGCTTAACAATATTTTTTTTTCAAATTAACATACCTCTTAGTTTAAATAGATTAGTTAATTTTATATGTGATGCTGGAACTCCATGTGCCCTAATAGCTATGGGTATTTTACTATCTTACCAAACTGACAAAACACAAATAAAATTATCTTTAGTAATTACCTTGCTAAAAATATTTATCTTTCCATTAATACTGTTCGTCATTTTATATTTAAAAAATTATGATCTTAATATTTCAAGAACAACTATGATGGTTGCAGCAGCTCCAATCGGCGCTATGGGCTTAGTTTTCGCCTCTATATATAATGTAACTACAGATGCTGTTGTTAGATCAGGGATTATTTCTTATGTTCTAGCATTGTTAAGCATACCTATTGTTGGTGGCATGTCTCATTGAGAGTTAAAATTTATAAAATACTAAAACTAATATAGCCTACAAACTTATTCTAATATTTTAAAAAATTGTTCAACAACTGACTTTTCAATTTTATTAGTAATAAAAACTAATCTCGATGAAAAGTCCTCATCTGGCCACTTTTCTAGCCATTCTAAAGGATGAAAAATATGCTGAACTCCATGAATAATTGCAGGACGTATTTCTCCTTCCACATTTATAATACCCTTAATTCTAAGCATATTTTGGCCCATTTGACTTGACACTAATTCTAAAAAAAAGTTTAAAGAGGTTATGCTTATTGGTTTGTGAGTTACTAAAGAAAAAGATTTAATATTTTCATCATGGCTATTTTTATCGTGATGATGCTTGTGATCGTGAACATGTTTATCTTTGTTTTTTTCTTCACTTAACCATTGTCTAACATTCCACAATTCATTATTTGGCTGATAATCATTTAATCCGTAGAATTCTTTAATTGGCAATTGATTCTTTTTACTTAGAGTAATAGGTGCTTTAGGATTAATTTTTCTTATTCTCTTAATTAGTTTTTCAATCACTATTTTATTTCCTAGATCTACTTTAGATAAAATAACTTTATCAGCAAAAGTTACTTGTTTTATAGATTCTAAGTGATTATTAAAAGTTTGGTCGCCATTTACAACGTCTACGATTGTTATAATACCATCTTGAATATAGGCACGAACTAGATCAATTGATGTCATTAATGTATGAATAATAGGTACCGGATCAGCTAATCCTGTTGTTTCTATGATAACCCTATTAAATTTTCTTATTAAGCCTTTTTCCATTTTTGTTAAAAGACTTAAAAGAGTTGATTTAAGGTCTTCTTGAATTGAACAACATATGCAACCATTTTGAAGTTCTAAAATAGTTTCATCTGTACTGTCTATCAAATGATGATCAAGACCCACTTCTCCAAATTCATTGATAATAAATGCAACATCATTTACATTTTCACTTCTAACAAACTCTGATAATAAAGTAGTCTTACCACTTCCTAAAAAGCCTGTTAATACAGTTATTGGAATAGTTTTAGGAAATAAATTCATATTAATTAAAAAAAAGGGTTAAACTTTAAAGATTTTTGTACATAATGTAATTATATAACATAACTTTAATGAATATTTAACCATGACTATTAAAAATAATAATGAAAATGTAATTAAATTTAACCCTAATCCTTCAAGAGAAGAGGCCATGCGAGCAGTAAAAACTCTAATTGCTTGGGCAGGTGATGACCCTGAACGAGAGGGCCTAATTGAAACTCCTCAAAGAGTTGTAAAAGCTTATGAAGAATTCTTTGAGGGATATAAAATAGACCCAATTGAAATTCTTTCAAAAACTTTTGAAGAAGTTGAGGGTTACGATGAAATGGTTTTAATTAAAAATATTAGACTTGAATCACATTGTGAACATCATATAGTTCCAATTCTTGGGATAGCTCACGTTGCTTATATGCCTAAAAATAGAGTTGTTGGAATTAGTAAAATTGCAAGACTTGTTGATATATTCGCTAAAAGGTTACAAATACAAGAAACATTAACATCTCAAATTGCTGAAACCTTACAAAATGTTTTAGATCCTTTAGGGGTCGCGGTTCTTATAGACGCATCCCATCAATGTATGACTACAAGAGGTGTACACAAACCTGAATCGAGTACTGTAACAAAAAAAATGATAGGTATATTTAAAGATGACCAGAATTTGCGCTCAGAGTTCATGGAATTAGTCAATCAAAAATAATATCTGGCATTCTAAAAAAAAACCTAATATTCATATTTTTTAAATACCTCACGATATATTTAATTTGTAAAACTTTTTGGATAATGAAAAAATATTTAAATTTACGACCTTTATGTAATAAGAATGATAAATGAAGTCATATCAATAAAATTTTATGGAATTAAAATCATGTTAATAAATTTTTTAAATTGATATTATTAAATTATTATTAATAGTATTTTATACTTAAATAATTGTGGCATGAATGAAACTTAAAAGTAACCAACTATCTTCTAGATTTAAACAAGTTTTTCACAATACTGGTTTCGGAATAATGATCGTGGATAAAAATCGCAACCTTATTGAAGTAAACCCAAAGTTTTGTGAAATGTTAGGCTTTACAAAAGAAGAACTTATTGGAGAGAATGCACAAATCATACATACGTCTAATAAAGCTTATAAAGAATTTGGTGAAAAAGCTTTCAATCTAGTAAGAAATAATAAACCTGTAAATTTAGATTGGCCTTTTAAGAAGAAGAATAATGAAAAAATATGGTTTCGAATTGCAGGTGATCCGGTTGCAGATAAAGATGAAGTTTTATGGACTGTTGTAGATATTACCGAAAGAGTTAAAGCAAGGGATAAAATTGAACAATTAGCTTTGAAGCTTTCAAGATACTTATCACCTCAGGTATATCAATCAATATTTTCAGGAAAAAAAAATGTAAAAATTGAAGCTTATAGAAAAAAACTGACTGTGTTCTTTTCTGATATTAAAGGGTTTACAGAAATTACAGACAGACTGGAACCAGAAGTACTAAGCAAATTACTTAATAGTTATTTAAATGAAATGTCTAAAATAGCTCTTAAATATGGAGGAACAATTGATAAGTTTGTAGGCGATGCAATCTTAATTTTCTTTGGTGACCCAGAGACAAAAGGTGAAAGAGAAGATGCTCATTCATGTGTTTTAATGGCTTTAGAAATGCAGGAACGCATGCATCAACTTAAAAATTTATGGGAAGATCAAGGGATTGCAAATCCCTTAGAAATTCGAATAGGTATTAATACTGGTTATTGTAATGTTGGTAATTTTGGATCTGAAAATAGACTTGATTATACAATTATTGGTGGAGAAGTTAATTTAGCTAGTCGCCTTGAATCTAACGCAATGACTGGTCAAATTTTAATTTCACAAGAGACCTATGCTTTAATTAAAAAAGACATCATTTGCGAGAAAAAGGATGAAATTAAAGTAAAAGGCATAGCTCATAAAATACAAACATATAAGGTAGTAGGCTCATACGAAAATATGGCCAAGAAAAGAAAAATTTTAAATAAAGAGTTTGATGGATTTAATTTAAATATTGATTTAAATATTTCTAAAAAAGATAAAGTTATATCTTCTTTAGAAAATACATTAAAACAATTAAAAAAAGACCAAGAAAAGTAATAAAAATGAACGATTTCAAAGAAAGAGATTTTTTTCATGAAGGCATGAGACATTTTCAAGATCTTTTTGATGGAAAAAGAACAGCCGAAGCACTTGAGAAAAATAGAAAACATTATCAATTTTGGGATGATGAAAAAGACATTATTGAAAATTCAAAGTTTTTCTTCATAGCAAGTGCATGGAAAGGATATATTGATTGTAATATAAAGTCTGGCGATCCAGGATTTGTAAAAATAATTGATAATGAGATTATTGAATATCCGGAATATGACGGTAATTCAATGTATCGAACTGCAGGCAATATTTTAAAAAACCCAAATGTAGGATTACTTTTCATAAATTTTGATGGAAAAAGTCGTAGAATTAGAATTAATGGACACGCAACTATTCATCATGATAACAACTCCATAAAAAAACACTATGGTGCAAAGTTTATTGTTAGGATTAAATGTGAAATTTATCCAAACTGTCCTCGTTATATTCCAAACTTGGATACTAAAGAACCCTCTGTTTACGTCCCAAGAAAAGGTCAACAGTTTCCACCAGCACCTGAATGGAAAGAAAGAGATTATATAAAAAATATATTACCTACAAATGATCCGCATAAAAAAGGCAATAAATACTAATGACCTATAAATATATTAATATAGTATTAACATTAACTATCTTTTGACTTCAAATGCTGAAGAACTTCAGACACTAAATCTATTGCAACTTTACTGTCTTCAATTTCAGACTTGTCAATAGAAAGAGATAACCCTGGAATATTCTTCTCAATTAAATTTTTATTTTCCTCTGAAAATTTGATGACTTCATAAGTTTGAATTGGATACGAAATACCTTTTACTTTTATTGCTTCTTTTTTTTTGCAAATGATTTTATCTCTAATAAGTAAATAGGTATCTTCAGACAATAAAATTTTATTTATATTAGATTTTGATTCTAGTCTGGACGCTAAATTTACACCATTTCCAATAATTGTATAGTCTAGTCTATCTTGAGAACCAAAATTACCTACTGTACATACACCACTGTGTATCCCAATTCGAGCATTTAAAGGCTTTGTTAATCCTTTTTTTCTCCATGATATTCTAAGTTTATTGAGTTCCTCTAACATTTCTATTGCCATTGAAACACAAGCTATTGCATCTTCTTCATCTCCTTTAGTTGCAGGATCTCCAAAAAATATTAAAATTGCATCCCCTATAAATTTATCAATTGTACCCCCCCATTTAATTGCAATATTAGACATTTTTGTTAAGTATTGAGTAAGAAGTTTTGTTAGCACCTCAGGTTCTAACCTCTCCGTTAATTCTGTAAAACCCTGTAGATCTGAAAAAAATACTGTAAGAGGTTTCCTTTTAGTCTGAATCTTTACATCTAGCTTACCTGAAAAAATTGACTCGTAAACTTGAGGCGAAAAGTATTTTGATAATTTTTCAGAAAGGATTTTTAACTCAGAAGTTCTCTCATCAACTTTTTTTTCAAGATTTGTATTAAGGTTCTCTAGTTTGTGATGGGCTTTATTTAGCTCTTTCAGTCTTTTTTGTTCAAGTTGGTAAAGCCGAGCATTTTCTAGCGCAATAGCAGTTTGATTTGCTAAGATACCAATTAATATTTCATCGGCTTTGTCAAAAATATTCATTTTTTCACTTTCAACAGAAAACACACCTACAAGTTCATTGTCTAATAACATAGGAATTGCAACTTGACTTTCTGCGTTTTTAAGGCCTGGTAACATAACTTTATCTTGAAGTTGATTTTTATCTGTTATTTTAACTTGTTCACGAATAGCTTGCATATAACTTCTTTGCATTCCTAAATTGGCCATTCTCATAAGCTTTTTCTTTTCGGCAACTATCCCAATAACTCCAACACCAAATTTAACTTTTGCGCCAACACCCTTTTTGTTATATCCATAAGTTTCTAAAACACTTAAGTATTTTTTATCTTCAGATGCCAATAAAATCATAGAATGTTGAAATCCAAAAAAGTCATTCATTAAGGAGAGCATTTCTGAAGCAATTAAGTTTAAATCAAGAGATTTGTTAATTTTATTAGAAATTTGTTTAATTATTTCTACTTCTTTTGATTTTCTTTCAAGAAGACTTTTTATGTTTTCAAGTTCATTTTCGGATTGTAAATTTTTATTTATCAAAACTTATACCTAATAATGAAAAATATTATTCACTTATTGATATAACTTTATAGACATCAGCTGCTCTTAGTTTGAAAATACCCGTCATACCCGTCATTGATGCTATGGCTTGTAACTTCATATCCATTTCATCAAACAGATCACCTTCAGTTTCCTCATGATCAAACTTTAATTCTAAATTATACTGTTTTAGTGTAGTTGGATCAGAAATTGTTGCGAAAGCATAAGGATTTTCAGAAATATTCTTCTTAGTTTTATTAAAAAATTGAAATGACAAAGCTACATGATTTTCATCAACATACCAAATTTGTGAAATTACGGTGGTGTTTGGTTCACCACTTGACGAACAACTCGTTATCCAACTTGGAAACATTCCTTGTAATGCTGGTAAATGAAAATCTTTTATCATTGTGTGTCGCTTTTCGTAATTTCTTTACCTGCATCTGGTCCAGGTGTTTGAATATAAACTTTATCTACCTTAAATGTTATTCCTATGTCAGGTAATTTTCCATATTTTTCTAATGCAGCTTCTTTAGACAATCCAATACTTGTAATTATGTCTATTACATTTTTTGAATAATCTTTAGAGATTTTCAAATCACTCTCATTCATTGTCTCGGATGATACATATTGTCCTTTAAAATTATATGCCTCATGACTTATCATCCCCACAAAAAAACTGATTCTACCAGACTCATTTAAATATTCTAAAACTTCTTTACATTCAGAATGAATAACAAAGCAAGTTAGTAAACATTCTTCTTTGTTGACCCTTACACCTAATGTATCAACGTGTTTCGTTTTATTACTTTTAGAAGCAACACCAAAATGACCGAAACCTTTTTTTAATGAATTTAATGTTAAGTCAGGTATCAAAATTTTTCCAATAATTTATTTTTTAAGAATTATCTGTACATATTTTATATTAAATTATTAAGTGCAAAAAGTAAAATGAATGAATTAAAAAATAATTAAGTGTTCTGAAAAATTAAAAAATGTACACCTCAGATTGACTCTGATAATGATTCTCATTACTCTAAAATTAATAACAAAATTAAGGAGGAAAAAATGGATGATTTAAGCAGAGCAATGTCTACATCCGCTTTAAACGTAAAACACTTAGATATAGATTTTCCGTTTAAAGATAAATACAATAATTATATAAATGGCAAATATGTAACCCCAAAATCTGGACAATATTTTGAAAACCCAACACCTATTTCTGGTGAAATTTTATGTGAAGTTGCTAGATCAAATGAAGAAGATGTTAACTCAGCTTTGGATGCTGCACATGCTGCTTTTCCTAAATGGGGGAAAACATCTCTCACTGAAAGAGCCAACATGTTAAATAAAATAGCAGATGTTATGGAGTCCAATATTAATCTCTTAGCAGCTGCTGAAACTTTAGATAATGGCAAGCCAATTAGAGAATCTATAAACGCTGATATAGCTCTAGCTATAGACCATTTTAGATATTTTGCAGGTGTTATTAGGGCTGAAGAAGGAACAATATCAGAGATTAATTCAAACACATATTCTTATCATTTTAAAGAGCCTTTGGGAGTTGTCGGACAAATTATTCCATGGAACTTTCCTATTTTAATGGCAGTTTGGAAACTAGCTCCTGCATTAGCTGCTGGAAATTGTGTTGTTTTAAAACCAGCAGAACAAACACCAGCATCTATTATGGTTTTAATGGATTTAATTGGTCATCTAATACCGCCAGGTGTTGTAAACGTAGTTTGTGGTTATGGACTAGAGGCAGGAAAACCTTTAGCGTCTTCAAAAAGAGTTGCTAAAGTTGCTTTTACAGGCGAGACAACAACAGGAAGATTAATCATGCAATATGCTTCTCAAAATCTAATTCCTGTTACATTAGAACTAGGTGGAAAATCTCCAAATGTATTTTTTGAAAATGTTATGGATTCTGATGATGCTTTTTTTAATAAATGCTTAGAGGGGTTCACAATGTTTGCACTTAATCAAGGAGAAGTATGTACTTGTCCTAGTAGAGCATTAATTCAAGAGTCAATTTATGATAAATTCATGGAAAAAGCTCTTGATAGGGTAGCTGCAATAAAACAAGGTAATCCACTTGAGATGGATACAATGATAGGAGCACAAGCATCAACTGAGCAAATGGAGAAGATATCTTCTTATTTAAAGCTTGGTAAAGATGAAGGAGCCGATGTTCTTGCAGGCGGTAATATTAAATCTGTTGATGGTTTAAGTAATGGATATTACATAGAACCAACTGTCTTTAAAGGAAATAACAAAATGCGTATCTTCCAAGAAGAAATTTTTGGGCCTGTCGTTTCAGTTACAACATTCAAAGACGAAGCTGAGGCATTGGAAATTGCTAATGACACACTATACGGCCTAGGTGCGGGAGTTTGGACCAGAGATGGAAATCAAGCTTTTAGAATGGGAAGAGAAATCCAAGCTGGAAGAGTATGGGTGAATTGTTATCACGATTATCCAGCACATGCTGCTTTTGGAGGCTATAAACAATCAGGCATTGGGAGAGAAACACATAAAATGATGTTAGAACATTATAGACAAACAAAAAATGTTCATGTTTCTTATGATCCAAATGCTCTTGGTTTTTTTTAGAAAATAACTAAATAATCGGTATCATAATTTATATGATACCGGTTTTTTTTCAAAGGAGCATTTATGAAAATCCTAGATGATACTAAAGTTGTCGCAACACCTGAGGCTATACAATTAATAGAAAAGCTTAAGACAAAATATGGGCCTGATTTATTATTTCATCAATCAGGTGGTTGTTGTGATGGAAGTGCACCAATGTGTTATTTGCAATCTGAATATATTGTTGGTGATAACGATGTAAAGTTAGGTGAGATAGGTGGAATTCCTTTCTATATGAATGACGATCAATACGAAAAGTGGAAACATACTGATTTAATTATTGATGCAGTTAAAGGTATTGGTGGAATGTTCTCGCTTGATAATGGAACTGGGCAGAGATTTCTTACTAGATCAGAAGTTTGCATAATTTAGAAAATATGTGACCAATTTTAAAATTAGAGAAAGATATACAATATGGGAAAATATATTTTATTGGGTAAAACTACCAGTGAAAACACAGCAGCAATGTTAAACAAGCCACAAGACAGAAGAAAAATAGTTCAACCTTTAATAGATGCATTTAAAGTTGAAATGAATGAATTTTTATGGGTAACTCACCCAGATTACAATTTTTTAGCTGTTATTAGTGGTGATAGTGATTATGACATTCAGTCAGCATGTAATATTTTATATTCTAGTGGTGCTTGGACATCTTTTTCTTGGTTTAGAGCTTTTGAATCTAATGAGATGAAAGAGATTTTTGAAGACTCATCAAAAAAAATGGCAAATTATATTTCATCTATTCAGGTTGCAGAGAAAAAATAAATGTATGGTAGAGTTACAACTTTTACCTTATTAGCCCCTTCGCTATGGGCAGTTGTAAATGCTGTTTCAAGTAAGTTAGAAAGTGAAGATTATAAACGTTTCTTATTTAAAGCTGGTGACAATAATGGCTTTATTTTTGAATCTTTTACTAATAAGAGTATAGCAGGTTCTAATTTAGAAGTTATAAAAGCTATGCAAGGCTTAAGTGAACAAGGCATGGCCAAAGTTAGTATACAAGAAGGTACTATTAACAAGTAATTTACTAAAAATCTATCTTTCAAAAATGATTCATTTACTAATAATTACTAAATTTATACATACTTAACTTTTTGATACTCTTTTATATTTGTGGTAGTGGTGAAATTTGATCCTAACTGAGTAAGAATATGTAAATTACCTGAATATTTTATCACATTATTAATCAAAAAATTAAATGTAAGCGATTAACAAAATGGTTACTACGGATAAATAATGATCAAAAATTTAATACAATAGACATTTTTCTCTGTTACGTAAAAAAATTTTTTATTTACTTAAATTCTAAGATACTTATTAAGATAAATAATTTTTAAACTTTTATCTAATGATGTATTATACTGTATGCTAATTTTATTTTTATAATTATTAAAATATGTTTAAGAATATAATTTTGCATTAGTAAGGATTTTTAAACTATGATCGAATTATCACAACATAATCAAACTTTAATATTCAATTGTTTTGTAGCAATGGCGTCTGGCCTCTCTATAAGGATTATGTTATCTTTAGTTAAACAAAAATGGGCGTCAACCTATCACCACACAATGTCGTATATTTTATTACCAGCAATTACTTTTGTCATTACTAAAGTTATTTCTGGCAATATAGCTCTATCTCTTGGAATGGTTGGTGCGCTTTCAATAATACGTTTTAGAAATCCTGTAAAAAATCCATTCGAATTGGTCATCTTTTTTGCATTAATTACTGTAGGTATAAGTATGTCTGTCAATATTAAGTTTGGATTGTTATTAGTAGCAAGTATAAATGCTACTATTATTGCTTCATATTTATTTGAAATAATTGCAAAAAAATTTAATCTTCATATTTTCTCACTATCTTTTGATGAAGGTGCTCTACAACTGAACATCATTGAAATACAATCAAAAAAAGCAATCGATATATTGCATGAAAGTAAATTTTTATTGCAATACGTTAACGATAAAAAACAACAGGAATTTCACTATAAATTAGCTTCGAAATCGAGAAAGGACATAGATCAAATTAGAAAATCTATAGATCAAAATCAAAATATAGAGAGCATTGAGGTAAAACTTTATTAATGTTCCGACCATTTAGAAATGAAAATATTCAAAATGCATTATCAAATGTTTGTGTAGTCCTATTATTTTATTTAGTTTTTTTCTCAATTAATGCGCAAGCAAACTGTAATTCTGATAATATTGATAGCTTTTTATCTGCAAAGAATATTAAGTTTATTGATATATCCACGAATAAAAGTAAAAAATGGGCAAAAAATTATATCAAAGCGGTTGAATCTTCCAGAAATACAGTGTTAACTGAATATGGAAAAATTTTAAAGAAATATAAAAAACGATTTAAAGCTAAAATAAGAATACTATTTGGCAATAACTTAAGCTGTATTTTTTCTGCAAAAATAAGAATACATGGGGACTTTAATGACCATCTAGCCTCTATTCCTCCAGTTACTAGTCTTGATGTAAGGTTACTTAATGGTAACATTGATTCATCCACCCAATTTAAATTGTTTATTCCACATACAAGAGGTGGTGATAATGAAGTTTTTGCAACCGCACTGTTTAAAGAGTTAGGATTTTTAGCCCCAAAAACCTATTATGTACCAGCTTTATTTAATGGAAAAGAAATAAATTATCTTTATCAAGAAAAAATTACAAAGGAGTTTATTGAAACTAACGGTTTACGCGAAGCTCCTATAATTGAGGGAGATGAGCGGCATATGCATAGTCGTTTAGCAAATAAATTTGTCTTAACAAAAGTGATAAATAGTAAATGGATAAAAAAAGGTACAACAAGTTTACTAATCTCCCAGAAAGCACTCAATCAGCTAAATAAAACATATTTAGAAAATTTATCGTTGGAGTATGTATATTCAGACCCCTACAGATTGAAGCGTCCTTTGAAAGCAAATTATTACAATAAAAACGCCATTAATAAAGAAATAGAGTTTAAGGTATTAATGCTTGCAATGGGCGCTAATCATGGCCTCTCTGCTGATGATTCGCGTTTTTATTATGATCCTATGTATCAATCCTTTATCCCAATTTATTATGATGGGGACATTGTTAATATCGAAGAAATTAAGCTTAAATCAGATCATACACCCAGCGCTTATGAAGTAATTAAAGCAGATGCTGCGATTTTCTTACTTAAAAATATAAACAGAAAAAGTTTTAAAAATAATTTAAATAAACTTGGTTTGGATTATAGTATAAAAAAGGTAAATTCAATTATAAACAATATAAAATTAAATTTAGAATCAATAGCTTCTCGCTCTCTAAATAATACAAAAAACAGACCATATATTCCTTATTTTTCCAACTATAAAGAATATAATGATGATGGCAGGTTAGTATTTACTACAACAGAAAAATTACGAATTGAAGTTTGCAATTTTACTTTAACTTCTTGTGATTTCGAGACAATTTCTCTAGAGGAATACTCTAAATTATTGGCTGCAAAATTTAATAATTCATATATATTTATAGGGGATAAACAAGAATATATTAGTGGCATAATTAAACCAAAACAAAATGAAGAAAATAAATTTTACCTTGGTGACAAAGTAGAATTAATTTCTTATGGAAAGGCAAAATTACTATTAGATAGAAATAATAGGAAAATAGAGATCTTCCAAAATAATATTAATGATAGAATTTTGTTGAGAGGCGGAACATTAAAAGAGTGGAGCTTAAAATTTAATGGAGTTAAAAACAATTTTGACCTCCTTAAAAAACAACGTTTTAATCATAAATTATTAACAGGTTGTCTAACTTTTCTAGATATGACAGTAAATGACGTTGAAATTGATATTAATGGTTCTTCATGCGAGGACGGCGTTAATTTAATTAGGGTAAACGGAAATATAAAAAAAGTAGTTATCAAAAATGTGTTGAGTGATGCTTTTGACGTGGACTTTTCAAAATTGAATTTTAAAAAAATTGAAATAAGTTCTGCAGGAAATGACTGTATAGATTTTTCATATGGAAGTTACTATATTGAAAATACTGTGTTAAAAAATTGTAAAGATAAAGGAATTTCTGTGGGCGAAAACTCAAACCTCACCTTAAATAAAGCTAAAGTGTCAGAGACAAACATAGGAATAGCTTCTAAAGATTCTTCTATTATAAAAGTTCATGATGTAACTAATTATGCAGTTAATACTTGTTTTAGCGCATATAACAAAAAACAAGAATTTTGGGGTGGAAAAATAATGGTTAAAAAGCATAATTGTCAACCAAGCCAAGTTTATCAACAGGCAAACTCACTAGTTAGTTTACTTTATGAGTTTTAGAAAAGAAGAAAAACTAAATGTCAGTAAAAGTCAGTTGCATAATTTGTTAGATTGGGTATTTGAAAACGGCGGATATAAATTATATGACAATAGAACCGTTTCCTCTACTTATTTTGACAATGAAGAAATGAAAATGTTTAATGATTCAGAAGAAGGGTGTGTTCCTAGAAAAAAAATTAGAGTTAGAAGCTATACAAAATATAAGCATGAAATGAAATCTAGTACTTTAGAAGTTAAGATTTCATCTGTCGAAGGTAGATACAAAAATATACTTACAGATTTTAATCTTGATAAGATCATGACTCTTGGTTTATTGGATAAAGACTACGGAATTTGTAAACCTAAGGTTAGAGTAAATTATCAAAGGTCTTATTATAAAATTCATAATGTAAGACTTACTATTGACCAAAATATAGAATACATTCAAGTAAACAAGCTTAGAGAAAGTGTTTATAAAAATTATGAACCAAATATAATTTTAGAGGTAAAAGCTGGAAATTTTGTGCCAACTGAATTTTTATATAAGATGTTTCATTTTAACAGGGTTAGGTTTTCTAAATATAGTAGAGCAATTAATTCATTTATGAAATGATTAATTCTCATGTAATATTATCCTACCTAGATTATTTTAATTTAAAAAAATGATATTCTCAAGAACAAGATTATTGACGATATAATTCAAACTGATGAAGATTTAATAAATCTGCTTAAATATTTTAGTGATGTACCATTTTTAATTTAAAAGAATTTGATTAGCGTAATATATTTTTCTCTAAATTTAAAATTTAGTGGATCAAAATGATTTGTCATGAAGATAGATCATACAAGATATTTTAAAGCTAAATTTCCAGAAATAGTAATTCTACTTTCATCCGACTCATAATATGGACAAACTTGATGATGAAGGCTTGAAGGAAACATAACCATATATCCAGATATATTTTTTTCCATTTGATAAACAAATGTTCGAATGGTTCCTAAAATATCGTTATAAATAAACGAAAAATTAGATGCTAATCCTTTACTAGACGAGTTTTTAGAGATCGGTAGATTGTTTTGTTCATTGCTAGAAGTGGGAATTTTCATCCAAATTACAAAGCTTAAAGCTCCTCCATGACTGTGTATAGGATTAAATTCGTGCTTATTTTGAAAATTTACCCACAAACTATCCAGATCTAATTCTATTTTTGGATGCTGGTTTGATACTAAATGTCTTACCGGCAATCCTTTATATGCTTCAATATATTTACTAGTAATTTGTGGTAAAACATTTTCAAGAAAAGCTTTTAAATATTTTGAATCTTGATCAATTCTTAATGATGATGAGATATGTCCAGCTAAGACTTTTTTATGATTAACTTGATTTTGTTTTGCATCTTCAATAACTACCCACAAATTTTTTATAATTTCTTCTGAAAGTTGCGTTTCAATAATACCTAAATTAGGTAAAGTTACATATTTAAATTCCATATCATACCTAAATTTAAATAATAGTGATGTGCAAATTTAATACCAAACTTTTCACTAGTTAAAATTAAATTGAACGCTGATGTTAATCTTTTGATCTACAATTCCATATAGTTACAAAATTTAATTAGTTGGTTGCAGAGGCAGGATATAAACTTGCGACCTTCAGGTTATGAGCCTGATAATCACTTATATAATTTTGATTAAAACTGGTGTTTATTTGTAAAATTAGAACTGTTACAAATAAATCATTGAAAAATAAATGTGAAATATTTTTCAATTTTAATTTTCAAAAAATTTATTTTAACATTTTTATATAATAAAAAAAATTGTAAATCAAACGCAATTGGATTGTTTTTTGCATACCAAGTTAAATATCAAAATTTTACTTACATACTAAAATGAAATTAAAAACAATAAATAATATAAATAAACCTTTAGAATTTGACATAGAAAATTTATTAAAAAACAGGAAATATAATGAAGCTTTGGTTGAATGTCTAAAGTTAGAAAGAGATGACAACGCTAATTACAAAATTTATAATTTTATAGGTTTAATATATTATATTAATCAGAAATATGACTTAGCTATTAATTATTTAATTAAATCATTGAAAATTAGAGCTTCTTACGATGCTTACATTAATTTAGCTAATGCCCATTTTAAAAAACAAAATCATAATAAATCATTTCATTATTATCAACTCGCTTATCAAAAAGATTGTAACAAAACTTTAAAGAACTCAATCTTTATTTATTATTTAAGAAAGATCCGGTTTTCAGAATATTCAAATGAAATTGAAAATATATACCTAAAAATTTTAAATAAAAAAAATTTTGTTAGACCTCGTGATTTTATGAATAGCATACTTAGCTTATTGAAACATAAAGTAGAATTTAAAAATATTCAAAATGATTTTTACAATAACAATTTTAACGAAGATATTATTCTTAAATTAAGTAAAGAAAATTTGTTTATAAAATTATTGGAAACAGTCCCTATCTCAGATTTATTTCTAGAAAAATTTATAATGTCTCTAAGAAAATTTCTTTTAATCGAAAAAGAAGCTATAATTTTAAATCATAGTTCAAAAAAAGTTATTGAGGCTCTCTCTCTTCAATGTATTAATACAGATTATATTTACAATATTGATGAATATGAAAAAAAAGTTCTTAAAAATTTAAACTCCAAAAAAATATATAATAAATTAAATTCTAAAAAATTAGATGTCAGTATTGCTTTATTATCTTGCTATGTTCCCTTATTTGAAAAATCATGGATTAAAAAAACAAATTTTAAAAATGTCTTTAAAAAAATTTACAAAGCTCAAATTTCTAATTTCGAGAGAGAAAAAATCATATCAAAAAATATTATAAATTTTTCTTTGATTAGAGATGAAACTTCAAAAATGGTAAGAAAAAATTATGAGAATCTTCCATATCC
>CACMOJ010000008.1:0-12500 GCA_902615325.1 uncultured SAR116 cluster alpha proteobacterium | reverse complement strand
TTGCTCCCCACGCTTTCGCGCCTCAGCGTCAGAAACTAGCCAGACAGCCGCTTTCGCCACTGATGTTCTTCCCAATATCTACGAATTTCACCTCTACACTGGGAGTTCCGCTATCCTCTCTAGTTCTCTAGTTTGGAAGTATTAAACGCAGTTCCTAGGTTAAGCCCAGGGCTTTCACGTCTAACTATCCAAACCGCCTGCGCGCCCTTTACGCCCAATAATTCCGAACAACGCTCGCCCCCTTCGTATTACCGCGGCTGCTGGCACGAAGTTAGCCGGGGCTTCTTCTACGGCTACCGTCATCATCTTCACCGTTGAAAGTGCTTTACAACCCTAGGGCCTTCATCACACACGCGGCATTGCTGGATCAGAGTTTCCTCCATTGTCCAATATTCCCGACTGCTGCCTCCCGTAGGAGTCTGGGCCGTGTCTCAGTCCCAGTGTGGCTGATCATCCTCTCAGACCAGCTACTGATCGTAGCCTTGGTAGGCTTTTACCCCACCAACAAGCTAATCAGACGCGGGCCCCTCTTTCAGCGGCTGACCTTTCCCCCGGAGGGCGTATACGGTATTAGCAGTCGTTTCCAACTGTTATCCCGATCTGAAAGGTAGGTTCCCACGCGTTACTCACCCGTGCGCCACTAGATCCGAAGATCTCGTTCGACTTGCATGTCTGAAGCATGCCGCCAGCGTTCGTTCTGAGCCAGGATCAAACTCTTAAGTTTGATCTAGAATAAAATTCTATTAAAAAAGTTGTCACTGAATTGCTCAATATACTGACGAGATTAATAAATTAATCTTTAAAAATGGTAAATTGCGCGAAATTCATAGACGTAATCTAATGATAAATTATATTACTGTCCACAAATCTCTTCCAAATATCTAACTATGTCAAACAGAAATGCATACGCATTATCGTCTTTACAAGACGAATGATGTTTATAGCCTATTCAACCATTTTGTCAAACTTAAAAAGAACTTTTTTTTAAAAAAAAATATATTTTTAAATTCATTTTGATAGTAAATTTTATTTTATTTAGCATTTCTTTCTTGACACCTCAAATTTAATCCAACATATTCAACAAATTAATTATTTTATTCAATATTTTTAATATGTTACGTGCATTTTTTATTTTTTTACTTTCACTTTTAATTTTACCGTTTGATTTAGCAACTTTTTCCAATAAAAAATCTATTGCTTCATCTATTATTTTGTTACCTAAAAAAAGACCAACTATAATAAATAAATATGATTATTCAGTGGAGACAATTAACGATTTGATTCTAAAAGAAGGTGGTAAAACTATTGGAAAAACTTTTAAACAAAAAATAAGAAAAAATGAAAATTTATCTTTATTTCTTAAACGTGTTGGTTTTACAAGCAATCACATAAATTCTATTATTTTAAAAGTTAAGACTAATCATCCAACAAATAATATTTTAAGAAATATTCCTACAAATCATTTGATACAATATGCGGTACCAAAACATAATCTAGGGCTAGGTATCAAATTTAAAATTAGTAAATATAAAGATCTCTATGTATGGCAAAACCACCTAAATGAAGTAAAAACAAAAATAACTAAACGACCTTTTAAAAAAGTAGAAATTGTAAGTAAGATTGAAATAATAGACAATCTATATAATTCAGCAATTAGAAGCAAACTTCCTAAAGAAATATTTTCACAATTAATAAAAATTCTTGGTTTTTCAATTGATTTTCAAAGAGAATTAAGGAGAGGAGACGTATTTGAAACACTATATTCCAAAAAAATTGACTTAATAACAAATGAAGTTATTGAATCAAACCCAATTCATTATATTTCAGCAAATCTTAAAGATAATCACTTAAAATTTTATAGATATATAAATAGGAGCGGTAAATCTGATTTTTATGATCAAGATGGCAAATCTTCTAAAAAAACACTAATGAAAACACCTCTAAATGGCGCTAGATTGTCAAGTGGTTATGGAAATCGAAAACATCCTATACTTGGTTTTACAAAAATGCATAGAGGAGTTGATTTTGCAGCACCTAGAGGAACTCCAGTATTCGCAGCTGGAGACGGTATTATTGAATATTCTGGTTGGAACGGAGCTTACGGGAAATACATCAGAATAAAACATAATGGTATTTATAAAACAGCATATGCCCATTTGTCCAAAATATACAAAAAAAGAGGTGTTAGAATTAAGCAGGGAGAAATAATTGGAACTTTAGGCAGTACAGGAAGATCAACAGGCCCACATCTGCACTATGAAATACTCATTGGAGGAAGACAAGTTAATCCATTAAAAATTAGAGTTCCATCTGGAAAACATATACCAAAAGATGAATTGAATAGCTTTTATAAACAACAAAAAATCATAGACAAAACTATAATAGCGTTGCGAAAAAAAATGAAAAATAAAGAATTTGCCTATTTAGAAAACTAAAAAAAAATTAAGTCATTTTGAAATCGATATATCCCTCAATTTCAGTCAATTTTATTTGTTTTTTTTGAATTTCTTCATTCAAAATTAATTCACTTATTTTGTCTTCAATTAAATATCTTATTGTTCTTTTTATTGGTCTTGCACCATAATCAGGATTATATCCCTCTAAAGTTATTAAATTTACTACGCTATCATCCCAGATAAGACTAATATTAATTTCATTTAATCTTAAATTAAGCTCTCTTAATTGAAGTTCAGTAATAAGTTTGATGTCTTTTTTAGTTAACTTTGTGAAAAACAAAATTTCATCCAATCTATTTATAAATTCTGCCCTTAAAAAAGTTTTTACTGAACCCATAACATTATTTTCTAATAATTTTGTACTTTCATTATCACGAGAATCATTTTGCCAATCATCAAAATAATTTGAACCCATATTACTTGTTAAAATTATAATAGTGTTTCTAAAATCAACTAATCTACCTTGACTGTCAGTTAACCTTCCATCATCTAGAATTTGAAGTAAAATATTTAATACATCAGGATGGGCCTTTTCAATCTCATCGAATAGAATTACCTTAAAAGGTCTTCGTCTAACACTCTCAGTTAATTTTCCGCCATCTTCATGCCCCACATAGCCAGGTGGTGCACCAATTAATCTTGAAACAGAATGTTTTTCCATAAATTCAGACATATCAATTCTTAATAAAGATTTCTCATCATCAAATAAAAAAGAGGCAAGTGATTTTGCTGTTTCTGTTTTACCAACACCTGTTGGACCTAAAAATAAAAAAGAACTTAATGGTTTTTTTGGATCACTCAAACCAGATCTAGCTCGCCTTAGTGCATTTGATATTTTTTTTAATGACTCTTCTTGTCCAATTATTTTATTGTTTAACCAATTGTGAATTTGAAGAAATTTATTTTTTTCATCTTCCAACATTTTTGTTACTGGTATTCCAGTCCATCTTGAAACAACTGTTGCGATATCTTCTTCATAAATAGTGTTTTCAATAAAATTTTTTTCATCTAATTTATTTTTTTTATCTGATATTTTCAAAGTTTCAGTCAATGAAGGAATTGTATGATAAGAAAGTTCTCCTGCCCTTTCCCAATTACCATTCCTTTTAGCAATAATTAGTTCATTTTTTGCATTTTCCAAATCTAATTTAATATTTTGAATTTTCTCAATTTGCTTTTTTTTAAAATTCCATTCTTTTGTAAATTTATTAGACTTTTCCTCTAACTCAATTAATTCTGTATTTACTAATTCAAGGCGTTTTAAAGAATCACTATCTCCCTCTCTTGATAAAACTTTTTTTTCAATATTAAGTTGCATTATTTTTCTGTCTAACTCATCTAAATTTTCAGGTTTAGAATCCAATTCTATTCTTTTCTTACTTGCGGCTTCATCTATTAAATCAATTGCTTTGTCAGGTAAAAATCTCTCAGAAATATATCTGGAAGAAAGTTTAGTTGCAGATATCAAAGCTTTGTCACTTATTGAAATGCCATGATGAAGTTCATACTTCTCTTTCAGTCCACGTAGAATAGAAATAGTGTTATCTAAAGTAGGTTCTTCTACATATAGTTGTTGAAACCTTCTTGCCAAAGCAGAATCCTTTTCGATATAGTTTCTATATTCTTTTAAAGTAGTGGCACCTATACAATGTAGTTCACCCCTTGCTAAACTTGGTTTTAACATATTTGAAGCATCAATAGCTCCTTCTGTGGCTCCTGCGCCTACTAAAGTGTGCAATTCATCAATAAACAATATAATATTATTGTTTTTATCAATAATCTCATTTAATACACCCTTAAGTCTTTCTTCAAAATCACCTCTAAATTTTGAACCTGCCACTAAACTTGAAATATCTAAAGAAAATATTTTTTTATTTTTAATACTATCTGGAATATCTTTATTAACTATCCGTTGGGCTAAACCCTCAACTATTGCTGTCTTGCCAACACCAGGTTCACCAATCAACACTGGATTATTTTTAGTTCTTCTAGATAAAATTTGAATAGCTCTCCTAATCTCCTCATCTCTTCCAATAACAGGATCAATTAATCCTTCAGATGCCTTTTTAGTAACATCAACTGCAAACCTATTTAAGCTATCAAAGTTAATTTCTGCTGAATTAGTCATGGCTTTTTTACCTCTTCTCAATTGATCTATAATATTTTTTAGTTTCTTTTCATTTATTCCATGATTAACAAAAATATTATCTAAACTATTTTTCCCTGATATTAATGCTAAAAGTAAATAATCTTCAGCTACATGCTCGTCACCATTTTGATGTGCTAAATTAATCGCATCATTGAGTATTTTATTTGTTTCATGATGAATTTTAATTTCCTTTGTTTCTGTTTCTATTATGGGCAATTTAATAAGCTTGTTATTAAGAGCTGTAACTATAATCTCAATATTTAAATTTAGTTTATCTGATATTTTTTTTATTATATATGATGGAGTTGAAAATATATTAAATGCCACATGTTCTGGATAAATATAAAGATTTTTTAAATCTCTAGCTTTCTGCTCAGCTTTTATGAGTATATCTTTACATCTATCTGTGAAAGGTTTCATTATGATTTATATGGATAGTAAATGAAACTATTCAACAAATAAAAGATACAAAATTAAATTTTTACTTTAAAAAATTCACGTCTTTGATCGAATTATCATTCTCATTTAATTCGATTTCCGGAGCGTTTGTTTTAAAACTTCTTTCTGCATCTTCTTTAATCTTAGCTTTAATGCTTCTTTCTTTTCTTGAAGGTTTAATTTCGTCATTGACATCTGGGTTTTGGTCCTTGTCTTCAACTTCATCTAGCTTCAAGCCATTTAAATTTTTACTTTCATTCGCGATTTCAATTTCTCTTAATAATCTATGGTAGTGATCAGCAAATTGATAATATGTTTCAGACAAAACCTTATCATCATTTGAGGCAGCATCATTTCCTAAAGAATTATATTTCTCATTAAGTTGTTGAACATTTCCTCTGATTTGAGATATTGGCCCAAAACTTTCAATAACAGTATTCTTGTTTAAGTTGTTAAAATTTCTTCGGTTTTGCCCTCTATGTCGACGGCGTCCGTTATTTTTTCTCATATCACCCTGAATTCTAAATAAAATGTATAAACATTTGTAAAAAGATACGAGTACTATATACAAAAAATAAAAAATTCCAAATAAAAAATTACTTAATCTCTAATACTCTGCTATGGCCGTTGAAATCTTTATGTACTTTTATTAATTCAAAATTAGATTTTTCTAATAAAAATTTAATATTTTCAAACAAGTTATAACCTATTTCAAAAAAACATGTCCCTTCATCTGCCAAAATCTCTCTCAAATTCTTAAAAATTGCCCTATAACTATCACATCCGTCTAAACCTCCATCTAAAGACAATAAAGGATCATAATTTTTTACTTCAGTTTGAAGTTTTTCAATATCTGATGATTTTATGTACGGGGGATTACAAACAATAATATCAAATTTATTCTTTAAAAATAAATTCTCGTTTTGTGTGATTAATTTTACATTTTCAATCCATCTATTTTCAAACCAATTTACGTTTGAACAATATGATTGTTTAGAAAGTTTTAGTCTTTTAGCATTTTTATCTAATTGTTTTAATGCTTGCTTGCAAACATCTAAAGATAAAAGTGTTGCGTTTTTAATCTCATCTATTATTGACAAACCTATACACCCAGAGCCTGATCCAAGGTCAAGGATTTGGATGGAATTGGAACTTTTTCCATACGTCTTTGTTACAACATCAACAATAATTTCAGTATCTGGCCTTGGATCAAGTGTATATTTATTGATTAAAAAATTATTTTTCCAAAAATTTCTTGAACCTATAATTCTTGAAACAGGTTTTCCTTGAATTCTTTTGACTAGATAGTTATAGAATATTTTTTTTTCTTTTTTTGATATTAAAATATCATTATGCATGTAAATAATATTTTTGTAATTAATTGCATTAGACAATAATATTCTAGCATCTACTTCTGGAGCAGGAATTTTACTGAGTTTTAACTTTCTAATGCCATTTATTAACAATTCTTTTGAATTAAAGAAGTCACCCATTTTCTTCTAATTTTTCCATCCTATCTCTTAAGATCAAATTATCAATGATCTCATCAAGGCCTTCCCCTTCAATGACCTTTTCTATTTTATGTAAAGTTAGCTGTATTCTATGATCCGTCACCCTTCCTTGAGGGTAATTATAAGTACGAATTCTTTCTGATCTATCACCAGAACCAACCTGTATTTTTCTGGCACTTGCTATTTTTGAATTTTGAATTTGTCTTTCTTGATCGTATAATCTAGCCAGCAATATTTTCATCGCTTTAGCTTTATTTTTATGTTGAGATTTTTCATCTTGTTGACTTACAACAATTCCTGATGGTATGTGAGTAATTCTCACAGCTGAATCTGTTGTATTTACAGATTGACCACCTGGCCCACTAGATCTGTAAACATCAATTCTTAAATCTTTTTCATTCAAATTAATTTCTACATCTTCTGCCTCAGGCAAGACAGCAACAGTTGCTGCTGATGTATGTACTCTTCCGTTAGTTTCGGTGACAGGCACTCTTTGGACACGGTGCACACCTGATTCAAACTTTAATTTACCAAATACTCCTCTACCGACTATGTTAGCATGAGCTTCTTTGTAACCTCCAACACCAGTATCAGAAACACTCAATATTTCAAAGTTCCAATTGTTATTTATTGAAAACTTTTGGTACATACTAAAAAGATTTGCAGCAAATATACCCGCTTCATCACCCCCTGTTCCTGCCCTTACCTCTAAAATCACATTTCTTTGATCATCTTTATCTTTTGGCAAGATAGCTAATTCCAATTTTTTATTTAATGAATTTAATTCATTCTCTAATATTTTACTTTCTTCTCTTGCCATCTCCTGAAGTTCAAAATCAGATTTTTTATCTTTTAATATACAATATAAGTCTTTAAGTTCATTTTTTTTTGAATTGATTAATGAGGATAAATCAGTTACTTGAGTTACATCAGAAAGTTCTTTTGATAAAGATGCAAATTCTTTAGGCTCCAAATTTAATGAGGACAATTTCTTCTCTATCTCTAATTTTCTTTTTAAAAATTTTTTTATATTATCATTTAAATTAAACATTTTTTTTCTTTATTATTTTTATTGCATCTTCAAAGTTCAATTGCTGTTGTTGACCTGTTTTAAGATTCTTTAATTGTAAAATTCCATTTTCTATTTCATTTTCACCTAAAACAACTACAAACAAACACTTTAGTTTATTTGCTTTTTTAAACTTTTTTGATAATGTTCCATTGTAGATGATTTGAGAATTAATTTTATTTTCAAGAAATCTTTTATAATAATCTAACAAAACGTGGTAGTGAAGGTTTGAATGCCCAATTAACCCAACCATCGGAACAAAACTATATTTATAGTCCAACATAATTGTGAGTCTTTCTATCCCAGCTGCCCAACCAACACCTGGGAACATTTGTCGACTAATAAGCCTAGATAAATCATCATATCTTCCACCAGCTAAAACAGCATCTTGAGAGCCAACAATATTAGTCTTAAACTCAAAGGCAGTATGAGAATAATAATCTAGACCTCTTACTAAAGTTTGATCAATCTCAAAATTAACTTTAAGTTTATCTAAGCCTTCACAAACTGAATTAAAAAAATCTAATGATGATTTATTTAAGAAATTTTGGAACTTTGGTGCAGATGACAATATTTCAATATCTTTTTTATTTTTTGAATCTAATATTCTTAGAGGATTTTTTTGTAATCTAATTTTACTTTCCGGTGATAAATCATTTTTATACTTCTCCAAAAATGATTTTAATTCTCTTTTATAGTTACCCCTACTGTCATTGTCGCCTAATGAATTAATTTTTAAACTTGTTTGACTTAGAATATTAATGTTTTTTAAAAAGCACTTAGCCAAATATATTATTTCAATATCAGCAAAATAATCTTGAACACCTAGAAGCTCTGCACCAAATTGATGAAATTGTCTTAATCTTCCTTTTTGAGGCCTTTCATAGCGAAACATGGGGCCATAATAAAAATATCTTTTTGGAAAATCTTGAAGAAGACTTTCATTAATTACTGCACGTACGACACCTGTAGTGCCTTCTGGTCTCAACATTAATGTATTATTACTTCTATCTTGAAAAACATAATTTTCTTTAGTTACGATATCACTTGTCTCCCCAAGTGGTTTTTCAAAAAGTTTTGCGAATTCAAATATTGGTGTCGAAATTTCTTCATAACAAGCATTTTTACAAACAATTGATGCTTGTTGTTCAATAAATCTCATTTTACTTAATTCATTTGGAAGTAAATCTTTAACCCCCCTTACAGTTTGAAAATTTTTCACTAAATCCTCTTAAGTTTAATATACTTATTAGTTTAAAGATGATAACTTTTTTCTAACTTCGTAAACAATGTGATCAACTACACTCTTATTTTTAATAACATGGTCAGGTATACCATTAACATAAATTTGATGCGTTCCTTTTCCACCACCTGTTATACCAACATCTGTTGACCTTGCTTCTCCCGGTCCATTCACAACACAGCCTATTATTGACACAGTTATTGGTGTAAGAATATCATCTAACTGTTCTTCAACTTCTCTGACAGTCTTGATAACATCAAATTGTTGTCTTGCGCAAGAAGGACAAGATATTACGGTGACACCTTTTTGTCTTAAGCCCAAAGATTTTAAAATATCAAAACCTACTTTCACTTCATCACAAGGGTCAGAAGATAAAGAAACTCTTATTGTGTCCCCAATACCGTTAAGCAACAAATTTCCGATTCCAATTGAAGATTTAACAGTACCTGAACGAAAGCTACCTGCTTCTGTAATTCCAACATGTAACGGACAATCAATTTTTTCAGAAAGGCTTGAATATGCTGCAATAGACAATAGTGCGTTTGAAGCCTTAACACTAATCTTGAAACGATGAAAATCTTTTTCTTGTAAAATATTTGCATGAAAAAGAGCAGATTCAACAAGGGCTTCATAAGTAGGTTCTTTATATTTATCTAAAATATTTTTTTCGAGAGACCCAGCATTTACACCAATCCTGATTGCGCAGTCATAATCTTTTGCTGCATTAATCACATCTTTTACTTTATCTTTTGAGCCTATATTTCCTGGATTAATTCTTAAACAGGAAGCTCCTGCTTTAGCTGCCTCTATTGCCCTTTGATAATGAAAATGTATATCTGCTATAATAGGTATGTTTGAAAATTTAACAATTTCTTTTAAAGAAGAGGTAGAATCTTGGTCTGGACACGAAACTCTAACTAAATCAGCTCCAGCTTTTTCTATTTTTTCTATTTGATTTAATGTTGAAGTAGGATTTGAAGTGATGGTATTCGTCATAGTTTGAACACTTATAGGAGAACCACCTCCAATCTCAACATCTTTAATATTAATTTTGCGAGTTATTTTTCTAGTAATTTTTGCTAAAGACACTACATCCATATTTTTAAATATATTACCTTTTTTTAAAGGCTTCAATATTTAAAGGTCTAGATGATATTACTTCTCCTATACCACCTAATCTCGAAACATGTGTCGAACCAAAAGTTAATGATAGAACACCTGCATTACCAGTTGATAAAGTTAATCCTTTTTTATTAGGTACAACAAAAGTTTCTCCAGCCCTCATTAATCTTGTTAAGTATGAATTCCCGTCATAATCTTCAATTTCTACCCAACTATTACCTGATGACTTTAAAACCATCTCCTCATTTTGTATCCTTTCATTAGCTACAGCAGAGGTTTCATTAGTATTTTTTGTTTCTAGTAAATTAATTTCATCATTTTTATTATTTACAATAATTTCATTAATAGAATTTTTTCTTGTAGTGTCTACTAGCATATTTTTTTTCATTGAAGTAAGGTTTACATCTTTAATTTTACTGGCCTTATCAGAAGACTTATTAGATTTACCTTCGATTTTTATATAATCTAAATTGCGATTATCAATATCTAAATAGTTAATATTTAAGCCAGACTTTAAAGCGTGAACTTTGGCAATTTCAATGGAATTTTTGGTGATATCTATGCCAGTAACTGATGCACCTAAACGAGCTAACCTTTCAGATAATAAGCCGCCACCACATCCTATATCTAAACATTTAATTTTGTGAAATATATTTGATTTTTCAGGTTCTGTATATTTTGATACGACTCTATTAATATACGTCATTCTAATATCAGTAAATTTATGTAAAGATTGAAATTTGCCATCTTCATCCCACCATTCATTAGACAGTTGAGAAAATGGATCATTTTTATTATAAAAAGTTGATGTATTCATATACATTTGTTACACGATTTTATAAAAATAATCAAAAGAGGATTTAATTGAAACTAATTGTTGCGAAATTTGGAGGCACTTCTGTTGGAACGATAGACAGAATTAAATCTGTAGCTTTAAAAATAAAAAAGGAAGTCACTAATGGTTATAATATTATTGTAGTTGCATCTGCCATGGCTGGAGAAACAAATAGATTAATTAAACTTGTAGAAAAAATAACATACAATCATAAAAATAGTGAATATGACACTGTTATTTCTTCTGGTGAACAAGTCACTTCCGGATTAATTGCAATTGCTTTGAAAGAGTTAGGGGTAAAGTCAAAGTCTTACCAAGGTTGGCAAATACCACTTGAAACTGATAATAATTTTAGTAAGGCAAATATTGAATGTATTAAGAAAGAAAACATTACGTCCGATCTCGAAAATGGCTATGTAATAGTTGTACCAGGCTTTCAAGGAGTATATAAAAATAGAATAACAACTCTTGGAAGAGGTGGCTCTGACACATCAGCTGTTGCTTTAGCAGCGGCTTTTAAGGCCATACGATGTGATATATATACAGATGTTGACGGTGTTTATACTGCTGATCCCAGACTTGTAACTAATGCAGTTAAATTAGAAAAAATAACGTTTGAAGAGATGTTAGAATTAGCTTCACAGGGGGCAAAAGTTCTACAAACTAGATCCGTTGCTTTAGCAATGAATTATAATGTGAAGCTTCAGGTATTAAGTAGTTTTGAAAATAAATCTGGTACATTTATTATAAATGAGAGGCAAAAAGATATGGAAAAAACAATTATTAGTGGAATTACTTACACTTCAAATGAGGCAAAAATTACTCTTTTTAATGTAAATGATAAGCCTGGTCAAGCTGCTATAATATTTGGGGCTTTGGCTGATCAAGGTATTAATGTAGATATGATCGTTCAAACTTCTACAAAAGATGGAGAGGCCACAGACATAACTTTTACTGTATTACAATCAGATTTATTAATTGCAAAAAATACTATTGATAATCTGAAGAATAAAATTGAATTTAATAACATGATAGAAGATAGTAAAGTTTCTAAAGTTTCTGTCGTAGGTAGTGGCATGAGAACAAAGCCGGGAATTGCTAAAATTATGTTCAAAACTCTAGCTGATAATAACATTAATATACAAGTGATATCTACAAGTGAAATAAAAATTTCGGTTCTTATTTCTTCTAATTATACAGAATTAGCTGTCAGAACTTTACATGACGCCTTTGGTTTAGATAAATGATATTAAAACAATATGTATTGATTAAATAAAAAAAAATATGATAAAAGATATTTATGATAATTAACGAGAAAAATAAAAAAGGTTATAAGAATAATAATTTTGATGACAGATATATTTCTGAGGATTTTTCTGAAGTATTTGACGTAACTGAAAATTCCTTGGATCTAGGAACTATATTAATAGATGCGAGAGCAAAAAAAGGATTAACGCAAGAGGATGTAAGCAAAATACTCAAAGTTAGGGTTTCTGCAATTAAGCAGATTGAGAGGGGTGAAGAATTGAAGGCATTGGGTTCAGCCTATAACCTTGGTTTTTTAAGAAGTTATGCAAAACTGTTAGATTTAAACCCAGATACTATTATCAAAAATTATAAATCTTTGTATCAAGAAAAAGATGCAAAATTTGATTATAATTTTCCTGACATTGTAAA
>CACMOJ010000007.1 GCA_902615325.1 uncultured SAR116 cluster alpha proteobacterium | reverse complement strand
TCATTTGACATTATGGCAATCTCATTTCCAGTTTTATTTATGATTATAATTGGAGGCTTAGGATCTATGCTAGGTTCTTTTTTAGGAGCAGCTTTTATAGTTCTTCTTCCAATATTTCTTAAAAATGTAATGGTAGATCTGATTGGACTTTCAGCTGTAACAGCTAAACATTTCGAAATTACTATATGGGGATTATTAATGGTAGTTTTTTTGATTTTAGAACCACATGGCTTAGCAAGATTGTGGTCAATTGCAAAAGAAAAATTAAGAAAATGGCCTTTCCCATATTAAGTTTTTAAGTTAGACTTTATATATTAAATCTCAAAAAGGAGGAGAGTATGGGATTAAAAAAAATGATGTTTGGATTTTTAGGTTCAGTCATTGCGATAGGTGGATTTTTAGAAGTCGCAACTGCTGACCTTAAGTTTCCAATGCTAGTTTACCGAACTGGAGCCTATGCACCAAACGGTATTCCAAATGCTGACGGATTTGTTGATTATTACAAAATGATCAATGCAAGAGACGGAGGCATTGGTGGAGAAAAGATAGTTTTTCCAGAATGTGAAACAGGATATAAAACCCAAGTTGGTGTTGAGTGTTATGAAAAGCATAAAGAAAATGCAATGGTTTTCCAGCCAATGTCTACGGGTATCACATATCAACTAATACCTAAAGCTTCCGCTGATGGTGTTACAGTTTACTCTACTGGTTATGGAAGAACTTCTGCTAAAAACGGAAAAGTTTTTAAGTGGATATTTAATGCGCCTGCAACTTATTGGGATGGTGCATCTATTGCTGTAAGACACATTTTAAAACAGAATTTAGGTAATATTAAGGGTAAAAAAATTGCTTTAGTTTATCATAATTCAGCTTACGGCAAGGAACCGATTAGAACTCTACAAGTACTTGCAAAAAAGCATGGCTATAAACTAATGCTGCTTCCAGTCGATCATCCTGGGCAAGAACAAAAAGCGACATGGCTTAAAATTAGAAAACAGAGACCTAACTATGTCTTAATGTGGGGCTGGGGAGTAATGAACCAAGTTGCTATTAAACAAGCCTCTTCAATAAAGTTTCCTATGGAAAACTTCATTGGAATTTGGTGGTCTGGGTCAGAAAACGATGTAATGCCTGCTGGTGCTGGCGCACATGGCTATAAAGCCTTAACTTTTAATGCACCTGGTGATGATTACCAAGTTCATAAAGATATTAAAAAATATGTACATGACAAAGGTCAGGCATCAGGAGATGGATCACATTTTGGAACTGTTCTTTATAATAGAGGTTTATTCCAAGCAATGGTTCAAGTTGAAGCTGCTAGAGTAGCTCAGAAAATTCATGGAACATCTAAAATTACACCAGCAATGTATCGTGATGGAATGGAAAATGTTGATCTTAATGCAAAACGAATGGAAGAATTAGGATTCAAAAATTTTGCACCTCCATTTAAAAACTCTTGTGAAAATCATGGTGGAAGTGGTTTAGCAGCTGTACAACAATGGGATGCTAAAGCTAAAAAGTGGAACATGATCACAGACTATATGTATGGTGATGCTGAAGTAGTCGATAAATTGATTGCTGAAGATTCAACTAAATATGCTAAGGAACAAAAAATTGCAATGCGTTGTAATTAAATATTTTAGAAGAGAGTCTTATGGCTCTCTTTTTTAAGGAATTTTTATGAATGAACTCTCAAAAATTGACAAAAAAACAACACAAAATCTTTTGGAAGTAAATAATATAGAAGCTGTTTATAATCATGTCATTTTAGTTTTAAAAGGCGTTAGTTTAAATGTCAAAAAAGGCGGTATAACTACTTTATTAGGTGGTAATGGCGCTGGAAAAACTACTACTTTAAAATCAATTTCTAATCTTCTTGCCTCAGAAAGAGGCGAAGTTACAAAAGGCTCTATAACTTTTAACAATCAGGATGTTCATCAATTAGATCCATCTCAACTTGTAAAAATGGGGGTTATTCAAGTAATGGAAGGAAGACATTGTTTTGAGCATCTAACTGTTGAAGAAAATTTATTAACAGGTGGCTATACTAGAAAAAGTAATAAGGAAGTAAAAAATGATCTTGAAAGGGTTTACGAGTATTTTCCAAGATTAAAAGAAAGAAGAACCTCTCAAGCTGGTTACACTTCAGGTGGTGAACAACAAATGGTAGCAATCGGACGAGCGCTAATGGCTAATCCTAAAATGATTTTGCTTGATGAACCATCAATGGGCTTAGCCCCACAATTAGTAAAACAAATTTTTGAAATCGTTTCTCAAATTAATAAAAAAGAAGGTGTAACAATTCTTTTAGCTGAACAAAATACAAATATGGCTCTCCAATATGCAGAATATGCCTACATCCTAGAAAATGGAAGAGTCGTAATGGAAGGAACTGCAAAGTCTATGAGAGACAACGAAGATGTAAAAGAATTTTATTTAGGTATTTCTGGAGAAGGCCGTCAGTCATACAGAGATTTTAAGCAATACCGTAGAAGAAAACGTTGGCTATAATATAATTATGAGTCCAAAATTTTTTGATTCTAAAGAAGTTAGATCATCTGATGAAAGAGAAAATGATCATTTAATCAGTTTAAAAAAACTTATTGAAAAAGCTAAAACTATTAGTTTACATTCCAATCGTCTAAAAAATGAAATTTCTACTCTAACTGACTTACAAAAAATTGATGTTTTTCGTAAAAGTGATTTAATTGAAATACAAATGAAAAACTTACCATTTGGTAATTTAAATTTTAAAGATCTTTCAGAATTTTCTCATATTTATCGATCTCCTGGTCCAATTTATGACTTAGATGGTTATGATAAAAATTGGTGGCGCTTCGCAAGAGCCTTAAATGCGGCAGGATTTAATAATAAAGACATTGTTCAAAATTGTTTTTCGTATCACTTTACTCCAGCTGGAATGATGTTTGATGAAGCTGCAAAACTGCTGAAATGTACAATTTTTCCTGCAGGTGGAGAAAATTCAGATATGCAAGCCGAAATTATGTCTGAAATAAATACTACAGGATATGTTGGAATACCTGATTTTTTAAAAATAATAATTGAAAAAGCTGAGATTAATAACTTACCAATAAGTAATTTAAAAAAAGCTTTATTTTCTGGAGGACCTTTGTTTCCTGATGTTTCTGAATATTTCAAAAATAAAAATATAGATTTTTATCAATGTTACGGAACTGCAGATCTTGGCCTCATTTCTTACGAAGCTGATATTGATGATGGTATGATTGTAGACGAAGATATAATTTTAGAAATTGTTAAACCAGGTACTAACGAAAGAATTCCAAATGGAGAAGTTGGAGAAGTTATAGTAACAGTTTTAAATAATTATGAATTACCGATAATACGATTTGCAACTGGAGATTTATCTACAATTATTGAAGGTCAAAGCAAAACAGGAAGAACAAATATAAGAATTAAGGGATGGATGGGGCGAGCAGATCAAACAACAAAAGTTAGAGGGATGTTTGTTCAACCGTCTCAAATTGTAAAAATTATTAACAACCTTTTTTCTAATAAACCAAAAGCAAAATTAATAGTAAGTAGAGAAAATAATCGTGACAATTTAAAACTTATAATAGAACATGTTTCAAGTGAAAACGATAAAGAAGATTTAAATAAAAAAGTTGTTGATGAAATGAAAAAAATTCTTAATTTGAATGGTATAGTTGAGTTTGTTAATTTAGGCTCATTGCCTAATGATGGTAAAGTAATTGACGATATAAGAGATTTTGGAGATTAAAATGAATATTAATAAAGTTAATGCAGTTGTAACTGGTGGTGGCAGTGGTCTTGGAGAGGGAACTGCCAAATACTTAAAAGATAAAGGAGCAAATGTATTTCTTATAGATTTAAATGAAGATAATTTAAAAAAAGTTTCTTCAGAAATAGATGCAGAATATTTTGTTGGAGATGTTTCTGATCCAAATTTAATGTCTGAAGCAATTGCGAATTTAGATAATATAAATTGCTTAGTGAATTGTGCAGGAATTGCTGTAGGATCTAAAGTAGTTTCCAGTAGAGGTATGCATGATTTAGGACTTTTTGAAAAAGTTCTTAAAATAAATTTGTTAGGAAGTTTTAACTTGATTAGATTGTGTGCAGATAAGATGCAACACAATGACCCTGACGAAAATGGTGAAAGAGGAATCATTATAAATACTGCATCCGTAGCAGCATTTGATGGTCAAATAGGACAAGCAGCATACTCAGCCTCGAAGGGTGGTATTGCAGGTATGACACTACCAATTGCAAGAGAATTAGCAATACACGGAATTAGAGTTAATACAATAGCACCAGGTTTGTTTGGGACACCAATGCTAACTGGAATGCCTGATGAAGTCCAAAAGAGTTTAATTGCAACTACTTTATTTCCTAAAAGATTAGGTACATCATATGAATATGCACTATTAGTAGAAAGTGTAGTCACAAATGTTATGTTGAATGGAGAAACTATCCGACTTGATGGATCCGTAAGATTAGCTCCTAAATAAAATGAAAGCTTCAAAAATGTTTTTTGAAGATTTTGAGATTGGTTTAGTTTTTAATACAGGATCAAAAAAAATCACTAAAGAAGAAATAATTAGTTTTGCAAAAAACTATGATCCTCAAGATTTTCATATTGATGAAAATAAAGCAAAAAACGGCCCCTTTGGAACACTTGTTTCGAGTGGATTTATGACACTTGGAGTATCATTTACACAGTTTTTTGAAACTGGTGTTGTTAAAGATACTGGCATGGGTGCTTGGGGTATAGATGAATTAAGATGGACTTTTCCAGTTTATCCAGATGATGTGCTTAAATCAGAAGTAAAAGTTATAGAAAAAAAATTATCCTCTAAAAATCCTAGCAAAGGTACTGTTAGAACTCTTCATACTGTTACCAATCAAAATAACAAAGTTGTTATGACTTGGATCGCAAACTTTCTAATTAAAACTAAAAATTAAACTAACAATTTTCAATTATCACTGCTATTCCTTGACCACCACCTATGCACATTGTTGCTAAACCATATTTACCATTTCTTCTTTTTAGTTCATGAACAAGTTTTGTCATTATAATTGAACCAGTTGCTCCTACAGGATGTCCTAAAGCAATTGCACCACCATTAACATTTACTTTAGCTTCATCTAATCCTAACTCTTTATTAACAGCACATGCTTGAGCAGCAAATGCCTCATTTGATTCAACTAAGTCTAAGTCTTCAATTGACAGTTCTACTTTTTTTAAAGCCATTTTAGATGCCGGAATTGGACCCAAGCCCATTTCATCAGGCTCTACACCTCCAAAACCATAAGAAATTATTTTGGCCATCGGTTTACCTTTTTTTGCTTGCTTTTCATTGGCTAAAACTAGTGCTGATGCGCCGTCATTTATACCAGATGCGTTACCAGCAGTTACAGACCCGTCATTTTTAAATACTGTTTTTAAATTTGATAAAGATTCTATTGTTGTATCATATTTTGGATGTTCATCTGTATCAAAAATATTAATACCTTTTCTAGATTTAATTTCTATGGGAGTAATTTGCTCTTTAAACAAACCTTTTTCTATAGCCTCTTTTGCACGTGTTTGACTATTTAATGCAAACTCATCCTGTTTTGATCGATCAATTTGATATCTTTCTGAAATATTTTCAGCCGTAATACCCATATGACCATGTCCAAATGGGTCATGCAGAGCTCCTAACATCATATCAAAAACTTTGCTATCTCCCATTCTATTTCCCCAACGAAACCCTTTCACAACATGCGTTCCGCTTGACATTACTTCAACACCTCCAGCCAATGCAATTTCTGTGTCGCCTAGCAATATAAGTTGTGAAGCACTTACTATAGCTTGTAATCCAGAACCACATAATCGATTTACAGTAAGAGCACAAGAATCTTTATTCAAACCTGAATTCAAAGCTATAACTCTACTAACATACATGTCTCTTGGTTCAGTATGGATTACATTGCCAAAAACGGCATGACCAATTTCTTCTGGTGATATATTTGATCTTTTGATACTTTCTTTGGCTACAATTGCACCTAAATCTACAGGGTCAAAATCTTTTAAAGAACCTCCAAATGCACCTACAGGTGATCTGGTAGCAGACATAATATAAACTTCATTCATAAACTTCTCCATACAATAATTTTAAATTTTTAAATCTTTTTCATGTAATGGCTCAAAAAAGTGATTTACCCAAATCTCATCAACCTTATCAAGGTTACTAGGATTCCATTGAGGGCTCCTATCTTTATCAACAAGCATAGCTCTTACTCCTTCATAGAAGTCACCTGATGCCTGACACCTTTGTACCATTCTATATTCCATTATAAGAGCGTCTCTGAGACTCATTTCTGTTGCCATATGAATTTGTTTAAAAGTTATTTTTAAAGATGTTGGAGATTTTCCTTTTAATTCGTGTTCTGTATTTTTGGAAAACTCGCTTCCATTTTGACTAAGTGAATATGTTTTATTTAAAATTTCTTCAATATTTTCTTGTTCAAATATTTCTTTAATCTCAATCTGGTTTTTTTCAATAGTACTTTCTCCACTTACTTGACCACTAAATTTATCAATTAAATTTGTAATTTGTTGATGATCTCTAGAAGGATTTTTAAAAATTTCATTTTTTAAATTTTGTATGTTTTTCGATTCAACATAATAATTTGATAGTCCTGTTTTCATCAAATCTATTGATTTTAATCTTGCACCAGTTAACGCTAACCACAAACCTATAGTTATAGGTAGTTGGGCTAATAACCACCCTCCACCTACATCGGGGAAAAGACCAATAGTAGTCTCTGGCATTGCAAACATAGTTCTTTCAGTACAAACAATATGACTTCCATGCATTGAAACACCAACACCACCTCCCATGGTCACGCCATCAATTAGAGATATGTAAGGTTTTGTAAAATTATTAATTTTATAATTTAAAAGATATTCATCATAAAAAAATTTCTCTGAAAGCTCTGTTGGTGGACCACCCTCATCAAGAACTTGTTTTCTTAATGAAACTACATCTCCACCTGCACAAAAAGCTTTTTCACCAGCACCTTCAATTATTACACATTTAATATCATCATCACTTTCGCATTTGTCTAAAAAGTCATTCATTTTTTGAACAATATTATACGTTAAAGCGTTTAGCCTTTCTGGTCTGTTTAAAGTAATAATGCCTACCCCATTATTAGATTTTAAAATTATTTCTTCATTCATATTATTCCTTCAAAAATCCAAAATTTTTCTTGAGATTATTAATCTCATTATTTCATTTGTTCCTTCTAAAATTTGATGAACTCGCAAATCCCTCAGCACTCTCTCTAGAGGAAAATCTTTTAAATATCCATAACCACCGTGAAGTTGCAAAGCTTGATTACAAATATCAAAACAAGCATCTGTTGCAAATCTCTTGGCCATTGCACAGTATTTTGTAGCATCACTGTCTTTATTATCTATACTTGTTGCAGCTTTATAAACCATTAATCTAGAAGCCTCTAAATCAGTAGACATATCAGCTAATTTAAATTGACTTACCTGAAACTCATTTATTTTTTTACCAAACTGCTTCCTCTCTGATGTATATTGAATTGTATTCTCAAGCGCAAAAGTTGCACCTCCAATAGAACAAGCTGCAATGTTAACTCTACCACCATCCAGACCTTTCATTGCTAACTTAAATCCGTCACCTTCATTTCCTACTAAATTTTCAATTGGCACTTCACAATTATCAAAATTAACTGTCGAAGTATGTTGACTATTCCAGCCTAATTTCTTTTCATTTTTACCAAATGACAAGCCAGGAGTATCTTTTTCAATTAATATACATGAAATACCTTTCGGACCATCTTCACCAGTTCTGCACATTACAGCATAAACATCACTTGTTGGCCCACCGGAAATAAAACTTTTTGATCCATTGAGAACATAATGACTATTACTTTTTCGCTTAGCAGTAGTTTTTAATGCTGATGCATCTGAACCTGAGCTTGATTCAGTTAAACAGTAACTTGAAAATAAATTCATGGAGCATAATTGTGGAATAAATTTTTCTTTTAATTCATTTGATCCTTCGCTATCAATCATCCAAGCAACCATATTATGAATTGATAAATATGCAGCTGTTGAAACACATCCTCTTGAAAGTTGTTCAAAAACTAAAGCAGCTGACAATCTATCTAAGCCTGACCCTCCAAACTTTTCACTCACGTAAATACCTGCCAAACCTAGATCAGCTGATTTTTTTAAAACATCAGTTGGAAAAATCTCTTTTTGATCCCATTCAGATGCAAAAGGCATCAATTCGGTTTCAGAAAATGAAGCTGCCATCTCCTGTATATTTTTATAATCTTCAGATAAATTAAATTCCATAAATCATCTCATGAGTAATTTATACCTCATTCAAAATTAATTCGGAAGCTTTTTCAGCAATCATTAAAGTTGGAGAATTTGTATTGCCAGAGGTTATTGAAGGCATTATTGATGCATCAACCACCCTTAATTTTTCTATACCATTTACTTTTAGATTTGGCTTAGTTACAGAATCATCTCTTACCCCCATCGCACAAGTTCCAACTGGATGAAAAATTGTTGTTCCGATATCACCTGCTACTCTCTCTAATTCTTTATCAGTTTGATAATTTATACCAGGCGCGTACTCCTCTGGGTTATATTTTTTCATTGATGGTTGTGAAATAATTTTTCTTGCTAGTTTAATAGAATCAGCTGCAACTTTTTTATCAGTTGCATGTGATAAATAGTTAGGATTAATTTCTGGCTGCACTTTTAAATCTTTCGATTTAATGTGAATTGAACCTCTACTTAAAGGATTTAAATTACAAACGCTTGCTGTTAGGCCAGGAAAATTATGAAGTGGATCTCCAAATTTATCTAAAGAAAGAGGTTGAACATGAAACTGGACATTAGGCATTTCATATGAAGAATCTGACATTGCAAAAACACCTAATTGACTTGGAGCCATTGACATGGGACCTTTTCTTTTAAAAAGATATTCCATTCCAATTTTCATTTTGCCAAAAACTGAATTTATTTCTTGATTTAATGTTTTTGCGTTTTGTAGTTTATATATTACTCTAAGTTGCAAATGGTCTTGTAAATTTTCTCCAACATTTTTTGAATCGATTATAGGTTTAATGCCTAATTTTAACAAAAGTTTAGGATTTCCAATCCCAGAAAGTTCAAGGATTTTTGGTGACCCAACTGATCCAGCAGATAATATAACTTCTTTGTTACATGAGACTTGAAGCTCATTTCCATTTGTTTTAATTTTTAAACCTGTAACAATCTTGTTCTTAATAATTAAACTTTCAACTTCACAATTTTTAAATATCTTTAAATTTTTTCTTTGTTGAATTGGTTTTAAGAAGGCTTTGACTGTATTTAATCTAAACCCATTTTTTTGATTAACTTTAAAGTAAGAAACACCAAAATTATTACCATTATTAAAATCTTTTATTTTTGGAATACCTGCTTCTACAGTAGCATTTTGGAAATCATCTAATACATCCCAATGTAATCTTTGTTCATCAACACGCCATTCTCCTCCTTGACCGTGATACTCATCTGTTCCAGAAAAATTATCTTCAGTTTTTACAAAATATGGTAGAACATCGTCCCAACTCCAACCAATATTGCCTAGTTGTCTCCAATAATCGTAGTCTTTGGATTGACCTCGCATGTATATCATGCCATTAATAGATGAACAACCACCCATCACTTTTCCTCTTGGGTAGTTAAGGTGTCTACCATTTAAACCTGGTTGAGAAGAAGTTTTATATAACCAATCAGTTCTTTTATTGCCCATACAATATAGATATCCAACTGGAATATGAATCCAATGATAATTATCACTCCCACCTGCTTCAATAAGAGCTATATTTAAGTTTTTGTTAGCAGATAACCTATTGGCTAACAAACAACCTGCAGTCCCAGCACCTACTATAATTATATCAAAAACTTGTTTATCCATTGTATTGAGTATAAATTAGATATTAAAATTTTGAACAAAAAATTTTTATTAAATTAAATAAGAGGAAAATATGAATGATGATAAATTTAGTGATCTAAAAATTGCGAATATTTTATCCTCAGTAAAAACGATTGCAGTAGTTGGAGCCAGTAATAATTGGAAAAGACCATCTAATTTTGTAATGAAATATTTACTAAGGAAAGGTTATAAAATAATACCTGTAAATCCTAAGGAAGCTGGAAAAAAAATTCATAATGAATTATGTTATGCATCATTAAAAGACATCCCTATTAATATTGATATGGTTGATGTTTTTCGAAAAAGTAATGAATGTTTAGATTTAGCTAAAGAAGCAATTAAGATAAAAGCAAAAGTTTTTTGGATGCAAATTGGTATTTTTAATTCAGAAGCTAATGACTTAGTTTTAAAAAATAATTTAGATTGTATTTATAATAGATGCCCTAAAATTGAACATTCTAGAATTTTTGGTGAGTTAGGAAGTGGAGGATTTTATTCTAAATTAATTTCATCCAAAAAAAATAGATTAACAAACAATAATGACAATTCAGGAAATTTTTTTAAATCAAATAATATAGAAACTTTGAGTATACACGCTGGAACGTCACCAGATCCAATTACAGGTGCAAGAAGTTTTCCAATTTATCAATCAACAGCCTTTGCCTTCGATGACAGTGAACATGCAGCATCTTTATACAATTTGCAGGAAAATGGTAATATTTATGGACGTTTATCTAATCCAACAACTGCAGCTTTAGAGCAAAAAATTGCAGCATTAGATAATGCTGTTGGATCTTGCTGTGTTTCATCTGGCCATGCAGCTCAACTTATTGCTTTATATCCTTTACTAAGTCCAGGCAAAAAAATAGTTGCTAGTTCAAAACTTTATGGTGGTTCAATAACACAATTCACTAAAAGTTTTAAATCATTTGGATGGGAAACCGATCTTGTTGATATAACAAATTATGATGAGATAAAACAAGCCATCAAAGCAAAGAATGTTAGAGCACTATTTGCAGAAAGTTTATCTAACCCAGAGGGAGTTGTTTCGGATATAAAGAAATTATCAGAATTGGCCCATAATGAGGGAATACCTCTAATAATAGATAATACAATGGCTACACAAGCTATCTGTCAGCCAGCAAATTATGGTGCTGACATAATTATATATTCTACAACTAAATTTTTATCTGGTCATGGAAATGCTATGGGAGGTTGTGTAGTAGATACCGGTAAATTTGACTGGGCTAATGGTAGAGAATTTGAAAAATTAACTGCACCTGATACCTCATATCATGGAATTAAATTTTTTGAAACATTTGGCAACTTAGCATATATCAATTTTTGCCATGCTAGTGCTTTAAGAGACTTAGGTACTACTATGTCACCATTTAATGCTTATTTAACTCTAACAGGAATTGAAACATTAAACTTAAGAATGCAAAAACATATGTCAAACGCGGATGAAGTTGCAAATTTCTTAATAAATCATGATAAAGTAGATTCTGTATCTTGGAGTGGCTTTAAAAAAAATAAATCATATCAATTAGCAAAAAAGTATTTTAAGTTTGGTTTTGGGTCAGTCTTTACATTCTCAGTTAAAGCTGGGTTTGATGCAGCTAAAAAAATTGTTGAAAACTGTAATTTATTTTCACATTTAGCAAATGTTGGTGATACAAAATCTTTAATAATACACCCCGCTTCAACAACGCACAGACAATTGAACCCTCAAGAAAGGGAAATATCTGGTGCGGGGGATAACATCATTAGATTGTCAATTGGATTAGAAAACAGTGATGATATTATCAATGATTTAAAAGTATCTTTGGATAATCTCTAATTTTCCCATTTGGGTTCTCTTTTTTCTAGAAACGCTTCTATGCCCTCCTTAGCATCTTTTTTTAACATATTTTGAGCCATAACTTCAGATGTATATTTATAAGCTTTTTCTATTGGCAATTCGGCTTGTTTATAAAATGCTTCTTTCCCAATTCTAACAGTTGAAGTTGGTTTAGATGCAATTAATTTTGCAAAGTTTAATACTGTTGTCTCTAATTCGTTTAAAGGAACTTTTTTATTAATTAACCCAAAACTAACAGCATCCTCAGCATTCATACTTTCACCAGTTAACAACATTTCCATTGTTTTTTTTCGACCTAGAGATCTAGAAACCGCAACCATTGGTGTAGAACAAAATAAACCTATATTTACGCCAGGAGTTATAAAAACTGCTTCATTAGACGCTATAGCAAGATCACATGTTGCAACTAGTTGACATCCTGCCGCAGCTGCGACCCCAGGTATTTGAGCTATTACCGGTTGAGGTGATTTCATTATTTTTAACATTAGATCTGAACACTCATTAAAAAGTTCGGTAAAAAATTCTTTATTATTTTTATTTTGTTTAAGCTCTTGTAAATCATGCCCTGCTGAAAAACCAGGACCATTTGATGAGATTATGATTGCTTTCACATTTGAATCATTTGACAAATCATTAAATTCACTATTTAGATGTCTTAACACATTTAGAGATAATGGGTTGTATTTTTTACCATTAGTCAGCGTTATTTTAGCAATATTATTTGTAATTTTTTTTGTTTCTATAAATTCCATATTAAAAAAATAAAATTGTTAGATGCTTATTTATACATTTAAGATAATCTAAATTAATGAATAAGACAAATAATGTTGCTATTTTAATTCTTACTGGTATTGCAGCACTTACTATTGCTGTTGGAATAGGGAGGTTTTCTTATACTCCTATTTTACCTTATATGATTTCTGAATTAAATTTAACCACAACAGAAGCAGGCTTAATAGCTTCTTCAAATTATTTAGGTTATCTATTGGGTTCGTTAATTCCTATTTTCCCGCAATTTCCAAACAATATCCGATCAATATTTATTTACTCAATCTTTATCTCTATTATATCTCTTTTTGCTATGGGCCTAACAAATACTTTTGAAGTATTTATACTCATACGTTTCATACATGGAATTTTTAGCGCGTTTGTATTAATATTAGGAACATCTCTAATAGTTTCACATGTTCAAAAAAAAGGTAAAATATTTTTAGGAACTGCTCATTTTTCTGGAGTTGGACTGGGCATGGCACTGTCAGCTATTGTCGTATCTTATCTAGGTTTTTTAAATTTTACATGGGATGAACTGTGGTTTTCAATTGGTATTTTAGCTATAATTCTGTCATTTCAAATTATTAAATTTACACCAATTCAAAAAGCAGAAGTTAAATATAATTTAAAATCCAAAAATAAAACAAGTTTAGGATTTTCTTTAATTACTATTAGTTATGGATTATATGGGTTTGGGTATGTTGCATTTGGTACCTTTATATCAACAATGTCAAGATTGACACCAGGGTTAGAAAAAACTGAGCCCTACGTATGGTTTGTAGTAGGAGTTACAGGAATACCTTCGGTATTTTTTTGGAATTGGTTTGGTAATAAAATTGGAAATGATATTGGACTTTTTTTAGCGAATTTAATATTGGGATTAGGAGTTTTATTTTCTGTATTAATTAATAATGAATTTGGAATTTTTATTTCCTGTATATTATTTGGTTTATCATTTGTACCTATAACTTCAATGTGTCTTTTAGAGGGTCAGAAAAGGTTCTCTGGATCATTTATAGTTTCGACTGCAATATTGACATTCTCTTTCAGTATTGGACAAATGATAGGACCTTATCTTAGTGGACTTTTAACTGATTATTATAATTCATTCTTTTTTTCAATGATACTTTCTGGGATTGTTCTAATTTTTGGATCTTTTCTAATGATAAACCCTAAGAGGTTTTTAAATATATAATTTTAAAAATTGTTCACCCATTTTTGATACAGGCTCTGTTAATAATCCAACTTGGTTGGCATCTTTTCCTGCATTGTTGCCGTCTTTAGATCTTTTAAATACACCTTGTAAAATTCCAGCAAATCTAAAGCAGTTAAAGGCTAAAAGAAAATTCCAGCTCTTCCCAATATCATATCCTAATGCATCAGCATAAAGTTGTAACAACTCTTTTTCCTTTGGTATTCCTTCTGTAATACTATTATCTCTAATTTGACCTAAACCTGGAATTAGCCAATCTGTTTCAAATCTAAGCATTAAGCACCAATATGACAAATCTATAAAAGGTGGTGCCAATGTTGATAATTCCCAATCTAATAAAGATGCTATATCTAAATTCTTTGAAAAAATCATATTATCTATTCTAAAATCGCCATGGGTTAAAACAGGATTAAATTTCTCATATATATCTGGAATATTTGATCCTAAATTCTCAATTAAAAATTCCATAGCTTCTATTTTTTGTGTTTCAGATGCTCTATATTGTTTTATCCATAGATCAATTTGTCGAAATAAATAATCTGATTTTTTACCATAATCCTCTAAATTATATTTTTTCAGGTCTAACTTAGCTAAATTTACTAGTATTTCTGATTTTTTCTTGTAAATTTTTTTTTTCTCATCTTTACTATAATTTTCTAAGATTGGTTTTTTTTCTTTTATACCATCAATAAAATCCATCAAAAAAAACTCTGAGCCAATAATCTTGTTCTCTTCACAATAAATAATCATATTTGGAACCGGTATTTTAGTTTCTCTAAGAGCACTCATTACTCTATATTCTCTATCTATTCTATGAGCTCCTCTCAATAAATTACCCATAGGCTTTGATCTAAGCACTATTTTTTTATTATCACAATGTAATAAATAAGTTGGATTTGATTGGCCTACATCAAATTTTTCTATTTTATTTAAATTACCTAGACGAGGTAATTTTTCTTCTAACCATATTTTTAAATTATTATTATTTTTTATCATTAATTTCATATATATATTTAAATTATGGATATTAAAACAATTTTAATTACAGGTGCATCTAAAGGTATTGGAGCTTCTTTTTCTAACTTTCTTGCAAGTGAAGGTTATAGGATCATTGGCATTGCAAGAAACAAAGATCAATTAATTAAAACATTTAATTCTCTACCAAACCAAAATTTAAATCATGATATTTTAACAATTGATATTACCGATTTTAATCTTGTTAAGGAAAAGTTATCTCATATAAATTTATATTGCTTAATCAATAATGCAGGCATTGCTCAATCTAATCTTCTCCATGAAGCATCACTAGATGAGATTAATCAAATTATGAATATTAATCTAATTTCTGCGCTAAATATTAGTAATACAATTATACCGAAAATGATTCTAAATAAAATTGGTCGTATAATTAATATTTCCTCTATTCTTGGTTTAAATCCCTTAAAGTTTGTTGGCGCTTATTCAATGTCAAAAGCCGCTTTAATTCAGATGACTAAATCTCAATCGATTGAATTAGCCAAATATAACATTCTCGTAAATGCAATTTGCCCTGGATATATAATTACTGATTTAAACAGATCTTTTTTGGAAAGTGAAAAATCTTCTAAATTGAAATCTAAAATACCTTTAGATAGATTTGCATCTTGTGATGAATTATTACCTTCTTTAAAAATGCTAGTAGATCCATATAATAGTTATATGACTGGTTCTATAATTACAATAGATGGTGGTATGAATTCTACTCTTTAGTAATATAATTCTCTAAACTTTGAACTTGATAATCTACTTTTCCTGGTAAAAATTCATCAATGTTATTTTTTCTATTTACCCACACAGTTTGAAAACCAAAATTTGATGCTCCATGAATATCCCAACAATTGCTAGAAAAAAAAATACAATTTTTTTTATTTATATTGAACTTATCTATCACTAACTGATAAACATCTTTATGAGGCTTAAATTTTTTACATTCATCTACAGATATGATTTCGCTAATTAATTCATCAAACTTTGAATTTTTAACTGCTGAATTTAACATATCATAACTTCCATTAGATAATATTGCTGTTTTTATTTTATTTTTTTTTATCTTTTTTAAAACTTCTTCAACTTCTTCAAAAGCACCTATTTTAAAATAGAGATCAAGTAATTCATTTTTTATTTTGACTGAGTTGATTGACAATGAATTCATGGCATATTCAAGACTATCTTTTGTGATATTCCAGAATGAAACATATTGATTCATTGAGTTATGTAACCAACTATATTCTAACTGTTTTTGTCGCCATATACTTGATAGTTTATTCCAGTTATCACCTAATTGGATTGCCATTTCTTTACATGCATGATCTACATCAAATAATGTTCCATAAGCATCAAATATATAAATCTTTTCATTCTCCATAAACATCTCCTAAATATTCATAATAACTTTTTTTACTGTTATTTAATTTTTTCCATACCTCAAAATTTTTATTTAATATTAGTCTTTCTGCAAAATGCCTTGATATTTTGTTGTTTCTTTCTTTTATCCCTTTTATTAAATATTTTTTATATGCAAGTTTAATTTTATGTTCAAATCCTTGTTTCATAGTCAGACTATTTTTTCTTAAATTTAATCTGTAAAAAGCATTTTTAATAATTTTAATTTTTTTTTCTGATAAATGTTCTGTTAGATTATATATGTCTTGACTTGGAAAGTGTTTATATTCCTTAAATTTACTCCTCTGCATAAAAGGATGAAAACTACATGGATATTTGATTAGTTCTTTAATATCCATATATTTCCTTTTACTTGTATATTCCTTTATTAATTTATCTTTATTGAAAATTTTTGTTACCGCTATTACCAACTTTTCTCTTTTTATTTCCTGTAACATTTCACATACATAATTTTCTGAAAATTCGTCATCAGAATCTAAAAAACATACATACTTTCCAATTGATTTTTTAAATCCTATATTTCTTGCATTCCCTGGACCGCTTCCAATTCTATGTGTACTTACAATTTTAGTATTTATTATTTCATTGTTTAATATATTTCTGAATTTTTCATAATTTTTATTATCATCAATTGATAAAATTAATTCTATTTTTGGTATCTTATTTTTGAACTTTTGATTATTTATTGATTCTAATGTTTTTTTAATTGTATATTTCGCCTTATAAACTGGTATTATAATAGATACATCAAACATTTTATGAATAATTTAAAACTAAAACCTGATTTAGTACAATCCTTAGATAGATTAAATTTTTATTCTTTTTCACTTTTATCTAATGAAAATCTTAATAATGATGAGAGATTATCTCTTTTTTCTAAAGCTAACACATTTGTTACTTCTTTATTTAACAACTCTAAAATAAATTTTACTGAAAACAAATCAGCACTTCACTTTGTCCCAAGATTTTATTGTGACAAAGATAAGTCATCTAAATATGTAAATATTTTTAGTGATTTAGACAACATGTTTAAAACTGCTGATTATATAAATTCCACTAAATATTCAAATATAACTGACATAATTCATCTTGGCTCTGGTGGATCTAACCTTGGTCCTAAATTGATTTATAATTCTTTTTCACATTTGTCAAATGGCCCTAATGTTCATTTTATCTCTAATTTAGACCCTTTATCTTTAAATAAAAAGATTTTGAAATTAAACCCCACTAACACGCTTGTTATTTGTGTTTCGAAGTCTTTTAGTACTTATGAAACTCAACAAAATTTAAAAAAAATAAGGGCTTGGTTTTTAAAGTCTAGATCTGAAGAATTATTTTATAAGAATTTATTTTTTATTACCTCTTTTCCTGAAAAGGCAATTAAATATGGTTTATCTTCATCAAATATTATTAAATTAGACAAATCAATTGGCGGTCGTTTTTCTATATGGTCTTCTTCAAACTTAGTTAATACAATTATATTTGGAAAAGAATTTTTTACCAATTTTCTTAATGGGGGTAAAAGTATTGATGACCTTATAGTTAATAATTTTGAAAAATCCTTACCATATATTTTAGCTCTTAAAAGCTTTTATTTTCGTAAATACCATTCTGTTAACAATCATATTGTAATTCCATATTCAGACCAACTTTCCTTATTACCCTCTTATTTGCAGCAACTTGTTATGGAAAGTAATGGAAAATCTGTCAATTCTTTTAATGAAAATATTTCAAATTCACCTTGTTCATTTATTTTTGGTGAAGTTGGTACAGATGCACAGCACAGTTTTTTTCAAGCCTTACACCAGTCAACTTTATCTTTTACTGCAGATTTAATTTGTTTTTCTCATAACTTAAATTCAGAATTTTGTATTTTTGATGATTATGATAAAAATAATTCAAGAGATTTACAAAATTTTGCTATATCCCAGTACTTTGCCTTTAAAAATGGATCTGATAAATCTATTGAAAATGTTCACCAACATGTTAAAGGAAATAAACCTGTTGACCTTTTTATGTTTAATACATTAAACGAATATACACTTGGACAATTACTTTGCATTTACGAATATAAAACACTTTTTGAAGCTTCTTTTTCTGACATAAATCCTTTTGATCAATATGGTGTTGAGTTAGGAAAGCAAATATTTAAAAAACTCTAACAAATCATTTAGGATATTTCCTAAATATTTCACTCAAAATTATTCCATTAGCGACTGATAGATTTAAACTTTCATCATTTTTGGTTTTAATAAAAATAAGCTTATCACAAAGTCTTTTTATTTCTTCACTTATTCCATTTTTTTCATTACCTAAAACTAAACATAAAGGAAATATCCAATTCTCATTTAAATAATTGTTTTCACTTCTGAGATCAGTTCCATATAATTTGATCGAATTCTTATTAACCCAATTTTTAAAATTAATAAAATTCGTATTAATTATTTTAAGATTAAATAATGATGCCATACTAGATCTAACAGCTTCCTTTTTAAATTGATTAACTGTATCACCTACTAAGATAAGATTATTAATTCCAAAAGCGTTTATTGTTCTTAATATTGTTCCCAAATTCCCAGGATCTGTAATACCGTCAATAGCAACATGAACATCATTAATATTTAAATCACTAAATAAAAATTTCTTTTTTTTTACCTTAAATATAATATTTTGTGCGTTATTATTATTAGATATTTTTGATAGTATTTTCTTGTCTACACTAATAACTTTAACATTTTTCAGTATACAATCGTTAATAATTTTAGTTATTTCTGTACTATAACTAGTAGTAGAATTTATTACTAATGTTTGTATTTCCCATTTATTTTCAAATGCCGATTTTAAAAAAAAATTACCTTCACAAATAAATGATTTTATTCCTTTTTTATTATTACCAAGTATGATTTTAGTTAGATCTTTAATAATAGGGTTTTGTAAACTTGTAATATTTAGGATTTTTCCTAACAAATTGGTGCCTCAATTACATATTTTTTTTTGCTTCTAATTTTATTCTATCTATCATTGAAGATAGTCCATTTTTTCTAGTTACAGATAAGTGTTGATCTAAACCAATTGTTTTTAAAAAATCAAGATCTGTAGTCAATATATCTGATGGACTTTTATTATTAAAAACTTTTAATATTAATGCTATTAAACCTTTAACAATAAAAGCATCGCTATTTGCTTTAAATGAAAGAGTTTTATCTTTATTTAACTTAGAAACAAAATAGACTGTAGATTGACATCCCTTTAATCTATAATTGTCATTCATATACATATCATCTAGTTCTGGAAGAGATTTACCCATGTCAATTATCATTTGATATTTATCTTCCCAGGAGTTTAAAAATTCAAAATCCTTGATTATTTCATCTACTTCACTCAAAATCAGACCTTTAGTTGTTGATACTATAATGAAGTAATTACGTTAATTTAAAAATCAATAACTTCATATTAATTAAAGATGTTGAAAAATTTTGATTTATTTTAGAAAAAAAAATATTTTTGAATTAAGTGTTCAAAAAACTTTTTTGTTTTTATTAGCTTTATTTATAATCAAAGTTATATCTCTTTTAAATTCTCCACTAAGTCTTTCAGTTGATGAAGCACAATATTGGGATTGGTCAAATAACCTAGATCTTGGATATTTTTCTAAACCACCTTTTATAGCTTGGTTAATAGCTTGCACCACTTATTTTTTTGGAATTGCAGAGTGGTCTATAAGACTTTCATCCCCTATTATTCATCTTTTAGTATCAGTTGTGATATGGCTTATTTCCAAGAGTGTTTATAATATTAAAGTCGCAAACTTTGTTACATTGATATGGGCAACATTGCCTTTAACTAGTTTTGGAAGTCTTATAATATCAACTGATACACCTTTATTACTATTTTGGTGTATTAGTTTATATACTCTTATTAAAACACTAGAAAGTAATAAAATTATTTGGCCAATTTTACTTGGAATATCGATTGGGTTAGCTTTCTTAACAAAATATGCCGCTTTATATTTTATTGTAATTTTAATTTGTTTAACAATTTTGAACCAAAGATTTAAAAAGAATGTATTTAAATTTATTCTAACAATTTGTGTTTTTTTACTTGCATGCGCTCCAAATCTCTATTGGAATTATATGAATGATCTCTCTACTTTTAGTCACACAGCATACAATGCTAATTTAGATACAGTCTCTTTAAATTATTTAGAACCAATGAAATTTATGGGTTCACAATTAATAATATGTGGCCCGTTTATTGTAATTGCCTATCTATTAAAAATTACAAAAATTAAATCTTATAATAAAAATGAATTTTTATTAATTTGTTTTTCATTACCCATTTTAATTTTAATTATAATGCAATCTTTTCTTAAAACGTCTAACGCTAACTGGGCTGCAACAGCATTTCCAGGGATAATAATTTTAATTGGGAGTTTTATTTATAACCAAAAAGATAAAATAATTTTGACAGGAATTAAATTAAATTTACTTATAAACATTGGAATATTTGTCCTTTTAATAAAAATTTATTTTACTGGAAACTTAAACCCTATTGATTTGAAAAGTGATCCATTGAGAAAGTTAAAAGGCTATTCTGAGCAAAGTAAAACAATTAAATCATATTTAAATTCTGAAAAACCAAGTGCTCTAATATTCTCTAGAAGAAATGATATAACAAAATTTTCTTATCAACTTAAACTTTCTGAAAACAAAGAAATTAAAAGATACTATTTTACTTCAAGAAAAAAACCAATAAATCATTACGAATATAATTATAACTTTAAAGATCATTCACTAAAAAAAAATGACGTTGTCCTGATAATTAGTAATTTAGATGGTATAGATAGACAATATATAAAATATTTTGATAAATTTGAAACTATAGGAAAAACAATTTTCAAAGAAACAGAAAATTCTGTAAGAATTCATTATATCATGAGAGCAAGAATAAAGTAATTAATCTTTATTTAATTTACTATAATTTTCAAAAATATTTAAAGTTTCTGCGCTTACATGATGCTCAATACCTTCGGCATCCATTTTGGCGGTTTCAATGTCAACACCGATAGAGATAAGAAAGTTGTATACAATATCATGTCTTTTTTTACAATATTTTGCGAGTGCTTTACCTTTTTCTGTAAGAAAAATTGACCTATAAGGCTTACTTTCAACATAGCCATCTCTTACTAATCTTCTAATAACACTATTAACTGTTGGACTTGTTACACCGAAATTTTTTGCCAGATCAACTACTCTTGCTTCTCCATTTTCATTGATTAGCTCTGCAATCATTTCTGTGTAATCCTCAGCAATTTCAGTATTTCTTGCATTACGAATTTGAAAAAAACGATCAGAACTTGTTGAATTTTTAAATTTCATAATAGTTTTTAATGTTGGTGTATAAATTGATATTATGATATTACAATATATTAAGTCAAAATAATAGGAAAGTTATGAAAGACAAAACTACTTCAGATCTAAAACTAACAAATATACAATCAAAAGTTTTTGAAAAATTAATCTTCCATTTGCAAAAGAGAACAGATGTACAAAATATAGACTTAATGAATCTCTCTGGATTTTGTAGAAACTGTCTCTCAAAGTGGTATTCTGAAGCGGCCAAAGATGAAGGTCTTGAAATTGATTACGAGACTTCAAGAGAAAAGGTTTATGGTATGTCCTATAAAAATTGGAAAGATAGGTTTCAGAAAGAAGCTTCTCAAGATCAAATTGATGAATTTAACGAAAAGTAAATAAATAGATTGCCTGGTATAAACAAAAAACATTTTGGCGATAGGTTGTTTGAAACTATAAGGAAAAAAGAAAATTTTTTATGTTTAGGGATAGATCCTCATTTAGATTTAATACCTAAAGTATTTCAAAAGAAAATTAAATTGACTAATGAAATTTACTCTAAAAACAATATTAAAATAGTAGAAAGTTTCTGTATAAAGCTAATCGAAACTATTGCTGATTTAGTACCTGCAATAAAATTACAAATTGCTTTTTTTGAGCAACTTGGCCCAGAGGGTTTTAAATTACTTTCAAAGTTATGTCATTTAATAAAAGAAAAATATATCATTTGTATTATTGACTGTAAAAGAGGTGATATTGGTTCCACAAATAATGCATATGCAAATGCATTTTTTTCTAAATCATCTCCATATCCATGTGATGCCATAACAATAAATCCTTGGCTCGGAATTGAAACCTTAAATGCTTTTGAACGATATATTCCAAAATTTGGTTTATTTATTTTAGTACACACAAGTAATCCCGGAGCAAAAGACTTACAAGAACAAACAACTACAGAAAACAAAAAATTATATGAAATTCTTATAGATAAGTTAAATCCAAAAATTAGTAAAAATATTGGAAAGCATAATTTATCTTCTATTGGAATAGTTACTGGAGCAACCTATCCAAAAGAACTAGAACATATTAGAAAAAAACTTCCTTATGCTCCCTTTTTAATACCTGGGTTTGGAAAACAAGGAGGCTCTATAGAAGATGCTTTACATGGACTCCTTCCTGATAAAAAATATAAAAACAAATTTAATTCAGGTATAATTAATTCTTCAAGAGATTTATGCTTTCCAATTTCAGCAAATAATTGTAATGATATTAAATCTTGGAAAAAAGAAATATATAAAAATTTAGAAGAAAATATCTCTAACTTACATTTATAAATATGAAATATAAAAAAGAAAAATTTAAATATTTGGGGAAACAAAATAATCTTTTATCAAATCCTGATCATTCCGTTTTAGATAAACATCCCAACCCTCATTTAGATACAAAATATTGCATTCGTTTCACGTGTCCAGAATTCACATCAATTTGCCCCGTGACTTCTCAGCCTGATTTTGCAAAACTAATAATTGACTATGTTCCAAATAAATTCATTGTGGAGAGTAAATCATTAAAGTTATACTTGACTGGATATAGAAATCATGGTGCTTTTCATGAAGACTGCACTATTTCAATTGCTAAAGATCTAAAAAGCTTACTGAAACCAAATTGGTTAAGAATAGCAGGAATATGGTATCCAAGAGGCGGGATACCAATTGATATTTTTTGGCAAACAAATAATATACCAAAAGGCTGTTTAGTACCAGAATTAAATTTTAGTCCCTATAGAGGTCGTGATTAAAATGAAACAAAATGAAATAAATTGGAAGTTAATATTAATTACATGTTCAATTATAGTTTGTGTAATAATGGGAGTTAGAAATTGTTTTGGATTATTTTTAGAACCAATTAGCCTATATAATAAATCTGGAGCTGAACCATTTTCTCTAGGGATGAGTATTCAAGCAATAATTTGGGGTCTAAGTGCCTTCTTGCTTGGAATGATAATTGATAGATTTGGCCCTCAAAAAGCCCTAGCTTTTGGTATAATTTGCTATGCTTTAGGTGTTTATATTTTAAGTAACCCATCGAGTGATTTTATCATTTTCAATTTTGGCTTTATGACTGGTATAGGTCTTGGGGCAGGTGGAATGTCAACAATAGTTGCAATTATAGGTAAAACAGCACCACCTGAAAAAAAATCAATGGCAATGGGAATTGCCGCGGCTTCTGCCTCTTTTGGTCAATTTATATTTATAGCACCTACCTTATTTTCAATCAAAACTTATGGATGGCAAACTACAATTGTTTTTCTCTCTTTAATTACGGCTTCATTAATTGTTCTAATACCTTTATTAAAATCAGACAAGACTATTAAAAATGAAAAATCTCAAGATCAATCATTTGACTTTAAAGATGTTATAAAATTCTCTTTTTCCAATAAAAACTATGCTTTACTTATTTTAGGTTTTTTTACATGTGGTTTTCATGTAACTTTTATTGGCCTTCATCTTCCAAATGATTTAATTTCTAAGGGTCTTTCGATTGACGTAGCGGGGTGGTCACTTGCTATTATAGGTTTATTTAATATTGTAGGTACTTTATTTTTTGGTTGGCTTGGTGATCGAGTTTTAAAGAAAAATTCATTAGCATACATTTATTTAGGTAGATCAATAGTTATTACTTTATTCGTTATACTACCTCCATCTCCTATAGTAGCGCTACTATTTGGAGCATCCATAGGCCTATTATGGCTGGCAACAGTCCCGCTAACAAATGGAGTCGTTTTTACATTTATGGGTCCTAAATATTTAGCTACTCTTGGAGGAATTGTTTTTATATCCCACCAAATAGGAGGTTTGTTTGGCGCTTGGTCTGGTGGTAAAATATTTGATATTTATGGAAGCTATGATAATGCTTGGTGGATAAGCGTTATGCTTGGAATTGCTGCTTTTTTATTTCATATATTTATCAAAGAAAAATCCTTTAATTACAATCCAGTCGCAAATATGGTAAAAACTTAATTAAATTTTCAAATTTCTGAAAAAATCTAAACTTTCTGGATTTGCCAACGCTGAAGCATTTTTAATTTCATTGCCGTTAACTAAATCTCTAACAGCCAACTCAACAATTTTGCCAGATTTTGTTTTTGGAATTTCAGGAGTTTGAATAACAATAGATGGGACATGCCTAGGTGAAGCGCCCGTTCTTAATTGATTTTTAATTATTTTAATTAATTCTGCTGTAAGTTGAGTTTTTTCTTTTAAAACAACAAATAAAATTAATCTTGTGTCGTTTTTCCAATTTTGACCAATCACTAAACTTTCGATGACTTCATCAATTTTTTCAACTTGTCTATATATCTCTGCAGTACCTATTCTTACGCCTCCAGGATTAAGAGTTGCATCTGATCTGCCAAAAATTATAAATCCATTGTTTTCAGTTTTTAAAATGTAATCACCATGATACCAAACATTTTTATATTTATCAAAATATGCATTATGATATTTCTCACCATTATCTCTCCAGAATTTAATAGGCATTGTTGGAAAACTTTTGATACATACAAGTTCACCTTGTTTATTATTAATAGAATTTCCATCATCATCAAAAACATGAACGTCCATTCCTAAAATAGGGCCTTGTATTTCCCCTCGGTAAACTGGTGAAATTGGATTTCCTCCAACAAAACAACCTACAATATCTGTTCCTCCGGACAAGCTAGCCAAATGTATATCTTTTTTTATATTATTATAAACGTAGTCAAAAGATTCATGAACTAAAGGAGATCCGGTAGATCCTATAGTCTCTAAATTTTCTAATTCAAATTTTTCAGAAATATTATTTTTAAATTTTGATAATGCATCAATATATTTTGCAGATGTACCAAAAAAATTAAACTCCTCTTCCTGAGCGTAAGTCCATAAAATATCTGAAGTAGGATAAAAAGGCGAACCATCATATAAACAAATTGTGGAATTTAACATTAAAGAAGATACCAACCAGTTCCACATCATCCAACCACAAGTTGTAAAATAAAAAAATTTCTTTTTTTCCTTAGCATTTGAATGAAGGCCTACCTCAACTAAATGTTTTAGTAAAACACCACCAGCTGAATGAACAATACACTTGGGTTTGCCAGTTGTTCCACTAGAAAACATAATATATAAAGGATGATCCAATTTTAATTTTACAAAACCTAATGTTTTTGATTTATAATTTTCTAATACATCTTTATAAATTATAGATTTATTGGAAGAAAAAAACTCAGAAGAATTTAATAGAGGAACTAAAACTACGTCTTTTACACTTCTTAATGAATTAACAACTTTTTTAACTTTTTCAGTAATATTAATTTCTTCACCATTAAAATTATAACCATCTGTAGTTATTAATATTTTAGGCTCAATTTGACCGAATCTGTCTAAAACTCCTTCTACACCGAAATCTGGAGAAGCTGATGAAAATATAGCGCCTATTGAAGAACTCGCTAACATAACTATAATTGTTTCAGGTACGTTAGGTAAATAAGCTGCAACTCTGTCACCCTTATTAATACCCTTTTTCTTAAAATAATTAGCCACCGCAGCAACTTGATTTTTGAGTTCATACCAACTTAATTTTTTCTTTATTTTATCTTCTGACCAAAAAGTGATTGCTATATCATTATCACTTTTCTTTAACATATTTTCTGCATAATTTAACATGCCATTTGGAAAAAATTTTGTGCCTGGCAAACTATTTTCAGGCTCTACATATGGATGATCGCCTTTTTCGCCAATGACATTATAAAAATTCCAAACTTCATCCCAAAAATAATTTCTATTTTCAACAGACCATTTATGTAAAGATTCAAAACTATCAATTTTTTCTTTACGTTTTGTATTTACATGTTCAATAAATTTAAATAAGGAAGTGTTTTTAACTCTTTTTTGAGTTGGTTTCCAAAGTAACTCATTTTTCATATTGATTATCTATAAACTTACCTAATATTATATCTTTTTCGCTTAATCCGTTGACATCATGAGTTGTCAAAGTGATTTTAACTTTATTGTAAACGTTAAACCACTCAGGATGATGCCCTACTTCTTCTGATTTTAAAGCAATAGAAGTCATAAAGGAAAAAGCACTTTTAAAATCAGTAAATTTAAATTCTTTTACCACTGCATCTCTTCCGTCTTTCGTTAATTCCCAAGAGTTTAATTGTGATAATACATCATCTAATGACAATTTACATTCCATTTCCAAAATCCTTTTTATTAATTATTTTTTGAATTGGCTTTAAATACTCAGCATATTTAATCAACAAATTGCATGAATATTTTATTCTATCATCAAGCCAATCTGGTATTAATTCTCCATGATTTCCAGGAGAAAACTGCTTAACATTTCTAATAATCACGTTTTCAGGTATCCACAAAATATGGCTATTTTTATAAGAACTTGATCTTAGCTCTGAAATTGGATAAGCACCTCCATTACCGCTGCTAATTGATACAATAAGACCGGGTTTGTGAAATAGCTCTCCATTATTAAAAATTAAAAAAAAATTTTTAGCATTCGGTGTAGCCATCCCTCCATATTCTGGAACCACAAAGATAAACCCATCAGAGGCATTTAATTCTTCTGAGATATATTTAGAATCTTTTTCCCAAAATTTTAAATTATTTTTTTTATTAGATGTCCATAAAGGAATATTTAGCTCATAAGCATCCACGTTTAAAATTTTTAATTTGTTGTCAATTTCTTTAACAAAGTTTTTCAATATTAATGAAATTCTCTTCGATTGAGATTCTTTTTGATGACTAGTAGAGATTATTGATATTTTCATTTGTAAATTTATTTAATAATTACTAATAATAGATTACTATACAACCTATTAAAATCAAATTTAAATTATGACAATGATGTTAGAAATAGTGAAGCCTGATGATTGGCATGTACATTTTAGAGAGGGAAAACTAATAAAATTGTTAGTTCGAGAAACATCAAAACTTTATAATCGTACGATCGTAATGCCAAATCTTTCAACTCCAATAACATCTATTACACAAATTAAAAAGTATAAAAAAGAAATTTTAAATCACTCATTAAATAAAAAATTTGAACCATTGATGACTTTTTATTTAACGGAAAGTTTAGATGTTGATGAATTAATAAAAGCCTCAAAGAATAATTTAGTTTTTGCAGTGAAACTTTATCCATCTGGTGCGACTACGAATTCTGCAAAAGGAGTAAAAAATTTTAAAAATATTTACCCTATTTTAAAAAAAATGTCAGAAGAAAATATTCCTTTATTGGTTCATGGAGAGGTGAATGACAAAAAAATAGATATTTTTGATAGAGAAAGAATATTTATAGAAAATATACTTTTCTCTATCATAAAAGAATTTCCAGATTTAAAAATTACCTTAGAACATATCACTACTAAATTTGCAGTTGATTTTGTTGAAAGATCAAAATCGAACATCAAAGCTTCTATTACACCTCACCATTTAATTTTAAACAGAACTGACATGCTTGAACATAAAATTAAACCACATTATTATTGTTTGCCAATATTAAAAAAAGAAGATGATAGAAAAGCATTAGTTGAGGCTGCAACGTGCGGCAGTCAAAACTTTTTTTTAGGCACAGATTCAGCTCCACACAATATCGATGATAAAGAGAGTGAATGCGGTTGTGCAGGAATATTTAATACTATAAATTCCATTCAAATGATCACTCAAATTTTTGATAATGAAAATAAATTAGATAATTTAGAAAATTTTTTATCAAAAAATGGTCCTATTCACTATTCTTTACCTGAAAATAAAGAAAAAATAATTTTAAATAAATCGCCTAGACCATTAAAATTTAAAAATTATCTTGAAAATGATGATCACAAAATTAGAATTTTCAGTCCACCCTTTCCTATATATTGGGATATTAAAAGTGAGATAATTCCATGAGTATAAAACCTATAATCTTGTGTGGAGGAACTGGTACTAGACTATGGCCAGAAAGTAGAAAAAAATTACCAAAACAATTTATAAATTTTTTTAATAAAGATAATTTACTGGACCTCACCTTAAAAAGAATTAGCTTAATTAAAAACATAGAATCTCCTGTAATTATTAGTAATGAGGAATATAGATTTCACATTTCTAAAGCTTTAGAAAAATGCTCAATAAGAGGAACTTCCATTTTTGAACCAATTGGAAGAAATACAACAGCTGCAATATACATAAGTGCTGTACTTTCAAATCATAAAGATGAATTACTATTTTTACCCTCAGATCACTTAATTAAAAATGATAAATTTTTCAGAAGTACAATAGAAAATGTTTTGAAATACAAATCAGATAATCAATGGGTAATTTTTGGAATTAAACCAAATGAACCGCATACTGGTTATGGATATATTAAAATAAACGATAATACTGATAAACAAGATATTTTAAAAAAAGTGTTAAAATTCACTGAAAAACCAAAAATCGATGTTGCTAAACACTATGTAAAAAATAATTATTTATGGAATGCTGGAATTTTTATGGGAAATACAAAAATGATTATTAATTCTATTAAAAATTTGGCCCCTGATATTGCAAATAAATGTGATGTTGCTATTAAAAATAAAAAAATTGAAAATAATAATGTTTTTTTTAAATTAGATGACTTTAAAAAAATTCCATCTGTCTCAATTGATTTTTCTGTAATTGAGAAAGCGGATAATGTTTATTGTGCTAAATGTGAATTTGATTGGGATGATTTAGGTAATTGGGACAGTCTTATAAAATATAAAAAGAATGTAAGTTCAAACAAAAATATTGTTCAAATTGAATCAAATAATAATTTTATTAAAACAAATAAAAAAGTCATTGCAACAGTTGGCATAAATAATTCGATTATTGTAGATACCAATGATGCATTATTGATAGCAAAAAAAAATAAATCTGAAAAGGTAAAAAATGTAGTAGAACAGTTATCTAAAAATAAAATTTTTGAGGCTTTTGAAAATAACTTTGAAATACGACCCTGGGGCAAATTCGAAAATCTATTTGAAACTAATGATTGTAAAATTAAACAACTTACTGTTGATCCTAAAAAAAGTTTATCCTTACAATATCATAATTTTAGAAGTGAGCATTGGCTTATAATTAAGGGTACAGCAAAAGTTATATTAAACGACAAAGTATATACATTAAAAAAAGGAAACTCAATTGACATACCTCAAAAATCTGTTCACCGAATTATCAATGAGACAAAATCAAAATTAATTATTATTGAAATACAAATGGGTACTTATTTTGGAGAAGATGATATAATTAGAATTAAAGACCAATATGGAAGATAAGTTTTGTTATTAAGTGATAGGATAGCTTTTTTAGTAATTCATTGCTCTGACAGTGAAGATAATAAAAACTACAATGCTAAGAACATTCACGATTTACATTTAAAATTTGGTTGGGACGGTATTGGTTACCATAAAGTTATATGTAGGTCGGGATTAATTGAAAATGGAAGACCAGAATACTGGATTGGAGCTCATGCAAAAGGATTTAATGATAAAAGTTTAGGTGTTTGTTTAATTGGAAGAACTAAATTTACTAAAAATCAATTTTCTTCTTTAAAATTAGTTATTCAAGATTGGAAGGAAAAATATCCAAAAGCTAAAATAGTTGGGCATAATCAAATTACAAAATCAAATAAAACTTGTCCTAATTTTAATGTTAAAGATTGGTGTGAGATAAATGGTTTCACCACTTAGTAAAAACGTAATTAAACCTTCTTGTTTTTTATATAAAAATAAATCTACAACTACAATAGAAACTGAAGCTATATTTGGAGAAACTTTTGTTGTTAAACATTACGAAAAAAAATGGTCTTACGGGTATTTAGAAAACGACGATTATTACGGATGGATCTTATCTGACTGTCTTGGTGATCATTGTAAGACAAATTATAAAAGTTCAAAAAAATTGGCCTTTATTTATGAAAATCCAGACCCTAAATCAAAAAAAATTATGACATTATATTTAAACTCATGTGTTAGAGTTGTTTAAAAAAAAAACAACTGGTCAAAAATAATATTTTTTAAAAATTCAATAAAAATGTTTGGATATGTATTCTCCAAGAATCTAATTGACAAAAGTAAAACTGCTAACTGGATATCTACAGCAAAATCATTGCTGGGAGCGCCATATCTGTGGGGTGGCAAAACTCCAGCTGGGTTAGATTGTTCTGCTTTGATACAATTAAGTTATGCTTGCCAAAATATATCAATCCCGAGAAATAGTAATGATCAGTTTGAAATTTCTCAAAAACTACCATATCTTAAAAAAAACTTTATCCCTGGAAATCTAATTTATTGGAGTGGCCACATTGGGATAATTGTGGATGAAAATAATTTTTTGCACTCAAATGGATATCATATGAAAGTAGAACAGGAGTCTATTAAAAATGTAATGAAAAGGCTTGGCAAAGGTACTATTATTAGAATAGAATTTTAATTATAATTGAATAATTTAAATTTGACCTTCTTTTCCTCAATTCTATGTCTAGAAATACTATCTAAAATTAATCCTGTCAAAAATATTGTAAATCCTATAATAAGTAAAAATGTTCCTAATATAAAAGTAGGGATACGTGGCACATTTCCAAATTCTAACCAATAATTTATAACAGGTAATAATAGTGAAATTGATAGGACAAACAAAATTAAACTTATGATTGAAAATAAATATATAGGTCGACTATCAATTAACATTATTATTATTCTAGATAAAATTTTAAATCCATCTGAATAAGTATTTAATTTACTTAATGAACCCTCAGGTCTTTTAAAATATTTAATATTTTGTTCAAGTATCTTTACATTTAACTCTAATGCATGAACCGACATCTCTACTTCGATATCAAACTTTCTAGACAAATTTGGAAAAGACTTCACATATTTTTTTGATAATATCCTGTATCCAGACAAAACATCAGTAATTCCTTTTCCAAAACAAATTTCTATCGCTTTATTAAATAATTTATTCCCAAATTTATGTCCTCTAGGAAAAGTATTGTTTTCAAGATCATTTCTCACTCCAATGAGCATATCAACTTCCTCGATCAACATTAGATTAATATGTTTTTTGATCTCAGATATATCGTAGGTGTTATCACCATCAACCATAAAATAATAATCAGCATTAACATGTTGAAAAAGTCGATCCATCGCAAACCCTTTTCCTTTTCTTGGTTCCTTTATAACATGAGCACCTAAACCTTTTGCAATCTCAAATGTTTTGTCACTTGAACCATTATCGCAAACGTAAACATTAATGTTTGGACAAAACTTTTTAATATTTTTTATTGTAGATCCAATGGTTTTTTCTTCGTTAAGGCATGGAATTAAAGCTGCAATACTAATATTTTTATTTTTTTTAATATTACTCATATTTAAGTTCTAATATTTTAAAATTCTTATCCTTTGATTTCATTATCATTTTAGTACTAAATTTCTCTGATTGTACAAGCTTTATAAATTTATTTTCATTACTCTTTGAAATTAATAAATTAAGATGATTAATATTTTTTAATTTTGTTAAAAATTCTTCATTAATTTTTGTATTCAAGGGATCATAACCTTTTACATCAACAATTTTATTCGTTCTAAATTTTAATAAATGACCAATAAAACCATAAGAATAAAAATCAATTATATTTACTTTTTTATAATTAGTTGAATTTTTAACAATATAATTTTCAATAAATGCGTAATCTATATCATGATTTCTAATAATTCTATCTTTCGAAGAAATTAATAAAATCAAATAAAAAAGAAAAGAAGAAATAATTAAAATTTTATTTTTTAATGCTGAAGTTATATTTCTTTGAATTAAGATTGACAAAGGAATTAACGATATAAATCCCATTGGAGCAATATATCTTTCAAATGAAGCTGCTCTTCTACCTTCAAATTCTCCAAACACTGAAATATAAGCTATGATTAAAAAAATAATCATTAATAAATTACAGACAAGACTTACAACACAGTAATATGATGAATCTGCGTCTTTATTAAAATTCTTTTTCAAAATTATTAAATTTAAGAACATCAAAATAAGAAAATATGGTTTTTCTAAGATATTTTTCATTATAGATTCTATCACAAATGAAAAATCACTAAATCTCAAATTTTCAAAACTAAACTGAAAAGATTTTCTTAAATTTTCTTTTTCGACATAAATTTCCCAGAAATAATTTATCAGGTAAGCAAATATTGTTATTATTGATATGCATTTCAAAACATGAATAAAATAATAATAATTAATTTTCTTGTTTATAAAAAAAATACAATTAGTGAAAATAATCCCAGAATTCAAAATAATCAAAATATAAATTCCAACTTGTTTTGTAGCCACTATAGCAATTGAGATTAACATTTGTTCAAATAAATGATTGTAGGAATTTTTTGATTGTAAAGAACCTTTAATTGATTTCTCACCCATATATGAATTTTTTATATATAATAAACTCAAAATACATAAAAGAAGATCTGGACCAGCTGAAAAAACTCCTTTTGAATTGATAATTAAAATAGAAAGAATAAGTAATGGCAATAACTTTATCAAACTGAAAAAAATGGGCATGGTATGAGAGTTATCTTCTCTTTTTAAGATTAATAAAAAAGTGGAAAAAATAAAAATGTTTAAAAATGGACCTAAATTTTCGGTGAAATTTAAATTAATCATATTTATGATTGATAGAATTATTGGAAAGCCATATGGATAAGAAGGATGAGCAGACCATGAATTTAAATTCTCGCTATTTGGAAAGGCTAAATTTTCATAAATAAAAAATGTATTAGGCAACCATGTTGCATAATCGTCCCAATTCAATTGAGGTAAACTAAAAGAATAAACATATAATGGAAAAATTAAAATTTGACATAATATCAAGGATTTAATGTTTATAAAAAAATTTTTATCTTTTTTTTTAAAATAAAAATATGTCAATATAGATAGAATTGTTAAAATAAAAAATATAAATAAGACTTTATTAGACAAGTAAGCATAAGTGATAAATCCTAAATATAAACAGCTATATCCAGCAAAAAAATTTATTACCAAAGATGATGATCTCTGTAAAATTACATTACCTAAATATAAATGTATTGAAACTAGTAAGGCTAACGATATAAATGGCTTAATATATTCAATGACAATCATTTTATTTTAAGATAACTATAGATTATGAGTTTGTCTATTTTAATAACAGGTATGAATGGTTTTGTTGGAAGTTTTTTGTATGAGCACTTATCTAAAAGAGAAGAATTCAAAATATTTGGTTTAGTAAGAAAGAAAATAAAACACAATGATAACATTTTTACATTGAAAGAATTACAAGATAATCCATCCATCCTCAAAAACAATAATATTAAATATATTATAAATGCAGCGGGCAAAGCACATGTTAGACTTGAATTTTTAGAAAAGAATAAAAGAAACCTTTATTTAGATAATGTAAAATTTTCGCGTGATTTATCAATATTAGCCAAATCAGCTAATATAAAATTAATGATACATATAAGCACGTCTAAAGTTTATGGTGAAAATGGAGTTTTCAATGAAAATTCTAAAATTAACCCAGAGGGTGACTATTCAAAATCAAAAGTAAAATGTGAAAATGAAATTATTAACGTTTTAAAAAATTCAAAAGTTAACCTATCAATAATTCGTCCACCAATGATTTATGGAAAAAATTTTAAAGGAAACTTTAAAGTTCTTTTGGTTGCAATCAAGTACAAAATACCAATTATAACTTCAAAAACAGAAATATTAAGAAGTTTTTTAAGTATTGAAAATTTATTAAGTTTTATTGAATATAATTTATTTAATCATAAAAAATTTGAAATATTTAACGTTAGTGACCCACAAACATTATCCATCAATAAGTTAATTTCCATATTTTCAAAATTAACTAAAAGTACATCTATAAATATTCAGTTAAGTAATTCTTCACTTTTTTATTTTAAAAAAATACCAATTTTAAAAAAAATTTTAAACCCTTTAACATCTAATTTTATAATAAAAACAGTTAACAAGAATGCTATTTCAAAAGTTAAATTAAAATCAACCAAAGAAATGTTAAAAAACTACAGCTTTAAAAATTAATTGGTATAAATTTTTTTTTGAAAAAGTCTATTTCATATAATGTATTTTTTTCTAAACGCGTGAATAAAGATCCATACAATCTAACAAAATCTGTGTTAATTTTATCAATGTATAAATATTTATAACCATCCATGAAATTAAATATATATGTATTACTTTTTGATAAATGCAACTCAAATAGATCTAAATTAAAATAAATTCGTTCTGAACAATCCCAATAATCGTTTTCTTTTATTTCATTTTTAAATGACCAACATTTTTGACGTGAACCATGTTCACCTAATATATACTCAAAGGCATTGGTTACTCGTCCAAAAGTATCTGGAGATATTATAAAAACTTTTTCATTTTTTGGTATGTTATTAATAGTTAATTTTTTTTTTAAACTTATAAAGTTGCTAATCCTTTGTTTATCTAAACCTAAACCTAAAAAATAATTTTGAGAATTGTATATAATGAATACAGATAAAATTAAAGTTGTAAAACCTATAAACTTATATTTTATAATTTTTTTAAAGAAAAAATTGTAATATAAAATAATTAATCCCAATGCCCAAGGAATATAAAAAACACCAATATATCTACTTAAAGAAGCGACGTTAGCTGCTTCATAATTAACAAAGTATAATTGATATAAAATAAGAAAAATAAATAGAAATAATATTATAAAACCATTAATAAAAATAATTGATTTTACGATATAATTATAAGTATAAAATTGAAAAAAGATAAATAAAGTTAAGACATTGAAAATGATATGTGTCGAAATGAAAGAAAATTCATGAACTTTAATCAATAAAAAATTGCTATTGGTAAGCCAATTTTTAAAACCAGTGATTACATTTAAAAATTTTGTAATAGAATTGTCAGTTAATATATGACTAAAACTAATAGAAGAAGTTCTATTAGCATTAATATCTAACAAGTAATTATTCCATGATAAATATATAAATAATGAAAAAATTATCGGAAGAATAGATAATATCAATCTAAAAAGAGATATTTCTTTTCTCTGTAAATCAATGCATCTTTTTATAATGAAACTTAAAGAAAATATAATAGCTATAATTATTCCAATTGTCTTAACTAAAACTAGTACGCATGAAACTAAACAAAAAATATTAAAATATTTATTGCAATTTATTAATTTAAAAAAAATAATTATATACAAGGTAATAAATGCACTAAATAGCCCATCTATCATAATGTCAGCATAATGATAACCAAACAAAGGTAGAATAGATAAAATTAAGGGATATATAAACAAATATTCAAAAGATTTAATTTTTAATATATATAAACAAAGAGAAAAAATATAAAAAGTTAAAAAATTTACTGCTAGCAAGGTGTTTAATTCTGAAAACCCGAATAACTTCAGAAAAATAAATTGGTATAATTGAGGACCAGGAACATTATATTTTTGGGTTAATGGTGAAAATTCATCCCAAATTTTTTCATTTTCTATTATCCATCTTATACTAGGTCCCCACCATGCAAATGCATCTTGAGATGTGTAAATGTAGTCTGAAGGTGTTATGTAGAATATTAAAAACAAAAATACCAAAGGAAAGATTATGTAAAGAAAATCAAAACTTAATTTTATTTTTATATTGTCAAACTTTATTTGATATTTATAAAAATAAATGCAAATTAAAAAAAAAATGGAGGCTAAATAAAAAATTTGATTTATAAAAAAGAAGTAAAGAGTTAAAATTGAAAACAATAAAATCTCAAAAAAAAGTATCAACATTCTTCAAGCAAATTATTTATTTCAATTTTAAAATTTCTAATATTGTCAGTTTTTAAATATACTTCAATTCTATTAAGATGTAACATTAGTTTTTCATATTTTACAAATGGCTCTTCTACTTTTAAAAGTTTGGGAATTTTTGTTTTAATCTCAATACCAGAAATTGATAATTCTTCGAACATTTTTTCACCTGGCCTTAATCCTGTAAATTTAATCTCAACTGGCTTTTTAAAAAAATTTGTTTCCATTTTAATAATTTTTTTTGCTAGTTCAAAAATCCTTACAGGCCTTCCCATATCCAATATAAACACTTCAGTACCCTTACCTATAATTGAAGCCGCGATAACTAAGTCAACTGCTTCACTAATGGTCATAAAATAACGTGTCACCTGTGGATGTGTAACAGTAACCGGACCACCATCTCTTATTTGAGATCTAAATTTTGGTATAACAGAGCCAGACGAATTTAATACATTTCCAAAACGAACTATTATATAATTTAAATCTTTGTGTCTTCTTGAATAGGCTTGAACTATAAGTTCTGAAATTCTTTTAGTTTTCCCCATATAGTTTGAAGGTCTAACTGCTTTATCTGAACTTATCAAAACAAACTTTTTAATATTTAGTTTGTAACAACAATCTATTAATGTTTTTGTTCCGACTACATTATTGAAATAGCTTTCAAGAGGATTAAATTCAACAATTGGAACATGTTTATAAGCTGCTGTATGATAAACAAGTGTAGGTTTAAATTTTGTAATAGTTTTTTCAACTAAAGAGATACTTGTAATTGAGCCTAACACAATATTGACTGACGTATTGAAATTTCTATTCTTTTTTTTTAAATTTTCAATTCTCTCCAAGGTTTTATAGAGTCCATATTCATTTTGATCAAACAAAATAAGTTTTTTAACTTTTTTATATAATAGTTGTACAACCAATTCCTGACCAATTGATCCTCCTGCACCTGTAATCAGGATGACGTCTTTAATTGAATTTTTAATATTTTTTTTAAAATTAAAAACAGTGTCTCTCTCTAAAAGATTTTCAATAAAATTTTCATTTGGTTCATTTTGATCCAAAAATTTAGTTATATATTTATTTAATTCGGGAATGACTTTTATAGGAATATCAAAAGAATTTAGCAGTTTTAAAATTTTGTTTTTTTTGGATTTATTTATACCTTGCTCGATAAAAAAAATTAATTCAATATTCTTATTTTTTATATTTTTTTTAATTTTTTCTGTATTCACTATTTTTATATTATTTATGTACTGACCATCATTTGATTTTAGATCATTTACAATGTTTATTACTTTAAAATTATTATTTGTTTCTATAGCTTTAATTGCTTGATCAGCATGTTCAATTTTAGAATAAACTATAACATTTGATACATAAATTTGTCTTTTATCAACAAAAATTAAATCTAAAAATTTTTTAAATAAGTATCTCCATCCAATTAATCCAAAATATAATAAAAATGGTTGAATTAAACTAACCGTTCTTGGCACGCCATCAAACCGCAAGGTAAAGATCAAAGTCACAAAAATGACTGTGTAGAAAAATATGAATTTCAAAAATGTAGTATAAGTTGCAGAACCTGATAATCTTAAGATGTGTTTATAGATTTTTAATGAAACCCATAAAGATAAGAAAGTAATAAATGAAATAAGTAATATATAATCATTTAATTTTAATGAAAAATTTAAATCACCAAATCTCAAGTAGAAAGCTAAAAATAAAGTAATATAAAGAATTAAACAATCAACTGTAAGTGCTATGAGATATTTAATTTTTCTATTAAAATTCAAAATTCTTTCTAATACTTCAGCTAAAATATTATTTAATGTGAAATATCTTTTAACCATTTTAATCCATAAATTGTAATAAATAGTATTTTTAAATCTAAACAGAAATTTCTATTATTTAAATACTCTTTATCAAATTTAACTTTTTTATTTAAAGTTATATTATCTCTTCCATTTATTTGAGCCAACCCAGTTATTCCTGGTTTAAGGAAATTTATACTAAATTTGTCCCGCATTTGAATTAAATCATTTTGAGTAAAAAGAGCTGGACGAGGACCAACTAGTGACATATCACCTTTTAAAACCGAATAAAGTTGAGGGATTTCGTCAATACTTGTAGTTCTTAAAAATTTACCAAGTTTTGTTACAAAATCTTCAGAATTTTGTAAATTTTTAGTATCGACTAAAGGTGTATTATATGCCATGGATCTAAACTTTGGCATATAAAAAAAAATTTTATTCTTTCCATATCTTTTTGACCAAAAAAATATTGGTCCTTTTGAATCAATTTTAATTAAAATTCCAATTATAATTATGAAAGGGGTTAAAATTAAAAGTAATAAGAAGGACAAGAAAAAATCAAATACTCTCTTTACCAAAAGATTTATTTTATTTCCTTTTATTATGCACATTCTTTTTTCATTTTTTTCAATTCTATTTCAAGATAGTCAAAAACTTTATTTCTATCAAAGGCAGTTTTTGCTAAATGTTGTGCATTTTGTGACATTTTTTTTCTTACTTCAACTGAAGAATTAATAAGGTATTTTATTTTTTTAGCTAAACTTTTATAATCTCCAGCATTAACGCTGTATCCGATTTTATGTTCCTCAATTATTCTTGAGCTTTCACCATTAATCATACCTAAAATAGGAAGCCCAAAAGCTAAATAACTTTGAAATTTGCCAGGTATTGTTATTTCAAATATCTTATTTTTTTTTAATGCAAATAGTAAAGCGTCAGCTTCTTTGAGAACTTGAGGAAGCTTACTAAGTGATACAGGATTTTTAAAAAATATTTTATGATGAAGATTATTTGTTTTAACTAAATTAACTATTTTAGATTTGTTTTTTCCATCACCTAAAACTTCTAAAATTATGTCTTCACTTTTCAATATTTTAAAACATTTAATAATTGCCTCAAAATCTTGAGATTCTCCAATGTTTCCTGTAAAAAAAATTTTTTTCACTTCTTTTCTTATTTGAGGACTTTCAAGATTAGAAAATTCTTTCTCAACCCAATTAGACAAAAGTTGAATATTATTTTTTGGTAATCTATTTCTCATATAATCTCTCATTGAAGAAGACTGAGTTAAAAGAAGCTCTACTTTTCCATAAATAAAGTTTGATAAAAAAAAGCTAATGTTTTTTATAATTTTATTTTTCAAAAACCCCATTGAATCAAGTGTTTCTGGCCATAAATCGAGTACCCATGTGCATACCCTGCATTTTTTAATTTTTCCAATAATAACACCTAACAATACAGGAAAAATTGGTGATGGTTGAAAAACAAAAACCACATCAAAATTTTTATTTTTTAATTTATAAATTCCAAAACTTAAACCTGATAAAAAAAAAGATATATAGTTAATCATTAAAGTAAAATTATTACGCCCTCTATTAAAGAGTGGAATCCTTATCAAATCAACATTACTAAATTTATTATAAACTTCCATCTTTTCAAATTTATTTCTGTTAGGATAAGATGGAATTCCAGTTAAAACTGTAATGTTATGGTTTCGTTTTTGGAATTCAAAGACTAAATCATTAATTCTAAAGTTTTCTGGCCAAAAATACTGACTTACAATTAAAATATCCATTAGAATTTTTTCCAAATCTCTCGATTTACATAATCAGTATAAGAAAAAATTATTTTTAATATTTTGTCAGATACATATTCTTCACTGTAATCAGAAATTTTGTTGTATTTTTTCAATTTAACAATATTTCTGTTTTTTAACAAAGTGATTCTGTCTTTAATATCTTCAAAATTCATAGAAGAAAGAACTATTGGAGATTTTTCCATTGCTTCTGGTCTTTCATGAGAGTCTCGTATATGAATTGAATTAATGCCTAGTATCGAAGATTCCTCAGCAATTGAACCACTATCAGAAATAACAGTGTATGCATTTAATTGTAATTTACAATACTCTGTGAAAGAAAATGGGTTACAAAACTTTATATTTTTATCAAATGAATCGAAATTATTTTTAAATTTAATTTTTGTTCTTGGATGAGTAGTAATGACAATAGTTTTCTTATAAAAACTATGAAGTTTATGTATTGAGTTTTGAAATTGTTGAAACTTTATTTTAGAATCTAAATTTTCTTCTCTATGGCAACTTATAAGAAAATAATTATTATTTTTAAGCTTTAATTTTTCAAGAATATTAGATTTTTGAATGTTTAATTTATAATGGTTATAAACTTCATTTAAAGGACTTCCAACCTTGATTACTCTTTCTGGTTTGCAACCTTCTCTTATGAGGTATTGCTTTGATATAGAACTATATGTTAAATTAATATCGGAGATGTGATCGACTACTCTTCGATTTATTTCCTCAGGAACCCTATCATCAAAACATCTATTTCCAGCTTCATAATGAAAAACTGGTATTTTTAATCTTTTAGCAGAATATGCCGACAAAGCACTATTTGTATCCCCTAAAATAAATACAGCGTGAGGCTGTATTCTTTTTAAGATCCTATATGTTTCTTTTAAAACTTTTGAAATAGTATATATACTATTAGAACCTGAGCAATTTAGATAGTAATCAGGTTGCTTGATATCTAAATCCTTAAAAAATATATTATTTAATTCATTTGAAAAATTTTGACCCGTATGTATGAGAGTATGATCTGAAACCTGGTCAAATAATTTAATTATTCTAGACAGTCGAATAATTTCAGGTCTAGTTCCAAGAATTGTAGCTATTTTAAAGGACATTTAGATGTCTCCCTTATAATATGTGTCAGGTTTAGACTTATCAAATATATCATTAGCCCAAATTATTCCTGATAATAAATTATCTCCAACATTTTGTATAGAATGTATCCATCCTGGAAATGTTTCAACAATGCAAGGTTTATTATATGTTAAAACTTTTTCATATTTTGCCCTAGAGATAAAATGCTCAAATTTAAATTTTGCTTTTCCTGATAATATCAAAAATCTCTCAATTTTTGTGTGATGAAAATGTTTTCCTCGGACAACATTTTCATTGGAATAAAATCCAGATATTTGTCCAATAAATGGCGATTTCATAAATTCAATAAAATCCCCTCTTTCATCAATGTTACTTTTTATTGGAAATATAGATTTTTTTATATCTAAGAATGAAAGAAAAGTTGAGTATAGTTTTTTCTCAAAAGAATTTAAATTAATATTAAAATTTTCTTTTTCTCTATTTTTATAAAAACTATCAATTTTTTTGTGAATATTATTAGGATTTTCTTTTTGGACAGAAAAGTTTTCAAAATAAGTTGGGAGTTCGCTATAATTAAATATGCACTTCTTAAAAATTTCTATAAGGTCATCAATATATAATAATGTTATAAGTTTATCTCCATTCCAAATATTGGTTTTTATATCATTTGTTACATTGTTTATTGTTGTAGCTATAAATGAATTATAATCTGGTTTTGACCATTTTCCAAAAACATTAGGCAATTTAAAAATCGAAATTTTTGATGAGTTTTTTATGCCATGGTTTATTAAAATATTTTCAGCCTTTTGTTTTGAATGGGCATAAATTGAATTATTCCCTACTTGAATACTTGAAGTATAAATTATTGGTGCTTGATTTTTAGCATTCTGAAGACTCTCAATTAAAAATTGAGTGTTGTAAACATTATTTCTTAAAAAATCATCTTGATCTTCTGACCTATTTGTTCCAGCGAGGTGAAAAACAAAATCAATGTCTTTTAAACTTTTTGAAAGTACTTTTTGATAATTTTCTCTTGTACATTTAATAATATTAATTCCGTTTATATATTCTAAATGTGAGCAAAGATTTTTCCCGATAAAACCATTGGAACCTGTAATTAGAATATTTTTCAATTTGCAAAATCGTTTTCTATTAGTTTTTTTAAATCTTCATTTTTTAGTAAATAATCTCTTAATTCTGAAAAGTCTAAATTATAAGCATTGTTTGAGTTATATTCGTCAAGATTTTCTTGGATATTTTGACCTTTTTCAAAATATAAATCATAATCTAAACTTCTATTATCTGTTGCAATCTTGAAAAAATCACCAAGATCCTCAGACTTTTGCATTTCTTCTTTACTCATTAAAACTTCATATTGTTTTTCACCATGCCTTGTTCCAATTATTTTCTCTTTTAAATTAGCCTTATTCATTATGTCTTTTAAAACTTGTACTACCATATCTAATGAAGCTGATGATGATTTTTTCACATAAATATCACCCGTATTACCATGTTTAAAAGCGAATAGAACTAGTTCTATTGCATCATCTAATGACATCATAAATCTAGTCATTTTTTGATTTGTTATAGTAAGTGGTAAATTATTCTTTATTTGATCTATGAATAGTGGAATAACTGATCCTCTAGACGCTACTACATTTCCATATCTTGTGGCGCAAATAATTGTTTTATTAGCTAACCTAGATTTGGCTATCATGACTTTTTCCATTAAACTTTTAGTCATACCCATTACGTTTATTGGATAAACTGCTTTATCAGTACTTAGACAAATAACTTTTTCTACTTGTAATTTAATTGAGGCGTCTAAAATATTTTCAGTTCCTATAACATTTGTTTTAACAGCCTCCAAAGGAAAAAATTCGCACGATGGGACTTGTTTTAACGCTGCTGCGTGAAATATGTAGTGAGTGCCATTAATTGCATTCATACAACTTGTTATGTCTCTTACATCACCTAAATAAAATTTTAATTTGCTATTACTATAAAATTTTCTCATTTGATCTTGCTTTTGTTCATCTCTACTAAGAATTCTAATTTCCTTAATTTCTGAGTTAATCAGTTTTCGAACCATTGCGTTTCCAAATGAACCCGTTCCACCTGTGATCAAAAGAACCTTATCTCTAAAAATATGAATGTTTTTCATAATGTTTTATAAAATTAAATTTTCTAATAAATCTTTAGAATAATTATAAACTAGTTTCATTTGTATAAACTATAATAAAATTCATAATTATTTCATTTTTTTAATATATATTTATAATTTAAAAATTCTTTCAGTTAAATTTACTAATGTTTTTTGTAGACAGTTGACGCTAACTTTACATCAGATCTTTTTTCTATTAACTCCAATACTGACTTATCTTTTTTTTGTTCTTCGGTAGGTGCGAATAATGCTTTACCACGTTTATTCACACCTTTATTTGGTTTACATAAATAATAAACAGCCAAACTTTTTCTAAATTGTCCAGAAGGACATTTTAATGGTTTTGGTAAACCATGCCAACTATTGCATGTTGTATCAAAAATTATAGCACGGTTAAAAATTGGTTCGATTTCTTTAATTAACTTCCCAGGTGTAATAGAACTTTCATTGTTCCATAATCCTAAATTTCCACCCCATTTTTTTTTCCAATTAGAATTTAAATAAATTATTATATTTAATTTTCTTTGCAGGGATAATTTAGGATGTAATGAGTAATCTAAGTGAGTGTTTAGTTTTCCTCCTTGCTTATGAATATGCCAACCACCACCATTTAAACCAGGATCAGAAAACAAAATTTCATCTAAAAAAAGATAACTAGATAAAATCTTTACGAAACTATCAGAATTTAAAAAATCAAATATCTTATACGTTAAAGTTGGAAAAACATTCCAATTGTTACAAACTTTTTTTTCTTCTATAGCATTTCCATATTCATGCCATACAGAGTCTTCAAACTCTGGAAATTCACTTTCAAGAGCTAAAGCGATATCATTTTCAAAAAAGTTATCGATAACAATATGAGGAAATGGCATAACATCTCTCCAACCTTTAGACAAGATTTTCAAAGATTTAAAATTAATCATTTAACTTCCTCGTTCATAAAATTGAATTATAAACTTTTTATCTATTTTTACAATCTTGATGATAAAGATATTTAATTAAATTGATTAAGTTGATATTAAATATTGTATTTACTTAATGTTTGTCATCATGTAATTGTTTTGGTCTTGATTAACAATTGTGTTAATCTTAAGTTTTTTATATTACAAATGTCTAGTATTTGTCATTTCAAAACATATAGGAGTTAACTTTGCCTTTTATTTCAATATGCATATTAAGCTACAATAGGCCTTCTCATTTGAATGAACTATTAAAATCTATTGACTATTTTAGAGATTTAGAAATTGTGATAAGTGACGATTGTAGCCCTAGAATAAAAGAAATTGAAAAGAAAGTTTTAAACTTCAAAAAATATAAAGTTAAACTCCTTAAAAGTAAAATAAATAGAGGATATGACAAAAACCTTAACAATCTAGTTAAAAATTGTAGTGGTCAGTGGATAATTTTTATGGGAGATGATGATACCTTTGTTAAAGGATCACTCAAAAAAGTTGTTACTTTTTTAAAAAAAAACAATGATCTGGCTTATGTTTTGAAATCGCATTATCTAATTCACGAAAATAATTATAAAGAACCTTTTAGATATTTCCCAAAGACATGTTTTTTTGAACCTTCAATTGAAACGTTAATTAAACTATTTAGAAAAAGTGTTTACATTGCTGGTTTTATGATAAAGAGAGATTTGATATTACCTCTTATAACTTCCAGATTTGATGACAAACTTAATACTGGACTAAATCAAATATACTATCTATCTGAAGTAGTATTGAATCATAGATCAGCGTATCTTGATGTTCCTTTTACTCAACAAACAAAAGAAAAAAAGCATGATGCTGATGACCAGATGTATGATCGTAATAAAAAACAATTTATTAAACGGTCTCCAACCTTAAACATTTCTATCGATTTTTTGAAAAGCTTTAATAAAATCTCATCTTATATTGATAAGAAATATAATATAGATATTTCAAAGAAAATACAGTTAGATATGTCTAAATATATTTACCCAACACTCTCAATACATAGAGATAAAGGATTGATACATTTTTTAAAATATGTTTCTGAACTTCAAAATATTAATTTAGACAGATCAAAAATATTTTATTTGTATGTTATTGCTCTAATAATTTTTAATAAGAAAATATGTGACAACATAATAATTTTAATTAAAAAAATTTATGGTTACACACCTCAGTTATAACTAAATGAATAATTTCATGTTAACTATATGTTAACTCTACTTTTTAAACAGATAAGCCTTAGTATTATCCTTTTTATTTGTTTTTATTTCAACTTTTTTCCAACCTCTTTGAGTTAAATAATTAATAATATTTTTTTGATTTGGTATTGCTCCTACAATAACGTAATCGAATAAATTTTTTTTTAAGTCTAAATCTATTAACTGTTTAAAATTATCATGTACATAATTTCTTTTCGATATAGCTAAATATTCTTTTATGGTTATATTTTGGGAAAAAAATTCATACGCTTTATAACTTAAGCCTACATAAAATGTTCGATATACTGTATTTTTCTTTATAATATTCCTAATAATTGGTTGAGTATTATACATAATACCAGCAAATCTATATGGTTTTGAATTTTTATTTCCTAATTTCCATGAAGGGAAAATCAAATAGAAAGAATTTAAAACTAATATAAAAGTCATTGCAATGTACTTTATTGAGGATTTATATCTGCTCATCAACACGCAAAAATAAACTATAAAAGGTAAAAAATATTCAATTTTATATTTAGCGAAAAACCATAACTTCGAATTGATAGAAAAATACACAAAAACTAATATAATGTTAAATATAAAGAAGAATAAAAAAGAGCTTTGACTGTTACGTAATAGAATTAAAAAAAACAAAACATATGGCACAAGATATACTTCAGGCATGCTTAAAAAAGTAAAGTCATATAAATCACTTAATGAAATAAAAACATTATCTATTTTTGGGTATGGTGAATTCTCTAATATACTGATGTTTGAACCTGTCCCAAGCATTAAGCTGTTTACTAAATAGGGTAAAAACAATATAAATGGTAAATAAGACTGCAATAATTTTGTAAATTTAATTGGAGTTCTAGTTTTAAATAAATGATGAATTTGAAAGAAAAATATTAAAGTTAGTATCAAAAAGGAAGGTTGTCTTAAAAAACAAAATACAACTACTAAATTAATTAATGAATTAAAATCTTTAATTTCATTTTTCTTCAAGAATACGCTTCCAACATATGCAAAAATAACGAAAGTCCATAAAGACGGTTCAACTGTATGCTTAAGATTGTCTAAAATGGGAAAGGTCATTAACAGGACAATAAAAATAAATTTATCAAGATTATTTTTAAAAATTTGAGAACTTAGAATCATCGAAAAGAAAAAATAAATAATCATAATGGTCGTTTTGAAAACTATGGGAGAGAACCCAAATATAACTCCTGAGAACAATAAAGGAAGACTATGAATAATTGGATGTGGGGTCATAAATCCACCAAAAACTAATATAGCAAGTCTAAAAGACATTAATAATAGAAAGAAATAAAAGAAAAAAAGTCTTGAACTTAAATTTTGAAAAATAAAATAATTAGCTATTATAAAAATTATCACTAAAAAACCAAAACCTCTTACAATTTTAATTATTCCAAATTCATTGATTACAGGAAAAATGTTGATTATTTTCTTAGCCATTTCAATTGAATGAATATGACTTGTTAGCACATAGCTTTGTTCATCTGAATATAGTTCATATTCTAATGGATATAAGTTGAGAAAAAAAAATATAAGTAATAGTGGTATACAGAATAAATAATGATTTTCAAATTTTAAGCTAAATTTGTATTTATCCTCATTTTTTTTAATTAATATAAAAATAAGAGGTATTATTATTATTAAAAACTCAAAACATACATGATATAATTTATTTTTTTGAAATAGATCATAGTTGGGTGTTAGAACACCATAGAAACCAAATGATATAAAGTAAAAAAATAAAATTAACCTTTTGTAATTAATTGTAAACTTAAATCTTTTTGATATAAAATTCACTTTTATTTAGAAATTAAATTTAAACGATATTTCTCATCATCTCTTGAAAGCAACTCCTGACATTCAATTTTTGATAAAGATTTAATTTTAAAAAAGATGTTTGATGTTATTTTTAAATGGCTCAATAATACCTCTTCAATAGCATTTTTACTTTTTGTGTTCTCAGTTAATATATAAAATTTTTTGTTATACAAATAAACTTTTGGTATTGTTTTATAATTTTTAAAAAAAAGCTTTATGTCATGAATAAATGTATTTGGGTTTACAAAAAATATTTCTGGCCCGCAAAAAATGACTGTATCTGGATTGGTAGCTTTTTTTATTAGACTAAAATTAGTATTTATGAAGTTATTAATATCTTCATTTTTACATAAAAATATATTTAGATTCGAGTAGATTAACCTTGGTATGTCAAATATTTTAAATTTAGTTTTTTGAGAATTTAAAAACTTTTGAGATAGTTTTTCAATCATTTCACTTCTTTTTATTATTTCGTCTACATTATTTCCTGAAAGTATTAAACCGTGATTTTGTAAGTAAAACTCTGAGTTGTCATCATTGTTTAATGAGTTTTTAATATAGCGATTTTGGATTTCTAAGCCTAATTGATACCCTGGTTTAATATAATTTATAAAATTTTTAGATCCGAAAATAGATTTAATTAAAGACTTAGCATTTAAAGAACATAAAATAGTATTCAACATCACTGGATGTGTATGTAAAACTATTTTATCAAGAATTGCATGAAAATAAACTTCAATTGAAACTCTTGAAGAAACTTTTTCGACTTTAAAATCATCCAAATTTATTTTTGAATAATTATTTTTAATATTAATTTTTTTATTTATTTGTTTGTAATAAACATCAACAAACCCATCTCTTTTATTAATTTCTTTAATTCTTTTACCTGATGCTTTAATTCGCATTATGTTTTTATCGTATTTATAAGAAATATTCCCTCCAGAAGCTTGTATTAAGTCAGGGTTACTATCTACATACTCCGCAAGTTTTCGTAATATTAATGAATTTTTCATACTAATTTAATTAAATTTGGATAATTTACTTCTTAAAAAGGCATAATCACTAAAAACAAAGTCAACATAATTATTCCTTTTTGAGTTCTCATGATTACTAAATAAAAAAGTTACTGAATTCATTATCTTTTTTGCTGGCTCAAGATCATGATTTACAGAATCTCCAATCATCCAACTTTCACTTTTTTTTAAAGAAAGTAACTTCATCATTTTTAAAAATGGTTTTTCACTTGGCTTGTCAATTCCAACTTCTTCGCTAGATACTAAATAATCAATCTCATTTTCAAGACCAAGACAAAGAATTTTTTTAAACTGATAAGTAGTATCATAGTTAGTTATAACTCCAATTGAGATGTCCATTTTCTTAATATCATTTAAAAATTCATTTACTGATGGAAAAGGATACATTTCATTGTAAAAAATCTCCCAATATAAATTATTTAACTCTATCGCCATTCTGACATAAGGAGTAAAATTCAAACGCTCAAGAATATTTTTAAAGTATAAGAATTTATTGTGAGATGAAGATGTATTTTTTAAAATTTGTTTTATTTTTTTATTTTCTATTTGATAGTGTTTTTTGAAAATAGCTTCACTAATACCAAATTCATTTTTAAGTTTTAAACTAACTTTTTTTAGAGCAAAATTATGGCTTTTTGTATAACTGTAAAAAGTATTGTCTAAGTCAAATAATATAGCTTTTGGCTTATTTAAAATCATTTTAATTCATTCTTTTCATAATTTGTTGATAAACTTCTATAGAACTAATTAGTTGTACAATTCCTTTTGCCCCACAAGACCATCTAGCATTTTTCATAAAAATATCATGATAATTTGACATCATTTCTTTGGCAACTTTAATTACATCTGTTTTTGAAATATGTCCATAAAATGTCATTTTATTTTCTATGCCAAAATTTGTTTCGAATCCAATATTAGTAATCTTTGTTAAAACTTCAGATAATTTTATAAAATATGTTGGATCTTTAGAAATAATTTCTACAATCAACCTTTCCTTGTTTTTTACATAAGAATAATTTTTAGTTTCTTTGACATTAATTACTAAATCAGAAAATTTCCTTTGAGTTTCAATATATTTAATTTCGTCTACTTTTCTTTTTTTAATTTTATTTAAAACATCTAACTTTTTGTAGCCCCTTTGTTTTGTATCTCTATCTATCTTTAAATCTCTTCTTAATTTTTCACTAATATCCATGAATATTTTTATATCACATTTTTCTCTTAATTTTTTGAAAATTAAAATGTGTAATCCTTCCAATAAAACAAAATTTTTAACTATAACATTATTTATGTAATGCTTTTTTCCACTTTTATGATCATAAGCTTTAATATTAATTTTTTTTCCAAAAATCAAATTTCTAACATCTTCATATAATTCATCTAGTTGATTAGCTCTGGGGTTTAAATGTGTCATAGTTTGCCAAATTAATCTATTTCTATCCCAAACGTGATATCCATCTCCTTTAACATTTGTAACAGAATTTTGACCAAGTACTTCTTCTAAATTTTTTGTCAAAGTTGTTTTACCAACTCCTGAATTTCCTGACACTCCAATTAAAAAAGGCTTTCTCCAAATTTTAAAATAATAGTTCTCATTAATACCTAATTTCCATAATCTATAAATTAAAATTATTCCAACTGCAAAAAAAACAGAATGAATAATATTAATATACTGTTTTAAAAAGTTAAATTTAAATAAGTTAACAGAATAAAAACTAATGTTATAAAATCCTAATGGACCAATGAGCATTATTTCAATAAAAATCAGAATAACGAATAAAGAAATTAAATAGTTATCTTTTATAGAAAAATTCGCACTAAATAATATAAATAGAGGAACTACCCAAATATACCATCCCGGAGATGAATTAATTAAAAATATTATTGTAAGAAATAAAATAAATGAAATATTCAAGAACAAAGTAAAATTTAATCTACCTATATTCCAAATTAGCATAAGAATAAAGCTATAAAAAATAGGCATAACTAGTAAAGTATGGGATCCGAATTCAATTCCTTTTACAAAAATAGATTCTAAAGCATTAGGATTTTTAGAAAACATTTGTATTGATATTTCATTAAAGAACTGAGGGAAGTTCAAAATAATTAGAAAAAAAAACGAGTATATTGAAAATTGGGTAAGATTATGCCTTACCAATTTATTTTGATACAAATATATTATTAAAACTGGAATTATCAAAAACATACTGAACTTGCAACTAACTGCAATTGAAATTGCAAGAGCTGACCTGAAATACTTATGAATTTGTAAATAATAGATTGTTAATACAAGAAATAGTGTTGGTATTATGTCATTAAATCCAAGATAGTAAGTTACAATAAAGATAATAGGATTCATCCAGAATAATAAAATAAGTTTAGATTTAGTAATATTTACCATTTTTCCTAAAATCAAAAATGTTAATAAATCTGCACAGAATAATGTTCCAAAATAAGAGAGATCTGGTGAAATTTGAAAAATATTTGATAGAATAAAAAATGGATAAAAAATAATTATCATCATTAACCCATAGGGAAAATGAAGTTCTGGATTTTCAATTATAAAATCATGATCTACAAAAATAGAATAGTTGTTAATTATTTTTTGTAGATATAGTATATAATGTTGCTCCGGTAATGGAGAGAAAAAGAAAACAGCAGTAGAAAGTTTTATTAAAGATACAATGAAAATTATTAGATTGTAATTAGATTTAAAACTTGTATTTAAATTGTTAATAAGATTTAACATTTTCTATGTTTCTTTTTTACTGTATATTACAATATAATAATAGATACCACACTAAAATTGAATATGTCTAAATTTCAAATTATAATTCCAATGTCTGGTTTTGGAAATAGGTTTAAAAAAGTTGGTTATAGTAAGCCTAAACCAATGCTTCTTGCAAATAAAATTCCTATCATAGCGCATATTATTGATTTATTCCCAGGTGAGAAAGATTTTTTGTTTATCTGCAATAATGATCATCTAAATAATGAGAATTTTAAGATCTATGAAATTTTAAAACGATTTTGCCCAGATGGAAAAGTCATAGGTATTGAAAGTCATAAGAGAGGACCAATTAATGCTATTCTTAAAGCTAAAAAATATATTAAGCAAAACAAAAGAATAATCATAAACTATTGTGATTTTAATTGCTATTGGCAATGGGACGATTTTAAAACCATTTTATCTAATGACGAAATAGACGGAGCTATTCCGGCATATAAAGGTTTTCATCCACATTCTTTTGGTCAAACAAATTATGCATATGTAAAAGAGAGTAATTTGAGAGCTATTGACATAAAAGAAAAGTCTCCGTTTACAAAAAATAAAATAAATGAGTATGCTTCGTCTGGGACGTATTATTTTAAAAATGCAAGTGAAATGTTATTGTCTTTCAACTATGTTTTAAAAAAAAATCTTTCAATTAAAGGTGAATTTTATGTATCGCTAGCTTACAAACATTATTTTAAACATAACAAAAACGTAATAGTTTACCCACTCCAACATTTTTCACAATGGGGAACTCCTGAGGATTTTGAAACATATAATAAATGGTCACAATCTTTTATTAAAGTTTATGAAAAATCAAATGCTGGCAATTTTATAAAAAAGAAAGAAGTTAAAAACTCCGTTAATATTTTTCTATTAGCAGGGGAAGGAATGAGATTCGTAAAAGAAAATTACAAAATGCCTAAACCCTTAATTAAAGTTTCGGGAAAGCCAATGATAGTTCAAGCAATAGATTATTTACCAAAATCAAATACAAACATATTCATGTTAAGAAAAAATATTTATAAATTTAATGAACTGAAAAAACTAATAGAAAAGAAAGTTGATAATCCTATAATTAAAAGTCTTAATCAAATTACGTCTGGGCAAGCTAGCACTGCTTTCGAAGCTATTAAGAGATTAAAAAAAAGTAAAAAACATAATAATAATCATATTCTTTTTGCACCTTGTGATGCAGGTGTATTGTATAATCACGACTCATATTTAAATTTATTAGAAGAAAATGATGCAGACATCATAGTATGGACAAGTAAAAATTATGAAGAAGCAAAATTAAAACCTGAAATGTATGGCTGGGTTAAAAGCAAAAATAACCTGATAAGTAAAGTTTTAGTAAAAAAATCTCCGCAAAAATTTGAAGACTTTTCTATTATAATTGGAATATTTACATTTAAAAATATGTTAATATTTGAAAAATGTTATAACCTTTTAATTCGAAATAAAAATAAAATTAAATCTGAATATTATCTTGATTCAATGATAGATGAGGCCATAAAGGTTGATTTAAAATGTGTTAACTTTTTTGTTGATGAATATTTTTCTTGGGGAACGCCATATGAATTAAAAACATTTAATTATTGGCAATCTTATTTCCACAAATGGGCAAGACATCCTTATGACATAAATATAGATCTTCATGCAAGTGACAAAAAAAAACTTATTAAAAATGCTTACAAATTTGAAAAAAATAATATTGAAAAAACTATTTTCAAAGATAATTAAATTTAGAGTTTTTAAATATCTCATTGCTGGAATTATAATAAATATATCAACAGCTTGTGTCTATTTCAGTCTAGTTTTTTTAAATTTTAGTTCTGTTTTTAGTTTAACAGTTTCATATATTCTTGGAGTTTTGTCATCAATCTTTATTAATAAAAATTATACTTTTGAATATAAAGAAAAAAGCTTTAAAGTTTGGTATCAATTTGCATTTATTCATATACTATGTTTCATTTTGTCACAAATAACGAATGAAAGTTTTCTATTTATTTTGCAACCTTATAAACTAAGATATCTTATTAGTTATTTAATCTCTATAGGTATAGCTGCAACTATTAATTTTGTTTTAATGACTTTAGTTATTCATAATATTCATAATGCCAAGACTAAGTAATTCGTTATTCAAGTTCTTCTTACATAAGCTAAATAAAATATGATAATTTTACTATTCTAAATCTAAATATATTTGTGTTTTCAGCATTCATATATATAATTTAGACGAATAAAATACACTAATTCCATGTAACTATAACTTTATTAATAATAAATATTATATGATAAGAAATTCACTCATAATTCCATGCTTCAATGAAGCTAAAAGTTTAGAAACATTAGTAAATCAGTGTAAAAAAAATGTTAATAAACACACAGAGATAATTTTTGTTAATAATGGTTCTACAGATGATAGTCTAAAAATTTTTAAAAAATTAATTCCCAACAATGATTTTAATTTGAAATTTATAAACATAAAAAGAAATATTGGATATGGCAACGGTATTCTAGAGGGGCTTAAAAGTTCTAAAGGACAATATATTGGCTGGACACATGCTGATCTTCAAACTAACCCCTGTGATGCGCTTAATAAATTTCATTTGTTTGAAAATTGTTCTAATCAAGATATTTTTATAAAAGGAAAAAGAATTAAAAGAAACATGTTTGATAGTTTTTTTTCATTGGGCATGAGTTTATTTGAAAGCATCCTTTTTCAAAAATTTTTCAATGAGATTAATGCTCAACCTAATTTATTCTCAAAATCTTTTTATAATTCATGGAAAAATCCACCTAATGATTTTTCGCTAGATTTATATGTTTATGTTCAAGCAAAAAAACAAAAATTAAATATCAAAAGATTTAACGTATACTTCAAAGAAAGGAAATATGGTCATTCCAAATGGAATACAAGTATTAAAAATAAAATTAAATTTATCATCAGAACTTTGAAATTCAGTTTTAATTTGAGATTTACTAATGATTAAGATCAAACATCGGGTAAACTCTATTGACGAATTAAAAAAATTAAATATTAATTTTGGAGTTGAAGTTGACATCAGAAGTCAAGGTTCAAGACTAATAATAAGCCATGATCCTTTTTTAAAAGGTATTCTTTTTAAAGATTGGATAAAACATTACAAGCATAATCTGTTAATATTGAACGTTAAAGAGGAAGGTTTAGAAAGATATTTGATTGATTATATGAAAGATTATAACATAAACGATTATTTTTTTTTAGATCAGAGCTTCCCTTTCATTATAAAATATAGTAGCCATTGTGAAAAACGTTCTGCCATTAGGTTTTCAGAATATGAAGACATAAATACATGTTTGAATGTAAATTTAATATGCAAATGGGTTTGGATTGATTGCTTTAATAAATTTTTATTAAGTAAAAAAAATTATGAATTACTAAAAAGTAAAAAATTCAAGATATGTTTAGTTTCTCCTGAACTTCAAGGTAGATTTGACAAAAATGAAATTAAAACAATTTTAATGAATACAAAACAAAACAAATTTGTCATAGATGCTGTTTGTACCAAATTCCCAGAATTATGGAGTTAAGTAAAAATAAATTTTGATATTAACCTTTACATCAAATTAACTTTATATTTACAATTCAAATAAATTTAACAAAATTTTTTTAATATTTTTATTTTCTTTTTTTGAAAAATTTTCTGTGAATAACTTACAATTCTTTCTAATTATTTTGAAATCTTCTTCAATCATATTGACATAGCTTTGGATTTTTTTTGAAATATCGCTAATATTATAAGGGTCAACATTGAATCCTATCTTCAATCTTTCTAAGTTTGTCCATGGATTATTTTTTCCTATTATGACTGGTAACCCAAAACTTAAAGCTTCAAAAATTGAATATCCAAAATTTTCACTCATACTTGGCATTAAAAAAATATTATATTTTGGATAAATTCTAAATAATTCTTCAGAAGTTACTGATCCTTTATACTTAACTCTTATGTTTCTTGATAATTTTAAAATTTCATTTTCACATTTTTTCCAATATTTTAGGTCGTCAATTACGCCAAAGATATGAACATCTATATTTCCTTCTAACTTTTTTAGACTTAAAATTGTTCTATAAATATTTTTAATAGGTGTAATTCTGCAAGGAATTATGATTCTAAGTGCATTCTTTTTCTTAATTTTATTATAGAAATGTGTTTTGTTGTTAATTTCGACTATATTAGAGCATATAGTCACATAATCGTTTTTATGGTTAAAAATTTTTTTTATTTGAGATTTTTCTGAAACTGAAGTTGCGTGCCAATTTATATTTAAAAAAAAATTGAAAATTTTAATAAAAAAAATATAAAATGATTTTTTTAATTTCTTGTTTGATAACGCTTCATCAAAAAGTTCGCCTTTGGGCGCAATCATAATTCTATTATTAAATAGAAAGGAAAATATAATAGGTATTAAAGAAAATTTAGGATTAAAAAAACTTGAAATATAACAAAAATGGATTTTATTATTAAAAAAAAATCTCGCAATATTGACGATTATGTTTTTTGTTGAATCAACATAGATTAAATTAATTCCATTTTTTTTTACCCAAATATTAATTTTTTCGAGATCCATTAATGATTTAGCATTTAAATCTCTTGCAGATGTAATTATAAAAATATCATACTTAATTTTGAGAGCATTTGCTAAATTGTTTACACTTTTTATTGGTCCACCTGCTTTATATGCAGGTGGAAAAAATTCAGAACTAATAAAAATTTTTTTTTTCATTGAATTAAGGATATATTTGAGTTTTTGTAAATATTTTTAGTTATGTAATTTACTAAATTATAATAATTTGATTTTCTCCCTTTGTGAAGTTCATTGCCATTTAAGCTTTCATCAATCCATTTTGTAACTGGTATATTAAAACCTGTTTTTTTCCTTTTCAAAATTGATTTAGGTATTTTAGTTATTGAGCTTTCTGCTAAAGGGGTTTTATCAGAAAAATTAGAAAGGTAACTTATATAATACTTTAAATCATTTAGTAAAAAAAAGTCTACAAATGGAGTTCTTAATTCTACACTATGATACATACTAGCCCAATCACAATCTCTTAATAATTGGTTTCTTAAATAAAAAAAATTTTCTAGCTGAGCAACAGCTAGAACTTTATTTTTTGACACTTGCCCAATTTTCTTATTAATAAGATTAGTGATGATTAAAACATCATCTGTTTTTTTAAAATTTTTAAAAGAATGAAAGTTATTACATATTTCAGCAGGCGTGAATATTCCTCTCTTAAGCCAAAAAGAACTATAAATATTAGAGCAAAATGTATCAAAATATTTCCATTTTTCATTCTTTGTTTTCATGTAAAGTACCCTTCCAAAACATTTAAGAAAAAAGTCTCCAAAAGGTATTTTTTTTACTAGATTTGTAAATGTTAGAAGTCTAGGTATTTGTTTAAAACTTGGATAACCAAAAAATAACTCATCTCCCCCAACACCCGATAAAAGAACTTTAATATTTTTTTCAGATGCGGCTTTGCACGCATACCAAGTATTTATACCATCAATGCTTGGCTGATCCATGGCTTCTATAATGTCGTCAATATCATTTAAAAACTCTTTTTTAGAAATTTTTCTAACGTAATGATTTATATTTTTCCCTTTTAAAATTTCTTTAGCAAAAGGCAACTCATCTATATTTGAGTTTGAATATTCATCAAACACTATTGTTATAGCTGTAAATTCTTTTTTTAAGTCAACTAAATGTGATATTAAACTTGAAGAATCAATACCACCTGACAGCATAACAGCAATAGGAACATCAGATGTTGTATGTTTATTAATAGTATCAGTTACACTAGTTCGTAAGTCATTAACAATAGTTTTGCTTATATTAGTACTATTTTGAAAATCTGAAAAATAATTTATTATATTTGAATATTCAAAAAATTTAATTCCTTTTTTTTTCGAAATGATACAATAATTGCCACTCTTAAGATTAATAATATTCTTAAAACACGTATTTGGCTCCATTACATTGCCAAATAGAAAAAAACTTAATAGCCCATCATAATCGATATCTTTAGATACAAATCCAGATTTTAGAATTGGTTTTACTTGAGAGCTGAAAACGAATCCCTGCTCATTTTCAGAAATATATAATGGTTTGATACCATAAGGATCTCTAGCTAAAAAAAGTATTTCTTTTTTTTTATCCCAAATTGCAAAAGCAAACATGCCTCTTAACCTTTTTAGCATATCAACGCCTTCTAATTGATAAAGTTTTAAAATTACTTCAGTATCACTTTTTGTTTTAAATTTAATTTTATGTTCATGTAAATATTTTTTTAACTCATTGAAGTTATATATCTCTCCATTAAAGGTTATTATATAATCTTTATATTCTGAAACCATTGGTTGGTTAGATCTTTTGTTCAAATCTATTATAGATAGCCTGTTATGACCTAATGCAACTGAATTATCTTCAGAAATCCATATGTTTTGATTATCAGGCCCTCTTCTTTTCATTCCATCAGATAGTGTTTTTACAATGGTTTTCGCAATAAATGGTTTTTGTTTATTTTTATATAGAAACGCCCCTGAAATTCCACACATATAATTCCTTATTAATTAATTAAACTTAAAACATTTTCGATTTGATTTTTCATAGTATAATTACTGTGAATACACTTTTTATAGCCACTCTTACAAATCTTTATTCTTTTTTTCTCATTAATGAGATAAAATTTAATTTTATTTAAAAGTTCATTTTTTGAAGAAAAGTATTCAGCCTCAAAGCCTTCTTTAAATATTGAGATTTGCTCTAAAGTTCTTTCTGAAAGCATAAAACCACCTGACGCTGGTATTTCTAAGGATCTACTAGTAATAACATCCTGGTTAATTTTTCTTAAAAAATTTAAATTTATTTTACTTTTATAAATTGTTTTAGAATACGTACTCCCATAAAGGAATTTATTGTTAACCTTAAAATTAGGATGACTATATTTACATTTGTCCCAATCATTTCCCCATACATTTACTGTTATTCCATTAGTTGCAAGAAAATAGATATAATCACTTCTTTCTTTTTCGTAAGCTCCAATGTGAGAAACTGAATATTTGTAATCAATTGAATTTTTGTAATTATAAATTTTATGAAGAGAGTTATCAAAACTATCAAAAAAAAGAGTCACATTTTTTGCACCCATATTTGTTAAACACTCTATATTGTGTTTTTTTGTAGTAAACACGTAATCGTAGTATCTTAAACCTAGTAAATACCACCATGACTGATTATGTCTTTTACACATATCATCTTCTGATATGGACAGAATTTTTATTTTAGGATAATTTATTTTAATTTTTTTTAGTGTTGTTGGATATATTGTTATGCCATTTTCTATCCATACTATATCAATATTTTTACTATTCAAAAACCTCAATATATTTTTATTAACTTTAGTCAAATCATTCGGAAACATAATTTTATTTAATACTCTATATAGAAATGAGGGTTTTTTTATTTTATTATCATGAGATAATAAAGAATGAGAGAAACTAAAAATATTAAAATTAAGATTTTGAAGAATTTTAAATCTTCTAAAAGACCTTCCATATTTATTTAAGTCTCCGACGAATAAAATGTTTTTCATTTATAATTTTCTGCTATTTAAATCTTAGACAAGTTAAACATTTTTTAAAGATACAACATTTTGAAATATATACTAGAGACTTTTAGATATTAAATTATAAAATTCTTTAACTTCTTTATCCCATCTTTTTATTCCATAAATATTTATAGCCTTAGACCTTATAAATTTTTTATTTTGCAAATTTTTTGAAATTTTATTTAGGAAAATGGATTCAATTTTTTTAGCAATCAAATCCTTTCGTTCAACATCTACTAAAATACCTAACTGACCATTAAGCAGACCTTCTGGACATCCGTATTTGTCTGGAGCTATTACAATCAATCCTGCCATTAAGGCTTCCAAAAAAACAATTGCAAATCCCTCATTTTTTGAAGGTAGAATAAAAATATCTCCTAATGATAAATAGTTAAATTTTTCATCATCATCTATTGGCCCAGTAAAAATAACTTTTTTTCTTAAATTCTCATTTTCATTCAATATCTCATCAATTCTCCTATCATGCCCTCCTCCAACTATCATATAAATAAAATTTGGAAATTTTTTTTCTAAAATTATTAGAGATTCTAAGACTCTGTTGTGCCCTTTTTCTTCTGTACTTGACATTCTTGATAAGGTTATAAGAATTTTTTTGTTGCTTAAGTTATATTTTTTTTTCAAAGAATGTGTATTATTTTTTATGAAAAGATTTTCATTAACACAGCTTTTAATTATTAAAATTTTTTTTTCAAATTTTATGTTTTGTTTTTTAATTAAGTTTTTAGTGTAATTTGATATTGTCAAAATTTTATCTGCTTCATGAAGAGCTTTCATTTTTAAATTAGAAAATTTTTCAATAGCCTCAATGCCGTAAATAGATATAGAGAATTTAATTTTTTTAAAGTTATTTAAAAAAATTAATATTGGTGAAAAATTAACGTGGCAACAGATTATATACTCTGGTTTAAAAAAAATAGATAATAAAATTGTTTTTATTGTAAATATAATTTTTTGAAAAAGTCCTCCTTGATATCTTTGAACAATTTTTATTGATGTTCCGCATTTTTCTAGTGAGCTTATTAAATCTCGATTGTATTTTTCTATACCACCAATGAGTTTTAAATCACTACACAATAATAAAATTTTCATTTTAAATTCATACTTAAAGAATTGATTTTTTTATAAATAAAAATAACCAACGCACACAGTAGAGATATTGAAATTAATATTATAAACTCACCTAAAAATGAAATGACCCAGCTTTCGTAAAATAAAATTATTTTTATTAATGATGGAAAAACTATAAAATAAATTAGCAAATTTGTTTTATTATTTAAAAACAAATAAAAATTACTACAAATCGACAAAAAAACACCCAGCAAGATACTACATACTATTAAACCAAAATAACCAAAATTCCAGAAAGCCTCAATATGAACACTCGGACCTAATGAACTATTTTGAAAAGCATGATGATTTCGGTCTCTAGACTCATTATAAAGAAGATTATGTAAAATTATGCCGTTATTTGTGATAACAGGTTTTTCACTCCAAATAATTCTGGGAACAAATAAGTAGAGTATATTTTTAAAAGAATCTGAACTATGACCTTTTATTTTTTGTTTAATTATAAATCTTTGTGTAGAAAGAACGTCTAATCTATTAATAAAGTTGACTATTCTTTCTTTAGTTGAACGTTGTTTGTTCACCATTGATCCAAAATAATTGTTAACTTGAGAAGCTATAAACTCCTTTCCATATTTATCTTTTATATTTTCTTTTAACTTGTTAGTTAATTCTTCATATTGATCTGAATATCTTTTATCTTTTAATTTTAAATAAATATTAGCAATATCATTTTGAAAATTATCTCGATAAAGCTTTGGATTACTAAAACCAGTGGAGGCATTTTTTTTAAATCTGTCTTTTAACTGATTATTGAAATCTGTCCCAAATAAACTTAAATTTAAAGAGTCCTTAACTATTATAAATTTAGATTTAAGATCAGACCTATTTTCATAGTAATAATCATGACCTCTACTAATATTAATAATTATGCTTAATAAATAAAAAATAGTAATTAAAATTAGAGAAAATGAAATTCCTGTAAATAATTTATTTTTAGAATTAAACCATAATCCAATAAATAGAATTAAAAAATTTTGTATAATTAAAAATTTTGAAAAAAAAGTTAATAAGAATAAAAATTCTATTATCACAAAAGTAATGAGTAAAATTTTATTAAAAAAATCTAATCTTTTAAAAATTAGACTGACAAGAAGAAATATACCTAACTTTACAATATTTATTTTAGATAAAATACTTAATACATAATTTGTGGGTTCATTGAACATGTAAATATAAAAATTAAGAAAAAATATTCCAAACAATAGAGAAAAAAGAAAAGTCTTATAAAAAATTAAATGATCAAGAAGCTTATCTATGTTTACTTTTTCAAATTTAATTTTGCTTATCGAAAAATAACAAATTACTGATATTATCAATAAAGATAAAGAGTTAAAACTATTTGCAAATGAAATAGTTACCATTTTTGATGAACTTGTCAGATTATCATGGGCCCATCCAATATCTTCAGCATATCTTAAATAGCTAGCGAATGTTCCTACACTGATAAATGATGCTGAAACAATTAAAAACCAAGGATAAATTTTGAAAATATTATCCTTAAAACAAAAATATAAAAAGTAAAAAAAAATTAAAAAAAAGTTTAATATTGAAGGTAAAGTTTCATACATACCTTTTACATTTAATGAATGAAACGTTATCGAAAATACAAAAAATAACACTGAGCTTATCACTGGTATAGAATGTAGATTTCTAAAATATACAGGCATATTCAACTAACACTTATATCTGATAATTTTTTTATAGTCTATAAAACAGAATAAATAAATGCAGTTAATGATAAATTTGATTAACTAACTAAGCTTTTTTTATCAAGAAAAAGTATAAATAAATTATTATTATTGCAGGTATAGATATCCAAAAAATGTACCAATTCCAATAAGTTCTAAAAAGATCAGTAAAAGTTGTTTTCCCGAGCCCATAATTCAACCCTTTTATTTTGTAGTATAATACTCCCTTTAGTATCTGATATCCTCTTCTTTTTTTCTCTTTTTTTATAGAGTTTTTTAAATATAAATTTTGGCCAAATGTATCTAGCAATTCAAAATAATATATTCCAAAAACTTTAAAAGGGTCATAAAATAGTTGATCAAAACTTCTATTTACCTCGCTTTTAAATAAGGGTTTATCTATATATAAAAAAAAACCTTTCTTTGAAAACACCTCCATTTGTGGATATGCGAAGCCAATTGCTGTATAAAATTTATGCTCATATTTATATAAATAAGGATAGATTATTTCTTTCCTCCATAACAAAGATGATAAGAATAATAACAAATCACCAATTTTTTCAATAACTTCAGGTCCAGACATTCTAAAGTTTTTTCCATAATCTAGTGTTTTTTTATCCGCTATTGAATTAATAAAAATAAAGTCAGGATTTTTTTCTAACTCCTTTAGTACATAACCAATTGAATTATTTTCCATAACATCATCACCGAACCACCATACATATTCTGAGTTTGAATTTGCCATCAACCAAATAAAAGCATAATCAATACTTCTTTTTCTGCCTCGCACATATTTTATATTTTTTAGATTGTTTTTTTTAATGATGTTTTCAGTTTTATTTGTTACTGAATCATCAAGTATCAAAAGTTGAACATTTGAAAATAATTTTAATTGAGGTAAAATAGACTCCAAAGTTGCTTTAAATTTTTCAGAATTTTCATAAGTACCATGTGCTATTGTAAGTTTATACATTCATTAAATTCTATTTATCAATAACTGATTTAATTACTTTTAAATCACATTCGGTTAATTCTGGATTATTACCAATATAAAATGAATTTTCGTGTAAAAAATTTGTGTTCTCAAGTTTAAAATCTAAAGAAACGTATTTTTTGAAAAAAGGTTGGAGACTCATATTTCCAGCAATCATGGGGCGAACCTCAACATTTGAATCAACGAATTTATTTATGTACATATTTTGTAAGTGCTTGGATTTTGCTATTATCGGGATTGCGAAGCTTGAAACTATATCCATATGTTCAAAATTTAATTTTATTAAATCATCATTTCTATCAATTGATCTATGAATCTCTAAAAAATTATTGAATCTTTTATCTACAATTTCGTCTAAATATTTTAGTTGTAAATTACCTAAAAATCCATTTATCTCATTAGGTCTTATATTATAAGAAAGGTCATAAAAAGTGTATTTTGAATAGAAATCATTTACATCATGAAGAGTTCTTAAATCTTTTTGTGCTTTTTTATTTAAATGTCTATCCCAACCATGTGCTCTAGACATGACTAATGAATTTTTAAGATCTTCATCATCCGTACATATCATTCCTCCCTCGATAGTTGAAAGATGATGACCAACAAAAAAAGAAAAAGTGGATGCAAGACCAAAATTTCCTAATAATTTAGAATTTGTTTTAGAGCCGAGTGATTCACAATTATCTTCTAACAAAATAATGTTGTTGTCTTTACAGTAGTCTGAGATTTCTTTAATATTGTCACAATGACCTAATGCGTTTGTAATCAAGAAAGCTACCAATTTAGAGTGTTTTTGAAAAGTTTTTTTAAAATTGTTAAGAGAAACATTTAATGTTTCAATTTCACAATCAACTAAAATCGGTTTTAAACCTAATTGAATTAAAGGCATTACGTTGGTCGGCCAGGTTAAAGCAGAAACTGCAATCATATCACCTCTATTAATCCGACCTAAATTTAGAAGGGACTGTATTAATAAAAGATTCGCACTACTCCCACTGTTTACCATAGTTCCAAATCTTCTATTTTGCTTTTTAGAAAAATTATTTTCAAATTTTTTACATTCTAGCGACATACTCAAAATAGAAGATTTGGTAATAAAATCACAAATCTCTTTTTTAGTTTGTTGCTCTTTATAAAAAGTTGATTTAATTAAATTAATCAATTCAAAAGACCTTATATTTTATTGTTTAATAATACATATATAATATGAAAATAGAATTAGTTATTTCACAATTTTCATATACCAATTTATTGTTTTTTTCAATCCATCTGTCAGTTTGGTTTTACAAGAAAACTTTAACTCGCTTTTTGATAAAGAAGTTTCTAAAAAATTTGCTAATACTCCAGTTTCTTTAGTACTTTCCCAATTTATGTTTCCTGAATACTTCATAAGCTTACAAATTTCATAAGCAAGACCTTTAATAGTGGTTGGTTTTCCTGAGCCAATGTTTAATACAAATGATTTTGTGGAATTTTTTGATGCTAAATAGATTGCTTCAGCAGCATCTTTAACAAAAAGAAATTCTCTAGAAACCATTCCATTTCCCCAAACATTAATAGATTTCATTTTATTAGTTTTTGCTGTGTAAATTTTATGTATCAAAGAAGCAACTACATGTGATGAAATAGGATTAAAATCATCCCCAGGTCCGTAAAGGTTAGGTAATATCAAGTTAATACAGTCTAAATTATATTGCCTTTTAAAAAAAATTGAGCTATGCAAAATGACATTTTTTCCTAAACCATATGGTGCTGTTATTCCTGAAGGATTGCCCTGCAATATTTCATTCTCTTGTAATGGCAATTTTGCTTCAGACGAATATTGTAGAATAGATCCCACTCCAACAAATTTTTTTATTCCAACATCTTTGCCAATTTTGATTAAATTTAATCCCATAATGGCGTTATCATAATAATAATCAGCATCCTTTTTTAAACCTTTACCTAAACCACCTACATTTGAAGCTAAATGAATAACTATTTGACCTTTTTTTAATAATTTTTTTACATCTGATTGTATTCTTAAATCATATGTAGACGTTGAAGGAACCTTAATATTTTCTAACGGGATCTTTTTTGAAATGAAGTATTTAATAACATGTTTACCTAAAAAACCATTCCCACCAGTAATCAAAAATTTATTTTTTTTAAAATTTGAAATCATTTTTAACCTTCTAAATTTTTGAATATTCGAAATGGTCATCTATCATCTGAATTAAAACATCGTTTAATTTTTTTTGGGGAGACCAATTAAGCTTTTTTTTAATTTTATTTATATTTGCCAAAAGTATTGTTTGTTCTTTTTCTCTCTTAAGAGAATCATCAATAATCACAAACTTTTCCCAATTTAAATCAAGATAATTAAATGCCATTTCAACTAATTCTTGTACATTGTGTAACTTCCCAGAGCCAACAATAAATTCATCTGGTTCATGAGCATTATTAATTAACCACATTGCCTCTACATATTCCTCAGCTGAACCCCAATCTCTTTGATCATCTAAGTTTCCAAGATATAAATATTTTTGTTTGTTATTTTTTATATCTATTGCTGCATTGACGATTTTTTTTGGCAGAAATTCTTTGTTTCTTAGAAATGACTCGTGATTATATAATATTCCCGAAGTAATAAATAGGTTATATTTTTTTTTGTATAGATTGCAAAGATGCATAGCCGTCACTTTAGCAACTCCATATAGAGATGAGGGTTTTTTTTCAGTCATTTCATTTTGAGGACTATGTTTAGAATGTGAAAATATATTACTTGAACTTGCGTAAAAAATTCTAGTAAACGGTAAATCAATTTTTATTATCTCTAATAAATTTGTGAAGCCCCAAACATTTACTGAAAAAACGGAATTATAATTAATTTGTTCTAGTGATAATTCGTGCGTTGAAGCCAAATAATAAATTTCGTCCGGCTTAAGTTGTTTTAAGAGAGTTTTCATGGTCAAAAAGTCTAATATATTTTGATTGTAAACTTTAACTTGTTTCTTTTGAACAAACTTAGACATAATTATGTTAAAGGTTTTTTTTGAATTAGGATTAACAATTCCATAAACTTTATAATTTTTATTAATTAGAAACTTTGATAAATAAGTTCCATCTTGACCATTAATCCCAATAATTAAGGCAGATTTCATGGTAACTCTTTAAATATAATTTTATGATAACAAGATATTATTTTTTTTAATTTCATTTTTTAATTTTGCTAAGATGATTTATCGTAATCGATTTTACAAATACTATAAATTTTAAAACAGACAAGAAATCTTTTAACCATTTTGAAAAACAGTAAATAATCAAAATTGAAAATAGTAGATTATATTTTTTAATGTCAAATATCACTTTAAAAATACTTAAAATTAATATCAAAATGCAAGTTTATAAAATGGAAACATTTATTACTAAGAAGTTTTAATAAAATCATAAATGCAGAAAATTTAATGACTTGTACACATCTTTACAATATTCATTTGGTATTCTTTTATAATTGAGATGACATCCTATCATAGCATTATTCCAATGCAATTCTCTATTTAACAGAGCAGCTAATTGTTGGTCACTTAAAATAATAGTTAGTTGTTTATCTTTTGAAGTAATCATATCATTTTGAATAATTTTCATTTTTGAAAATGAGTAAGATATAGTTTTTGACGGAGTCTGTAGATTTAAAATCCATTGACTTGCATCTTTAATACTAATGTTGAAACTTTTTAACCTATCATTCATAGAATCAAATGCAGAATGAAGCTTATCCCAAATATCATTTGTCATTTTAGATTCTAATTTTTCTAATTTATCTGATGGAGTTACTTTTTCCCAACCGTATTTGTTTCTAGTAATTTCAATTTCACAGTTTGAATTGATAATAATTTGATCTCCCGCTCCAACATATTCAGATATAGAATTATTATTTGCATCTCTTGCAAATGCATATAATTTACAAGCACTAGGTCTATCCATAAATTTTTTTTGAATATAATTATAAAAAGATTTTCTTTTAGGCCCATTTAAAACAAAATCTGACGAATGTGGAAAATAATACTTTGGGTTTAAAACCTTAATTGCATCCTTAATTTTTAAAGATCTTTTAACTTCGATCTCATCATGAATTTTTAGTTTTTCCTTATGAGATAAATCATAACAAATTGGGTAATCCTGTGCATAAGAATTGTATGGATACCATAAAGTTGTAAGATCATTCTCAACAATATCATTCAATAAATTTATATCGTAAGGCGTGTTGTCACACAAAAACAGATGTGAAGATGAAGTTATAGTGTCAGTAATCAAGAGTCCAGTATCAATGCAAGTGGCGTCAATTTCATAATTTTTATCATACTTTCCGATTTCTTGTCCAAATGCGTTAAGTGGCGGTACCACTGTAAATTCGAATAAATCAAAAAGCTTATATTTTTTGCTTAATTCCAAAAATACAATATTTTTAAAACCTATAGATTTAAGTTTACTTTCAATTACTTTGTTTACTTTCATTTTTGGAAGATAAATAGTTGTTTTTCTGTTGAGAAGCTCAAGTGTTTTTAAATCCCAATGGTCTTCATGAATGTGACTTATAAATACAATATTTACATCATTTAAAAAATTAAGATCTTTTGTTTTAGAATATGGTGACCATGATCCTTTATATATATCACCTACTAACCATGGATCAATCAATATTGAGTGTTTATCAATAGAAACTAAAGTTGTAGCATTATTAAGTGAACGAATTTTCATTTTCTTTAAATATTTCTAAAAGTTGACAATTATAGTTTATGTAATATTTTTAATAACCGTTGTCAAAAGATATATTTAATATTAAGACAAAGTTAACATTATATTTTATAATTCAAGGAGATGATTTAGAAAATATACTTTTTTTAAGATGATCTTTTATAAATTATTTTAATAATTTGTATATTTTATAAAATTGCTGATTAATTGATTTTGGAATAGCATACAATATTAATGCAAACCAACATTGAGGTAAAAACCAATATAATCGGAACATTCTTAATCTTTTGCCATTTGGATTGTCCCATCCTCCAAGCCAGGCAACATAAATACCTTTCCAAACTGGATTAAAAATTAAACTCAAAATTTTAATATATGCTATTCTTGACATTAAGTGTTTTTGAGTATCAATTACTTCTTTATAGTAAACCCCATAAGTAGTAAAAGCACCATTTTGATACTCCCCATTTTTATACATCATTTTTTTTAAATCTTCAATTGATGAAGGTATATTCATTAAGTATGGTCCTTTTAAAAGGTATGATTTATAATTATTTGCCACAATAGCAAGTACAATTGTAGTTGTGACAAAAGAAAAACCTTTAACTTGTGCATAACCATCATCAATAAATTTTAAACCATCTTTTCTTTTAACAATGTGTGTTGATAATAAACCGACTTTATGGTCTAGCGTCAACAATAAATCTTCAACATTTTCAAAATATCTACTTTCGCAATCGCATGCTAGATTGTTAAGGGTGTTTTGTGCAAAATTTACCCAAATAAAAGATAAATCAGGCTTTTCTTTTACTAATGAAATAATACTTTTTATTCCATCATTAATAATTAAATCGTCATCACCACACCACCATACATATTTTCCTCTCGCTTTTTCTAAAAGGAATAAATTAGCTCTATCTAATCCATTGGCTTGTCCTTGAAAATATTGATACTGAAATTTAAATTTGTTCAAAGTTAAATAATTTTTAAAATTTTCTAATGATTTATTATCGTGGCTATCATCTCGAACAACAATCTCAAGATCCAAAGACAATTGATCCTTTATTTGTGTTAAGAGATTTTTAAATTCTTTATTTCTATTTTTAGTAGGAATGCAAAGACTAAGTAAAGGCGTCTTAGCAAGATAATTTTCAATTAACTTTGTTTTTTTAATATTTGCCATTTTTTTAAATTATTGATGTATTTCATATAAATTTTTGCATTCCCAAACCGCTTATCCTATAATTACATTTTTCATAAAAAGAAACATTATGCTCTTTACATTGAAGAGCTATTTTATGGCATCCTTTTTCTAACGCTTTAATATACAAAGCTTCTTGAATTGATCTGCCTACACCCATTTTTAAAAAATTCTCGTGCGTTACTATATCCTCAACGTGACCAGCCTTACCACCTCTAATCTTAACTTCAATAATTAGAGCTCCATAACCGACAACTTTATTTTCTAAAATTGCTACTACTGCAAAAATATTTGATTGTGAAGAAAATATCTTCCAAATTTCATCATATTTTTCAAAGGGAGGACTATAAACAGAAAGATTTTTATCTAGCAAATCGATTACCTCCTTCATATATTTTTTTGCCATTTTTTTAATTTCTATCTTCATGTAATAACATCTTGAATCGAAAGTTTTATTGCTTTAACAGTTCTATTAATTTCTTTATCACTAATATCTGGACCTGATGGAATGTAAAAACCATTTTCTCCAATAAAATTAGCTACAGGACAATTAAAATCTTTTCCAATAAATTGATTTTTATAGGCATCCTGTCTGTTTATTGGCCAAAAACTTTCTCTAGTTTGAATTTTATAATAATTTAATTTTTCCATTAATGCATTTCTTTTGCCAGTCAAATTATCTTTACAAATTATGTGATATACCCAATATACGTTAAAAGCATAATTTTCTTCTACTGGAAGAATTAAATTTTTAATGCCTTTCAAAAGTATATTGTACATATTTGCGATATACCTTTTTCTTTTAATTACATAATCAATATTTTCTAGTTGTGCACAACCAATGGCAGCTGTTATGTTTGACATTCTATAATTAAAACCAATACCTGAATGATTAAATCTATTTTCAGTACCATATTGAAGATTTTTAATAGATCTACATCTCATTGCTAAATTTTCATTATTAGTTACAACCATTCCACCTTCTCCAGTAGATAGTATTTTATTGGCGTAAAAACTATAACATCCTATGTCTCCGATAGTTCCTAAATTTTTTCCTTTATATTTTGCACCATGTGCTTCAGCACAATCTTCGATAATTAAGAGATTATGTTTTTTTGCAACAGATACGATCATATCCATGTCAACAGGGTGACCAAACAAATGCACAACTATTATGGCTTTAGTTTTTTTACTTATCAAATTTTCAATTAGTTTAGGGTTTATATTTCCTGTTTTTAGATAACTATCTACAGGAATAACTTTTGCACCAGTATAGCTTACAGCGAAAGCTGTTGCCATATTTGTTAAACTTTGAACTAAAACTTCATCCCCTTTTCCAATATTAAGAGCAACTAACGCTGTATGTAATGCATTTGTTCCATTTGTTGTAGATATAGCAAAATCGGATTTAACAAATTCGGAAAATTTTTGTTCAAACTTGTCAATGTAATTTCCAAAAGTACCTGAAAGAGCTTTTTCATCTATAGCTTTACAAACATATTCTCTAACTTTTTCATAAATAATAGGTTTTGCTACTGGTATATATTTATCATAATCAGTCATTTTTTTCATCAACATTTATCTAAAATAATATATCTTCTATGTAATTATTAGCATCATAAGTCATACTTGAAATTTCTATTATTTTTACATTAGATGTCAAAGGAAGCAAAGCAAGAGAACAGCCAGGAGGAATAACGGCTACATTACCAGCTTTTAATTTTTTCTTATTAACTTTTTTTTCGGAGTAATTTCTATAACGGAAGTCTACTTGAGGCGTGCTTTGTTCGCTGATAATAATAATCATTTCCCAGGCATTAGATCCAAAATAATGGCAATGATTACCAATAACTTTTTTTTCATCGACAGCTTTTTGGTCAAATTCAATTATTTTAATTTGCTTAAATTCAAAAAAATGACCAAAATATCCTACTACACCATTTATTTTCCTTCGTATATCTACATTTTTAAAAGTCTTATTATTAAAAAGTGATACTTTATATATATTTTTTTTATCACTCATTTTGAAAAAAATTTTTGTTTGCAATTGTGTTTGTCAATAACACAAAAAGTAGGCATTGATATTATAAATTTTCCACCATTTTCTAGAAATTCAATCTCTCTATCAATAAAATTTTCTATAAAATGCCATGCTAATACAAAGTAATAATCCGGTTTTTTCCTTCTAGAATCTTTTTCTGAAATTATTGGTATTTTTGATCCAGAGGTATATTTACCCCATTTTTCGGGATTTCTGTCCGATATAGCCTCAATTAAATTTGGGGTTATACCATAATATTGTAAAGTAGTATTTCCTTTTGTAGATGCTGCGTATCCGTGAATTAGTTTCCCTTTTTGTTTTTCAGCTTTCATAAAAGATAGAGTTTTTT
>CACMOJ010000006.1 GCA_902615325.1 uncultured SAR116 cluster alpha proteobacterium | reverse complement strand
TTCCTTATGGTCATGGCAGGATTCTGTAAAAGCGGTTTTTCTAAATAGAGTTAATATCGTTGCAGAATATGACCATGTAATAAATTCCCCAACATTTTCTCTTAAATTACCTAGTGTGATTGCTTTAAAAGAATATATATCAGCAAAAAAAGCTCCAGCTTTTACCAGATTCAATGTTTTTTTAAGAGATAAATGTAGCTGTCAATATTGCGGAAGTAAGAAAAAAATTAAAGTTGGGTCTTTGGTAATAAATAATGCTGTTGGTAACCCTCTTTTAAATGATGGTCCAAATTTCTTATCTGGCTATCTTGAAATAAACAATGAACTTGGAGGCATGACTCAAACTCAAGAGAAGTATGACGGCAAAATAAGAGCTAAAAGAATTTCAAATGATTCTGACCAACTCAATACTGTTATTGGAGTAGTTGCTACAAATGCTCCTTTAAACAGAATTCAGCTCAAGAGATTATCGATTATGTGTCATGGTTCCATATCAAGATCAGTACACCCATCTCATACTCCAATGGATGGAGATACTATATTTGCAATTTCCACTTCAGATAAAAGTTCTCATGTTTCCGAAGAAATCAATAAATTAGACTTAACTATTATTAATACAATAGCTTCTGATACATTTTCCAGAGCTTGTAACAGAGCAATATTTGAAGCTAAAAACATAGGGAGTAAACCTTCTTGGAAAGATTTATTTGAAAACTAATTGTTTTTGTCATTTTTTTCAAATCTTGACCTTAATCTATAATAAAATATAGGAGATATAGGTATAGTAAAAATATAAACTAATACTAAAAGTGTAAAACCTTTTGTTGGATCACTAATTATGTAGTGACTTAAGATTCCAAGAAGAATTAAAAAGGGTATTACAAATGTTCTAGGTACAAGCATAACTTTTCCAGAAAAAGTTGGTAAATTACTCACCATTCCAATAGATATTAATGAAATCCAGATGCAAATATAAAATTCAGTTTTAAATTCTACAAGATTAAATATTTCTAACGCTGTTATTGGTAAAAGAGCCAAAAATGCTGCGGCAGGTGTTGGAATTCCACTAAAGTAATTTTTAGCATAAGTCGGTTTATCTGACAGTTCAGAGTTAAATCGAGCAAGTCTTAATGCAGAGCATATTACAAAAAGGACAATTGCTACCCACAGATATTTATTTTCTGTTCCACCCATCCAGAAGTAGATAGTTATTGGAGGAATTGTTCCAAATACTACAAAATCAGATAACGAATCTAAGTACATACCAAAATTACTTGTAGACTTTAATAGTCTAGCAACTCTGCCGTCTAGCAAATCAAAAACAGCTGCGATTATTATAAAGGTAATAACTAAATTCCAATTTTTTAACATTGAATGATAAAAAGCTTGTAACCCAAAAATAAGAGCACAAATAGTTAAAAAATTAGGTAAAAGCCAAGTTATTGAAAACTTTTTTGGACGATCTGAAAAAGCTTTCCTAGCTAATTTGATCCCTTTAATTTTCATATTTTATTTTTTTTTTGAAGTTAATTCTGCAAGAATAGTTTCTCCAGCAATTGATGTTTGACCTTTTAAAACATTAATTTTTGATCCTGTAGGTATATAAACATCTACTTTGCTGCCGAATCTAATAATTCCAAAAATTTGACCTGTAAAAAGTTTACTTCCTTCTTGTGCCTCATTTACAATTCTTCTAGCTAACAATCCAGCAATTTGTACAAAAGCAATTTTAACTTTATTATTTACATTCATTACTAGTGAAAGTCTTTCATTTTCTTTAGATGCTTTATCAAGACTTGCATTAAAAAATAGACCAGGTATGTAATTTTTTTTTGTTATAGTTCCTGTCATTGGCGATCTATTTACATGAACATTAAAAACATTCATAAAAATTCCAATTTTTAAATATTTATTTTTAGGTAATCCTATTTCATCATCAGGACTAATCTCTTCTATTTCAATAATTTTACCGTCTGCTGGAGCTAAAACAAAGTTATTCTCAATATTATCTGGAGTAATTCTTTCAGGGTTTCTAAAAAAGTAAATGCACCATAGAGTTAATATCAGACCAATAAAAAACAAAGGAGACCACATCCAACCAATTATCAATGTTATTAAACAAAAAATAATTATAAATGGTAGTCCAGATGGATGAATTGGTACAAACATATTTTTTTTGATAGAATCAATTATTGACATTTTTTTTAAAACCTATGAATATTATAGTTGAGTATTATAATGTTTAAATCAGAAGAACACAAGCTTGATAAACTAGAAAAAGAACTATTAGACATAGAAAAATTTGCTAAAAATTTAGATTTAAATTCTAAAGATGAAGATAAAATGGTTTTAACTAACATTGTATCTCAAGATAAAGATAATTCTACATATCATAGTAAACATGAACTAATGAATGCGTTAGATAACATCAAATTAAATCTTAAAAATCAAATTAAAGAAATTGATGAAATAATTAAATATTTTGATAAATAAATATTTTGTTGATTAAAAATAAAAATATCTTATTTTATTGTTTAACAAAATTGTTTATACTTATTGTTTGGAGATTTTAATGCGTACACTAATAGCTAAATTTTGGAGATATACTTCATTAGCAACAATTGCGATTATTGGAACTACAAATTTTAATGTTTCAATTGCAGGAGGCGATCCTAGCATTAAAGATAAAAAAGCTTATCAAACGAACTCTAATATTAAGCAACATGATCATAATAAAGTTTATAAAACTCAAAATAACAATAAAACTTTAAAACAAGATGAAAAAATCAAAAAATCAAGAGTGTCTGATAAAACAAAAGATTCAACTGTTTCTGGATTTTCTGCAGTTGAAGACGAACCCTTAATTGTAGATTTATCATCAGTAATTGACTCAGATGGTATGGGTCAAGTAAGTGTTCAATGGCAGATATCAGACACTGGTAGTAATTGGAAAAATATTAGTAAAGAAGTAAGCCAGTCTTTTACTCCAAGAGAAATTCATGTTGGAAAAAAGTTAAGAGTAGTAATTTCATATGTTGATGGGCAAGGCAATTTAGAAACATTAATAAGTCCACCATCTTCTACTGTAAAAAATGTCAATGATAAACCTACCGGTTCCGCAAGACTTATTGGATCACCTGTAGAAGATAGTGCTCTAGTAGTTGACACATCCAGCATTTCAGACGAAGATGGCATTGGTGGCTTTGAAATTTCATGGCAACGTTCTTCGTCACAATCAGATTGGGAAGCCTTCCCATCCGGAACTGGAGAGGTTTTAAGATTACAACAAGAACATGTTAATTACTCATTTAGAGCTGTTGTTTCATATGTTGATAGCCATGGAACCAGAGAAGTATTATATACAAGTCCATCAGAATCTATAGACAATTTAGATGACCCTGTTCAAGGCGATGTCACCATAAATGGTATGCCCAAAGAAGGTTCAATTCTTAAAGCAATTTCAAATTCATTGTCAGATGAAGATGGTATAGCCTCAATTAATATTAGTTGGGAAAAATCGAAAGATGGACGTAATTGGATAGCTCTAAATAGTGTTAGTGGTCCATCACTAAATCTTAATCAAGGTTTAGTTGGTTTTCAAATTAGGACAAGAGTTGCAGTCGTCGATAACTTTGGTATTGAAACAAATCTTTATAGTCTTGCAACAAGAACTGTTGCAAACGTAAACAATAAACCTTCAGGAAAAATTATAATTCGAAGGGTTGGTCAATAATTTTATAATTAGTTTATAATAATAATTGTAATCATTTTAATTTTGTGTATTAATAATTGTGTATTCAGATGACTGCTAAAACTAAAGATAAAAAAATAAATTCTAATATTATTCATTTCAATAATTTTAAGAAAAAAAATAAAAAGCTAACTTCTACAATAGCTGCTATAATAGCTGTAAATATTCATCACCCTGAAGATACTTCTCCAGAAGACTATTTAATTGACAACATTGGACTTAACGAAAACATAGAACTTGTGGCTTTTGAAGATGCTTTAGAGGACTTGATTGATAATTCTCAAATTGAAAGCTCAAAAAACCCTAAAAATTTTGTAAATGATGCTTAGAGGAATTTAACTGGTAAGGTTTTGACCCAATTTCGTTCATTATCATTACTAAATCCATCATATATATTAAAACTATTATTGAAACCAAATTTGATAGCAAATTGTGCAGCCATCATTGATCTTGCCCCAGATCTGCATATAAAAAAAAGACTATCTTTTTGACTAAATCTAATTGAAAGAAATTTTTTAAAATCTTCAAAAAAACTTTGATCTAAAACTGGTCCCCAATTAATTAGATAAGTTTCCTTATTTATTGATAGTAAATCTGGTATTCCAGTTGTTTTCCATTCCAAATCCGATCGAGTATCAATCAAATAAGAATTTTGCTTTTTTGTTAAGATATCAAATGCATCTGATGCTTTAATGTTTATAGGTTTCAAATTATTAATTTAAGTTATTTAGATATTTTCCAAACATATGGGGTAACAATTCCAGCTAAAAGCAATTTATAAAAATCACCCAATAAAAAAGGGTAAAAGCCTTTTAATAAAGCAAAATTAAACCCTTTTAAAAGTGCTAATTGAAAAATACCTAAAATGTAAATTATAGCCATACCTATCAACATTGAAATTATTGAAAGTGAAACCTTTTTTCCCCAACCACGATCAGCCAAATAGCCGACTACAAACGCGCTTACAAAAAAACCTAAAATAAACCCTCCAGTTGGACCCATTAAATACATAAGGCCTCCACCAAATGCAAATACTGGTAACCCAATAATCCCTTTGAAAATATATAATCCAATTGTAAAAGTTGCCAAATTACGTCCAAACAGCATTGCAATCATTAATACAGCTAATGGTTGCAAAGTCATGGGAACAGGATAAAGAGGGACTTTGATTTTGGCTGAAACAATTAATAATAGACTACCTAAAAAAACGGTGATTATTGAAAAAAATATTTTGATGTTAGTGTTTTCAGTTTTCTTTCCTATGATATTCCCAATCCACGTTTCAGTATTTGTTTGGTTTAACATATATAAACAGCCTTATTTGTATTTATAGTGTAGTGATGGTATCAATATAATATAATAAAGTAATAAATGAAAATAAAATATGAATAATTTAGATGATATTATCACACCAACTTTTAATTGGTTAAAAGAAAAAAATAAGGTTGCAATTGCAACAGTTATTTCTACATGGGGAAGCGCTCCTAGACAAGTTGGAGGTCAAATGGCTATTAATGAAACAGGAGAAATTATAGGATCTGTATCTGGTGGATGTGTTGAAAACTCTGTAATAACAGAAGCTCTTGATTCATTAAAAGATAAAAAACATAGAATCAAAGATTATGGGATTACAAATGATTTAGCATGGGAAGTTGGATTAGCATGCGGTGGCAATTTAAAAATATTAATAAATCCGTTAGAAGATGATGACAAAATTATTATCAAAACAAAAAGCATGATCCAAAAAAGGGAGAGAGTTATAATTAAAGCAGATTGTAAAACTGGGAAAAGAGAAATTATTTCAAAATTAGATGAAGAACAAAATAAGACTAGTTATTTAGATCATAGTGAAAATGTTTTTTACCATATAATCGATCCAAAACCTCGTCTTTTCATAATAGGAGGAGTTCATCTATCACAAGCACTTTCTTCATTAGCGAATATATGTGAATATGAAGTCATAATAATTGACCCAAGAGAATATTTTGCAAATAAAAAAAGATTCCCAAATGATTTAATCATTAGCGAATGGCCAGATGTTGCTCTGAAAAATTATAATTTTAATTTTTCAGACAATATAGTTACACTGACCCATGATCCAAAAATAGATGATCTTGCATTAAAAATAGCTTTAAATTCTAAGGTTGGTTATATTGGTTCCCTTGGGAGTAAAAAAACTCATGCAAGTAGAATTGAGAGACTTAAAAGTGAGGGTTATAATTTAGAACAAATTAGTAAAATTCATGCGCCAATTGGATTAAACATTTCATCTAAAACTCCGCAAGAAATTGCCCTTTCTATTATGGCTGAGATTACACAGGTAAGAAGAAGTTTTTGAAAAATAATACAGTCATAAAGGTTGTTTTAGCTGCTGGATTAAGCAAAAGATTTGGATTAAAAAATAAAATATTAGAAAAATTTAATGGAAAAACTCTTATTGAAACTATTTTAGATAGACTAATTCAAATCGATTCAAATAAAAATAATATAGTAGTAATTGGTGGAAATAATTATAATTCTCTAAAAAATACGTTAAATAAATATGACGTAAAAGTTTTTTATAACAAAAATTATAAAAATGGTTTAGGAAGTTCAGTATCATTTATTTTTAAAAAAAAAATAAATAAAAATGGAATAATGTTCATTCCAGGGGATATGCCTTTAATTTCTACAAAAGATTTTAAAAAACTAATTAATACTTTTGTTCAAAAAAAAAATAAAATCATTTCTCCATGTTACAAAAAGCAAATTGGGAACCCTTTAATAATTCCAAAAGTCTATTTTAATTTGTTAAAAAACCTAAAAAGAGATGAAGGTGCTAGAAAGTTTTTACCCTCTAAAGATTTTGTTCATGTACCATGTAGCTATGGAACTATTTTTGACGTAGATACAAAATATGATTTGTTAAAAGCAAAACTATTAAATAAAAAATTAAATTATTAAATTTAATAACTTTTCTGATATCTCAAGGCTATCATTAATAATGGAGGTATCATAAAAAAAGTAAGTAAAGTTGACATTGTTAAACCTCCAAAAATAACTGTGCCAATACCTCTATAAAGCTCAGAACCAGCTCCTGGAAATAAAAGTAAAGGCGTTAAACCAAATAAACTAGTTAAAGTAGACATAAAAATAGGTCTAATCCTATTCTTAGTAGCTTCTATTATACAATTTTCAAGTGTTAAGTTTTCATGCTTTTTATGCCAAACTGTTTGCTCCACCATTAAAATTGAATTATTAACAACAACACCTGTTAAAATAATGAAACCTAGCATGGTTAACATATCTAAGGGTTGTTTTATAAACAAGTTTATAATAATTAATGCTATAATTCCTCCTACTGCTGCAGTAGGCACTATAACTAAAACAATTAAAGGAAGAGCAAATGATTTCATCAAAATCGATAAAAGAATAAAAATTACAAAAATTGCGATCAAGACGTTTTGCTGCATACTATTCCATGTTCTTTCTAATTCGCTTGCAGCTCCCGATATATTTACGAATACTTTTTTAGGGAGTTTACTATTTAGTGGATAAATCAATTTTTCATTTAAAATCTTAATAGTTTCTTCTAACGAAATTTCTTCATTTGGTCTTAATTGAATAGATAAAACTCTTTTACCTGAAAGACGTTTTATCTGGTTAGGTAGACCAACAATTTCTAAATCAGCTACCTGTGATAATGTAATATTTTCACCACTATTTGTGACAAAAGAAAAATTATCTAGATCATCAATTTTATTTAAATTCCTTTTATTTGATAATAATGTCATATCAATTAATCTTCCTTCAAACGGAATTTCAGACACCCTTAATCCATCATTATACACATCTAAAACAGTTGCAAATTCTCTTGCTGAAATGCCATACTCTGACAATTTTAAATTATTTGGTTTTATAATTACCTGAGGAACTGCATTATTTAATGTTGGTATGGATCGTACTTGATGACCTTCTGATGGAGGAAATTCTTTTCTTATCCCTCTAAATAAATTTTGAGCAAAAGGTCTTATATCATTTAAAGAGGGTCCAGTTATGTTAATTCTAATTGATCTAGAGCCACCTACAGATCTTCCAAAAAGTGATGCTTGTTGAGCAAATGCCCTTGCACCAGGTTGATCTCTCACAGGATTAGTTAAAATAGGTAATATTTCTTTAACTCTTTTTGCATTTTCCGTTGTTGCCCCGGCAAATGCTCCTCCCGAATAAGCAACAAAAAAGAACCTTGATATTTTTGGCTGTTCGCCTTCAACATCAATCTTCTTTTCCCATAACGGTTGAGCTGATTTTTCCATAGCCTTAGCTATATCAAGCGTAGCTTCTTTATTATAACCTGGTGGAACAATTATTCTTGCAAATACAAAATTTCTATTTCCATCTGGCAAATAATCTAAGGGAGGAATAAAAGAAAAAACAAAAATAAATGATATTGTAATTATGCTAAATATTATGGTTAAACCTCTTTTTGATGATTGGAGTGACCATTCAATATAATTTAAAATCATTTTTCTAAATCTTAGAGATAAATTATCAATAGCAGGTATTCTGATAGTTTTATCCTTGTTAAGGTCTTGTTTTCGTAAAGAAAGATTCGCCATAGTTGGTATTAATGTTAAAGATACTAAAACAGAAATAATTACTGAAACTGATATAGCTACTGCAATATCCTTAAACAATTGTCCAATTGGAAGGTCAATCATAAGAACTGGTATAAAAACAACAACTGTAGTTAGAGCAGAACCTAAAATTGGTTTCCAGACTTGCAATGCACCATTTAAAGACGCTTTTTCTGAATTTAAACCAGTTTGATTAAGTCTGTAAATATTTTCTTGACTTACAATAGAAGCGTCAACAACCATTCCGACAGCAAAAGCTAAACCTGCAAGTGATATTACATTAATTGAAAGTCCTAAAGAGGATATTATAACAAATGTACCCACAACGGAAACTGGTATTGCAAACATAATTATAAGGGTAGGTCTTAAGTTCCTTAAGAAAATCATCAAAATACAAATTGCTAGGATTCCTCCAATAATTATATTTTGTTGAACTAAATCAATTGCATTATTTATATATACTGTTTCGTCATAAACATTGTACAAATCTAAACCTTTATTGTTTAGGTTTGTCTTATTTAAGTTTTCAATTTCCTTATTTAATAAATTCATAGTTTTAACAACATTTGCTCCAGGCTCTCTTAAAACTGCAAAAGTTATAGCATCTTCTCCATTAATTCTTCTAAAACTTGTTGGATCCTTATAAGATATAAAAGTGTCAGCTACATCACCTAACTTCACTGTCGTGCTACTTATACTAGTTGATTTATCAGTTTTAATTATAATATTTTGAGCACTCTCAGGAGTGTAGGAAATAGTTTCCGCTCTAAGAGTATATGTTCTTTTTCCTTCAATTAATTCTCCTGCTGTTAATTGAGCAGAACTACTTTTGAGTGAATTAACTAAACTATTTATGTTTATGCCAAAATCTGCAAGTTTTTGCATATCTACACTAATTTTTAATTCTTTTTTACTGCCTCCTCTAAATGTAATTTCAGAAACTCCTTCGACTCTTGATAAATTTTCTATTATTTCAAATTCAACTAAATCTCCTAAAGTTGTCATTTTACCGATTTTAGAATCATTCGTTTTAATTAAAACTAATCTTGATATAGGACTGTCTTCTGAATTAGATGTCCTAACCACAGGTTTTGAAGCCTCTTCGGGAAGTCCATTAATTGTTGAAATTCTATTCAACAATTTAATTGTAGCATTATCTATGTTTTCACCAATATTATAAGTAAGAGTAATTCTGCCTGAACCGTATCTGCTATCTGATTCTATTTTTTCAACACCTGATAGGGAGCTTATTGATCTCTCTAATCTTGTAATAATCTCTCTTTCGACATCATCTGGAGAAGCACCTTGCCAAGACACACGAACCTGAAGAATTGGTTTGTCTATATCTGGAGTCATTTGTATTGGGATTTCTTTAAGAGCAACCATACCAAAAACTACAGTTAACATAACCAGTGCTAAAATAGCTACTGGATTAAGAATACAGAGCCTTATAAAGTTTTTCATTTTTTGTTTTTCTTAATTTTTACAGATTGATTTGGTCTGATGTTTTCATTACCTCTTACAACAACTAAATCACCTTCATTTACCCCTGATTTTATTTCAATTTGATCTTTAAATGATTGTCCAAGAGTAACCTTTTTTCTTTTAACTTTGTTTTTCTCTACTATGTAAACTAACTTTTCAATGCCATCTACAATTAACCCATCTTTAGGTATAATTAATTTAGATTCACCATCATTTATTGGAACTCTTAATTGAATTCGTTTGTTTGGAAAATTAAATTCCACCGGTAGGAATTTTGGTATATTAATTTTTAGTAATCTTGAGCCAGTTTTAATATTTTCAGATGCAATAATAGCTCTTATTTTAGAATTTAAAATTTTATCATTAACAATTATCTGCACTGGATAGTCTGGTTTTAACTTTGAGGCTAAATCAGATCTTATGGATGTCTCTATTTCATTATTTTGAGGATCTAAAATTGAACCAATGTTTACTCCTTTGTTTAGCACCGAACCCAAATTAACATTAAGTTTGATAAGATTGCCATTTATAGGTGATTTAATTACTGTGTTATTCAAATTATCTTTACTTGATAAAAGTAGATAAGATAATTTTTTCAAGTCAAATTTAATTTTTGAAACCTGTTTATTTAAATTAATTTTCTTAATTCTCAAATCATCAAATAAATCATTAGAAATAACTTTATTTTCTTTTAAATTTAAAAACCTTTTAAGTTTATCGTTAATTATGGCTAATTCTTCATTTAAGAGTTTTAGATAATCTTTACTGTACAAAATCTCATCTTCATATCTAGCAATTAATCTTTTAATATTTTTGTTTTCTAACTCAACTAGTTTTTGCCCTTTTAAAACATTCGCACCTTCAAGAACGTATATTTTTTTTACTTCTTCATTTATTTTAGAAATAATTGAATAAGGTTCTAACGAAATAATTCTTCCATAAGATGGCACCAAACTATATAATTTGGTCTTTTTTGCTTCGATAACTTCAACAGGGGTTGTTCTACCAGCCCAACTTTTTTTTGACTGTTTTTGTTGAGCATATACTTCAATTTGTACACTAATAAATAGTAAAACAAATAAAAAAATTTTCATAAATAGTAGATGTATAAATTAAACTTGTGGGCCAAATTCTACTAAATTTTTTCCATTTTCGCTATCACAAAATTGATCAAAGTTAGCAATAAATAATTTTGCTAATTCTATTGCTTTATTTTTCCAAGCTATGTCTGTATCCCAACTTTTTCTTGGATCAAATATGTTAAAATCCATTTCGTTTAATTCAGTTGGTATCTCTAAATTAAAAACTGGAATTTTAGTTGTTGGAACATTATCAATTTTGTTATTTAATATGTTGTCAATTATTAAACGAGTATTTTTTAATGAAATTCTTTCACCTCTTCCATTCCAACCAGTATTAACAAGATAGGCTTTAGAACTATTCATTTTCATTCTTCTTGAGAGAACTTCAGCGTATTTTGTTGGATGTAATGTTAAAAAAGCTGCGCCAAAACAAGCAGAAAAAGTTGGTGTTGGTTTATCTACGCCTCTTTCAGTTCCAGCTAATTTTGCAGTAAAACCAGATAGGAAGTGATATTGAGCTTCTTCATTACTCAATATAGATACAGCTGGAAGAACGCCATATGCATCTGCAGTTAAAAAAATAACTTTATTAGCATGACCACCTTTTGAGATTGGTTGAACAATATTATCAATATGATAAATAGGATAAGATACTCTAGTATTTTCAGTTAGAGAAATATCATCATAGTCAACTTTACCATTTTCATTTACAATTACATTTTCTAAAAGAGCATCTTTTTTGATAGCTTTAAAAATATCAGGTTCTTTTTCTGGATCTAAATTTACTGTTTTAGCATAACAGCCCCCTTCAAAATTAAAAACCCCATAATCATCCCAACCATGCTCATCATCACCAATTAAACTTCTTTTAGGGTCTGTCGATAATGTTGTTTTTCCAGTTCCTGATAATCCAAAAAACAAAGCCACTGTATCATCATTAATCCCTTTGTTAGCAGAGCAATGCATTGAAGCTATCCCCTTTTGAGGTAATAAATAATTCATAACAGCAAACATACCTTTTTTCATTTCACCGCCATACCAAGTACCTCCGATAAGTTGTATTCTTTCGGTAAAGTTGAAAGCAATAAATGTTTCAGAATTCATATTATGTTTTTTAAATTCTTTATTACTAGTCTTAGATCCATTAATTACATGAAAATCTGGAACAAAATTTTTAAGTTCTTGTTCCGATGGTCTAATAAACATATTTTTAACAAAATGAGCTTGCCAAGCTACTTCCATTACAAATCTAACTTTTAAACACGTATCTTTGTTAGCTCCACAAAACGCATCAATTACATACAATTTTTTTTTTGATAATTGGTTTGTTACATTAGTTTTTAAGTCGTTCCAAACTTCTTGTGAGATTGGCTTGTTATCGTTTTTCCTATAATTTGATGTCCACCAAAAATTATCTTCAGTTGTTTTATCTTTAACTATATATTTATCTTTTGGAGACCTTCCAGTATAAATTCCTGTTTTAACATTCAAGGCACCAAATTGAGTTTTTTGAGATTTCTCATAACCAGTTAAATGTGGTAATAATTCTTCTTCATATAATTTATCAAATGATGGATTATATATGACCTCAAGAGGGTCTGTTATACCAATTGTTTTAAGTTGATCAGAAATCATTTTTTATATTAGTAACAAAATGTAACAGTTAAAAAAAAACAATTTAACAATTATTTATATATTGCCAAGAAAAAAATTAAAAAAATTATATTTTTTTATGTTTATTTTGAATTTATTATTTAAATTAATGAAATGAAGAAAATTGTAATAATTGGAAATGGTTTATCTGCCTGGTCTGTTGCTAACGCGTTTACAAATAAAAATGTTCAAATTACAATAATTGGAAAAAAGAAAAGTTTATTTGGTGCCCAACAATTATCTCCTAACGGTTTCAATGCCCTAAAAAGATTAACTGAAAGTGATGACGTTAAAAATATAATTTATGAAATAATTCAATTTCAAATAAATAATAATAATAATAACAAAATTAAAAACTTAAAAAAATTTTTTTTTAAAGAGTTTGATTTAAAATATTATTCTGTAAGTAGAGAAATGCTAATCAATCTTTTAATTAAAAATATAAAAAACAAAATCAAAATTATAGAAATTAATAAATCTTGTGTTGGCATTCTTCAAAGAAATAATGAAAAATTTGATGTTTTATTGGAAAATGAAGAGCTTATCTCAGCTGATGTAATAATTGGAGCTGACGGTGTTAATGGTGTTACTCGAAAGCATGTATGTGGCACAACTAATATTATTAGAAAAAAAGTTTTCCGAGGAATATCAAATGACAAAAATAAACTGTTATTAAAACAAAAAACACTGGAATTAAATTTCTCAAATTATGGTCATTTTGTTTCTTATCCATTCGTTAAAAATGATAAAAAATATATTAATTATGTTTTTATTCCTAATAAAAGTTTTCAAAACTCAAATGAAATATTAGATAGATTGAAAAGCATCTCAAACTTTTCTTCAGTAAATTGGAATGAAGGGTATTTTTATTTTTTCGAAGATGAAATTCAAACACTTCATAAAAATAATATTTTATTATTTGGAGATGCTGGATTTTCTTTTGAACCTCATTTAGCACAAGTAGGAAATAATATAATTGAAGATGCAAGATATCTAAAATTTTTATTAGATAATAATAATTCTTATAATGAAATTTTTGAAAATTTCTCAATTAATACTTGTAAAAAGAAGATAGAACTTAAAACTATTTCAAATATTGTTGGAATTTCTTTTGGGATTAACACCTTTACAAAATTAAGAAATAGTTTAGTTTCTAATCTTTCAGATCAACTAATATGTAATTTTCTTAAAAAAGTTTGGTATGATTAGCAAAAGTTCTTTAATTATGATATTTACTCTTTTTATGAGTATTTCATTTACTGCAAAGTCTGATTTTTTTGATTTAAGCTTTGAAAGTATTGATGGAAATATAATTTCGTTAAAAGAATTTAAAAATAAACCGGTAGTAATTGTAAATTCAGCATCGTTTTGTGGTTTTACTTATCAATATGAACAATTAGAAAACCTTTATCAAAAATTTAAAAAAAAGGGACTTGTTATAATAGCAATTCCATCTAATGATTTTGGAGGACAGGAATTTAAAGATAACAAAAAGGTTAAGGAATTTTGTAAAGTAAACTTTAATATCTCTTTTCCTATTACTTCCATAACTAAAGTTAAAGGAAAAAATAAACATCCTTTTTTTAAATGGGTTGAAAAAGAGGCTGGTTATTTATCTCTTCCAAAATGGAATTTTTATAAATATTTAATAAATAAGAATGGAAAATTATCATCATGGTTTTCCAGTGTAACTAAACCATCATCAGAAAAGTTTTTAAATGAATTAAAAAAAATTATTTAAAATAAAACCCATCAAAAAGATGGGTTTTATTTTGAAAATTATTACTCGCGATTACCTAGTAAAGATAATAAAAATTGAAACATTAAAATAAAATCTAGATAAAGAGTCAGTGCACCTATTATAGATTTTTTTCCGGCTGTTTCTCTATCGTCAGCTGCATAGTACATATTCTTGATTTTCTGAGTGTCATAGGCTGTGAGACCTGCAAATATTAATACACCGATAATTGATATCATAAAATCTAAACCTGAAGAAGCTAAGAAGATATTTACAATTTGAGCAATTATAAGCCCAAAAACGCCCATAATCAGAAATGAACCAAGTCCACTTAAAGATTTTTTTGTAGTGTATCCATATATGGATAAACCAGCAAAAGATGCGGCCGTTATAAAGAAAACTCTTACAACTGATTCACCTGTGTAAACTAATAGAAGTGATGACAGAGACAAACCCATCAAACCTGCGTATATATAAAAGAGATTTCTAGCCTTTGAAGAGCTAATACTTTGTAATTTTGCAGATATGTAAAATACCATTCCAAGAGGCGCTAATATTACTACCCACTTGAGAGGACTTAAAAAGAAAAGTTCTCCAATTGGAGTTAGCTGACCATTAGAAACTGATAGAAAGTTTAATCCTAATGCCAATAAACCTGTTAATGCAAGAGCTGTAGTCATGTGATTATACACACCAAGCATGTATGATCTTAAACCTATATCAATCTGAGCAGCTTGCGCCTGAGAGCTCGACATAAAACGATTATCATTCATAATTTATCCTTTTAGTTGGTTTTTTTATAATATAGTTATTAATTTTCACTAAAGCAAGAGGATCATAAACCAAAATTAATAATAAATTCTAATTAAATTTAATGAACTGAAGATAAAAGAGATTTTTTTCTTTTTTCGGTTTTTGATTTAAGTTGACCACAAGCAGCCAAAATATCATCACCTCTTGTTGTTCTTATTGGAGTAGGATAGCCAGCTTTCATGACAATATTGGAAAAAAGTTTAATTTTTTCTGAAGTAGATGTTTCATATAAAGTTCCAGGCCATGGATTGAAAGGAATTAAATTAATTTTTGAAGGTATCCCTTTTATTAAACTTACTAGTTTGATAGCGTCTTCTTTACTGTCATTAACATCTTTTAACATTACATATTCCCAAGTTATTCTTCTGGAATTAGATAAACTAGGGTATTTTTTACAAGCTTGTATTAAGGTTGAAATATTATATTTCTTATTTATAGGAACTAATTCATCTCTAAGCTTGTCGTCAACTGCATGAAGTGAAATGGCTAAATTAACATCAAGATCTTTTCCACATTCTTCAATCATTGGCACTACGCCTGATGTAGACATTGTTATCCTTCTTTTTGAGATACATAAGCCATTTGAAGACATAACTATCTTTAGAGCTTTTTTAACATTTTGATAGTTAAGTAAAGGTTCACCCATTCCCATCATAACTAGATTCGTTACTTTCCTGTTTGTCTTACCCATAGGCCAATCATTTAGATGATCAATAACAGTAAAAATTTGACCAATAATTTCAGAAGTAGTTAAGTTTCTAACTAATTTTTGAGTTCCAGTATTACAAAATGTACAATTTAAAGTACAACCTACTTGGCTAGAGATACAAATTGTTCCACGCTTACCTTGTGGAATAAAAACCGTTTCAATTAAACTTTTATCATCCATCTCTAATAACCATTTAATCGTCCCATCCTTACTTATATGAACATTATTTATTTTTGGTCTATAAATAAAAGAACAATGATCTAACAATTTTCTAGTATTTTTATCTAAATTTGTCATTTCTTGAAAATTATTTTTTCCAAAACAATATATCCAATTCCAAATTTGTTTAGCTTTAAAACATTTTAAACCTAATTCTAAACAGAATTTTTCTAATTCTATTAAAGATAAATTGATAATGTTATGTCTTTGCATGAAAACTTAAGAGCAGTTTTTATCTATCAGTGATAATGCTTTTGTAAAACCACTTAAGGAATAATGATCTATAATTTTATTACCAGGTGAAGAAGTTCCTTCAATAACCAACTTATTTCCCTTTTTCATTTTTCTAACTAAAATTTTGTCAACTTTTGGAGATTCTGACCAAGCCCTATCATCAATCGGGAAAAGTAAAGTAGTATTCTTATCTATGGTAAATTTAACTTTAGTATTTTTTTTATAATTAAATCCTGCAACAACTGAAATTTCATGACTAGACCCATTTTTAACGTTTGTTACAAAAACATATGTTTTACCTCTATTACTTTTATTATATTTACCTGAGGACTTGAGTGGTTCAGATGCTATAAAACAAGTCTTACCATTTTTTTCTTTATTAGAGTAAGCTGTCCAATCTTTATGAGTACCAATAAATTTAGTTTTAGCTAATGTATTATTAGCGAGAGAAGTAATTAAGATCGTAGATAGAAAAATGTTGTATAATAAATTAGGCATTACTAAATTGAATATAATAAAAAATCATTAATGTTACAACCACTAGTGTTAAAAATCTTCTAAGTCGAATATACCAATTAAAATAAAATTTATGTGAAAATAAAATTTCATCTAAGATTTGACAAAGTAAAAAACCTATCACAAGAAAAATAATATTTAAATAATTTGAAACTATTATTGTTACAATAGCAAAGATGAAAGGAATAATTGATAATGCTGGTAAAAGGTTTTTTAATTCTGAATAATTTTTAATAAGGGCATTAATTGACAACCCCCAATAAATACCACTTAAGAAACATAGTATAGTTATTCCATACCAAATGGTAAAATTTATAGTTTTAATTTCTAAAAAATTTACAAAACCATATTTTTCGATTAATGGAAGTCCATAAGGTATGAGACCAAGTAAACCAATTATAATTGAAATATACTTAATTTTTGAATGCATTAAATTTTTCATTTAGATGTACTAATATTGACAAATGAATAAAATGAACAGGAAAAAACAAAAATTTATTGAAATATTTTTTATAACATTTTTTTTTCTAATTTTCGTTATATTATTCCAACTTCAACCTTTTATTATAATTTTGCTCATAGTCATAAGTATAATAATAATTTTACGCTTTAAAAATGAGATAAAAAAAAACATTCTTCCCAAAAAAACAAAATTCTTTTTATATTTTATTTTTTTTGATTTTTTTTTAATCGTTTCATTGATTATATTTGTTAGGAGTGATTTTTTAACAAATGAATTGGATTTCAAAAAATATTTTTTTATATCCAACCTGTTACTATTTTACTTGTTTTTTTCAGTCATACCCCAAGAGCTAATTTTTCGTTTTTTATTCTTTCATCGATATACTTATTACTTTAATAAATATGAAATTCTATTTTTAAACTCATTAGTATTTTGCTTTTGCCATATAATCTATTTTGACATCTATATATTGTTATTTTCTTTTTTTGGAAACTTACTATTTGCATTTAATTACATCAAAAATAAATCACTGTTATTGGTAATAATTGAACATTTTGTAATTGGACAAACGCTAATAATTTTAGGATTTTTTGATAATTTTAATTATTCTCTTACAAAAATACTTTATAATCTAGTGCTTATCAACTAAGAATATAAATATGCAAATTAAAAAAGTTGTATTAGCTTATTCAGGAGGATTAGATACTTCTGTAATTTTAAAATGGCTAAAAGAAAAATATAATTGTGAAGTAATTACTTTCACAGCCGATATTGGACAGGGTGAAGAAGTTGAACCTGCAAGACAAAATGCGAAACAACATGGTGTAAAACACATTTTTATTGAAAATCTTAAAGAAGATTTTGTTAAAAATTATGTTTTTCCAATGTTTAGAGCTAATGCTTTATATGAAGGTGTTTACTTGTTAGGAACATCTATTGCAAGACCTTTAATAGCAAAAAGACAAATTGAAATCGCTAAAGAAGTTAACGCTGAAGCCGTATCTCATGGTGCAACCGGAAAAGGGAATGATCAAGTTAGGTTTGAGCTGGCTTACTTAAGTTTAAATCCAAATATCAAAATTATAGCACCTTGGAGAGAGTGGGATCTTTCAAGTAGGTCTAAATTAATAGAATATGCAGAACAAAATCAAATTGTTGTTCCAAAAGATAAAAGAGGAGAAGCGCCATTTAGCACAGATGCTAATTTATTACATATATCAGCTGAAGGGAAAATCTTAGAGGACCCTTGGGTAGAACCAAGTGAATTGGTATTTTCGCGAACTAAATCTCCTATAGATGCTAAAGATGAAGTATCTGAAATCCAACTTAGATTTGATAAAGGAGATCCTGTAGAATTAAATGGAAAAAGATTATCGCCTGCTGAAATGCTTCATCAATTAAATATTATAGGCGGTGAAAATGGTATAGGACGAATTGATATTGTAGAAAACCGTTTTGTAGGAATGAAATCTAGAGGTATTTATGAAACTCCTGGTGGCACTATTTTATTTAATATGAGAAAAGCTATAGAATCTATTACATTAGATAAAGGCGCCTCTCATCTTAAAGATGAGCTAATGCCAAAATATGCTGAATTGATTTATAATGGATTTTGGTTTTCTCCTGAAAGACAAATGCTTCAAAAAGCAATTGATGAAAGTCAAAAAAATGTCAATGGCGTTGTAAGAGCAAAACTATATAAAGGAAATATAATAATTACAGGTAGAAAATCTCCAGATTCTCTTTATGATGAAGATTTAGTTACCTTTGAAGAAGGATCATTTAATTATAATCATCACGATGCTGAAGGCTTTATAAAGTTAAATGCCCTCAGACTCATGATGAAAAATATCAAGCAAAAATAAATTTATTTTTTGTCACATAGATTACCAACAGATCCATCATTTGATTTTTGTTTAAGTATTACTTTATTAGTTGGAGCCAACACATAACTTCCACTATACATACCAGTCTTACATGATGTTGCTTTAACAAACTGATATTCTATTGAATTATGTTTATTGGCTTCCACTAAAAAGTTTTTTATATCTTTATCATTAATTGCAAATAATGAATATAATAAAAAAATACCTGCTTCCATTTAAATCTCCTTTTATGATAGAATTAATGTTGTATATTATAATGACTATAATTTGATCAAATCAGGCATTTTTTTGACTATGTATTCCAAATTAAATAAGTTATTTAAAATTAATTATGATTAATAAAGAGATAAAATTGACTAAAATAAAAAAACCAAATGATACAATGAAAGCAATTGAAATTGTAAAGTTTGGAGGTCCTGAGAATTTAAAATTAAAATCTAAACATATTCCGAAGTTGAAAAAAGGTGAAATACTTATAAAGGTACATTATGCAGGGGTAAATAGGCCAGATATACTTCAGAGGGAGGGTAATTATCCTGTTCCAAAAACAGCAAGTGATATTCCCGGTCTTGAAGTTTCTGGTATAATTGTTGACAGAGAGAAAACAGCAACTAAATATCCAGTAGGCTCAAAAATTTGTGCCTTATGTCACGGTGGAGGTTATGCTGAGTACGTTGCTGTTAATCAAGATCATTGTATGCCAATTCCAAAAAAAATAAGTCTGGAGGAAGCAGCGTGTATACCTGAAACTTTTATTACAGTTTGGAGTAATGTATTTTTAAGAGGTGGTCTTAAAAAAAATGAGAGCATTTTAATTCATGGAGGAGCAAGCGGTATTGGCACAACAGCAATACAACTTGCTAAAATTTTTGGGGCTAAAGTTTATGCAACAGCAGGTTCTTCAAAAAAATGTGCTGCAGTAAAAAAACTTGGTGCAATTGAATGTATTAATTATAAAAAAGGAAATTTTGAAAAAAAAATTAATTTATTAACAAAAGAAAAGGGCGTAAATTTAATCTTAGATATGGTTGCTGGAGACTATGTAAAAAGAAATTTAAAATGTCTTTCAGAAGATGGTAGGCTTATTATAATCGCTGTACAAGGAGGATTAAAAGGTAGCTTAAATTTTGGATATCTAATGAGAAAAAGATATACTATTACTGGATCAACTTTAAGACCTCAAGAAGATAAAGTTAAGGCATCTTATGTAAGAAGTTTGATTAAACATGTATGGCCTTTTTTAGAAAAAAGACAAGTAGTACCAATAATTCAAAAATGTTTTGGTTTATCTAAAGTTTCTTTTGCTCATAAGGCTCTAGAAAAAGGTGATCATGTTGGTAAATTTGTTCTGAAAATTTAAATTATCTTAAAATTTTTTAAAGCAATTTTACAATCATCAAATACATCAGAGTTTTCAACTGTTGGTGGCATAGTCCATTGCTCTTTATTGATTATACTTCTAATTGTTTTTCTTAATATTTTACCAGATCTTGTTTTTGGTAGAGCTTGAACAATAGCTACTTTTTTAAAAGAAGCTACAGGGCCAATTTCTTTTCTAATCAAATCAATAATTTCATTACAAATTTCAGAATGTTCTCTGTTACAACCAGCATTCAAACAAGCCAATCCTACTGGCACTTCTCCTTTTAATTCATCTTTGACACCGACAACAGCGCACTCAGCAACGTCTGAATGGTTAGAAATAACTTCTTCCATTGCACCAGTCGATAGCCTGTGACCTGCTGTATTTATTACATCATCTGTTCTTGACATAACAAAAATATAACCATCATTGTCAATATAACCTGCATCACCTGTTTCGTAATATCCTGGGAATTTAGATAAATATGCTTCTATAAACCTATTATCAGCAGCCCACAGAGTTGGAAGACAAGATGGTGGGAGTGGTAATTTTATGCATATTGATCCTAACTCATTGGATGATAATTTATCTCCATTATCATCTAGAATATCAATCTCATACCCTGGCAAAGAAACTGTTGGAGAACCTTTTTTAATTGGTAGCAGTTCAATACCTGTTGGATTTGCAGCAATAGGCCAACCGGTCTCTGTTTGCCACCAATGATCAACTATTGGTATATTTAATTTATTTTCTAACCACAGGACAGTATCTGGATCAGCTCTTTCTCCTGCTAAAAATAAAGTCTCTAATGATTTAAGTTTTTCTTTATCAATATATTTACCTTCATTATCTTCCTTCTTTACAGCTCTTAAAGCAGTAGGAGCAGTAAAAAATGACTTTACCTTATATTCACTAATAATCCTCCAAAAAGTGCCTGCGTCTGGGGTTCCAACTGGTTTCCCTTCAAACAAAACTGTTGAACACCCATGAAATAATGGAGCATATATTATATAGGAATGTCCCACAACCCAGCCAATATCTGAAGCTGCCCAGAAAACTTCTCCTGGATTCATATTGTAAACATTTTTCATAGACCATTTTAATGAAACGAGATGACCAGCATTATCTCTTACTACACCTTTAGGTTGTCCTGTGGTACCAGAAGTATATAAAATATATAATGGGTCATTACCATTCACTGGAACTGGATCAGCAGGCTTAACATGTTTAATTGCCTCGTCCCAAGAAATATCCAAGCCATAATTTAATTTTACACTTAATTGTTCTCGTTGAAAAATTATACAGTTCTTAACTTTATGATTTGACAATTTTATTGCTTCATCCAAAAGAGGTTTGTACTCTACAATTCTGCCTGGCTCTATGCCACATGAAGCAGAAATAATAATTTTAGGTGAACAATCATCAATTCTTACTGCAAGTTCTTTAGCTGCAAATCCACCAAAAACGACAGAATGTACAGCCCCAATTCTAGCTATTGCTAAAACAGCTATAATAGCTTCAGGTATCATAGGCATATAAACTATCACTCTATCCCCTTTAGATATATTATATCTCCTTAAGGCACCGGCAAATTTTTCAACTTTGGACTTTAATTCATTGTAGGTTAGTTTTGATTTTGAATTAGTTATTGGGCTATCGTAATAAATAGCAACCTGTTCTCCTCTTCCTTCTAAAATATTTTTATCTACAGCATTATGACAAGTGTTCAAAATACCGTCTGAAAACCATTCATAAAAATAGTCATTTTTTTTTGTTAAAATTCTTTCAGGAAATTTTATCCAGGAAACATCTTCAGCATTTTTTTTCCAAAATTCAATTGGATTATCTTGCCATCTTTTGTAAAATTCCGAATATTTCATTTCTAAATAATCCTAGATTTTCTGTAATTATGCATTCTTTTTAAATGATTAGTTGTATTTTCAATCACCTTATGAGCTGCATCAACTACTGAGGAACCTGGTCCAAAAATCTCAGATACGCCAGCATCATAAAGAAATTGATAATCTTTTTGAGGTATTACACCTCCACAAAAGACTAGAATATCATCTGCCTTTCTCTTTTTTAATTCTTTAATTAAATCAGGAATCAGATTTTTATGGCCTGCTGCGAGAGATGAAACACCTATCACATGAGCATTTTTTTTAATGGCTTCATCTACTGCCTCAGCAGGCGACTGAAATAGATTGCCAACTTCGACATTTATTCCAAAATCAGAAAAAGCAGATGAGATAACTTTAGCCCCTCTGTCATGTCCATCTTGTCCTAACTTAGCCATATATATAGTAATAGTTTCATTATCTATTTGCTTAAATTTATCTAAAGAAATTTTAATTTTTTTAAGTTCATTTTGATCATTAAAAGTATTTGCATAAACTTCTGTAACTATAGATTGTTTCGTTTCATAGCGAGTATAGACTTTTTCTAAAGCCAAAGATGTTTCACCTACTGTTGATCTATTTCTCATAGCTTCAACAAATAATGAAAGCAAATTTTCATTTTTATTTTTAGCTGCATTTGTAATTTTTTCTAAAGACTGATTTACAAGATTATTATCTCTTTCAGATTTGATTTTATCTAATTTTTCAATCTGTTCTTTTCTAACTTGAATGTTGTCAATATCTAGAATATTAACTTCATCTAAATGATCTGATTTAAATTCATTTACACCAACAATAATTTCTTTTTTAGAATCTATTCTTGCCTGTTTCTCAGTCGCTGATTTTTCTATTTCTGATTTTGGAAAACCACTTTCAATGGCTTTTGTCATTCCACCCATATCATTAATTTTCTCAATAATTTTATTTGCATTTTGAATTAACTCATTTGTTAAATTCTCAACATAATAACTTCCTGCCAAAGGATCTACTACATCAGTCAACCCTGTTTCATTTTGAAGAATTAACTGTGTATTTCTAGCGATTTTAGCTGAAAATTCAGTTGGTAATGCTATAGCCTCATCAAATGAGTTTGTATGCAAAGATTGAGTTCCTCCCAAAACACCTGCTAATGCTTCGATTGTAGTTCTGACAATATTATTATAGGGATCTTGTTCTTGAAGACTTGCTCCAGATGTTTGACAGTGCGTTCTTAAAATTTGTGATTTAGGGTTTTGATTATTAAATAATTTTTTTACCCAATAAGACCATAAATATCTAGCAGCTCTTAATTTTGAAGCTTCCATAAAAAAATTCATACCAATAGCAAAAAAGAAAGATAGCCTAGGAGCAAAATTATCTACATTCAAACCTCTATCCACTGCAGCTCTGATATATTCCAAACCATCGGATATTGTAAAAGCCAATTCTTGGACTAAATTTGCTCCAGCCTCTTGCATGTGATAACCAGAGATAGAAATTGAGTTAAATTTTGGCATTTTTTCAGATGTGTAAGAAATAATATCTGATACTATTCTCATTGAAGGTTCAGGAGGATAGATGTAAGTGTTCCTAACCATGAATTCTTTTAAAATATCATTTTGAATTGTTCCACTCAATTGTTCAACAGGAACTCCTTGTTCTTCACCAGCAACTATAAAACTTGCTAGCACAGGTAATACAGCTCCATTCATGGTCATAGATACAGACATTTTATTAAGAGGTATTCCGTCAAAAAGAATTTTCATATCCTCAACAGTATCGATAGCTACACCAGCCTTACCAACATCAGCGCGAACTCTTTCATTATCTGAATCGTAGCCTCTGTGGGTTGCTAAATCAAAAGCAATAGACAAACCCTTTTGTCCAGCTGCAATGTTTTTTTTATAAAATTTATTTGATTCCTTAGCTGTAGAAAAACCTGAATATTGTCTAACAGTCCAAGGTCTAGACGTATACATTGTTGCCTTTGGGCCTCTTACAAATGGTTCAATACCAGGTAAAGAATTCATATGATTTAAATCTTCTAAATCATCTTTAGTGTATAATGGCTTAACTTTAATGCCTTCGGGAGTTTCTTTAATTAATCTATCTGTTTTTATTCCTTTTAGTTCGTCTAAGGCAATTTTTTCCCAATCAAAAATGTTATATTTCTTACTCATAATTTGATAATAATACCTAAAATTCAATAATTATATCATCAACTTTCAAAAGATCGTTAGCTTTAAAGTTAATTTTTTTTACTTGTCCTTTTAAAGAAGATACCAACGTATTTTCCATTTTCATTGCTTCAACTATGCACAAATTTTGTCCGATCTCAATTTTATCTCCAACTTTTACAAACAATTCAATTAGCTTTCCAGGCATTGGGCATATTAAATTATTTTTATTTTCTTCATTCTTAACTTTTTTCATAAATTTAGATAATTCTAGATTAATCGAATCTCTTGTAATACCTTTTACAGATGATCCTCTAAAATCAATCTGATAATAAGGAAAGCAATAATTTAATTTTAAAAAAGTACTTAATAATATTTGATCATCTTCATAAATATTAATGTTTATTAAATTTGTCTGAAAATCTATCTGATGATGTACTCTTAATTTATTATACATTTTAAAAAGTAAATCTAAATTTCCATCTAATTTGCTTATTTCAAACATTTTGTTATCTAATCTTATAATGTATTCATCTGACAAATATTTTTTGTTATCAAAAAAATCAAACAGCTCCACAGATGTTCTTTTATGAAATTTTTTAAGATTTAGATCTCTAATGTCATTTTCTGCACTTAAAGTGAGGATAATTATTTCAAATAAACTTTTATGTTGCTTTATTGGAAGACCTTTAAATCCATTTTCAAATTCTTTTTCAATGAATGCGGTTGATATTTCACCATCGACAAATTTAGGGTTTAAATACATTGATGAGAGAAAAGATAAATTATTTTTCAATCCACTAATACAAAATTGATCAAGCGCTTTTTCCATAGATTTAATTGCACTTTTTCTATCTTTTCCCCAAGTTGATAATTTAGCAATCATAGGATCATAGAAAATAGATATTTCATCACCCTCTTTTACGCCAGTATCATTTCTTATTTCAAAACCTATAGATTTTTCCTCACATGGAGGACTATATTTTGTCAATCTGCCTATAGAAGGTAAAAAACCTTTATAGGGATCTTCTGCATATATACGACTTTCAAAAGCCCAACCATTCAACTTTATGTCTTTTTGAGAGAATGATAATTTTTTATTATTAGCTACATTGATCATTTCATGTACTAAATCAAGTCCTGTTATCATTTCTGTCACAGGATGTTCAACTTGAAGTCTTGTATTCATTTCTAAGAAATAAAAATTTTTATCTTTATCAACAATAAATTCAACTGTCCCAGCACTTGAATATTCTACTTCTTCTGCAAGCATAATGGCTTGCTTTGACATATCTCTTCTCAGCGCTTCATCTACAAAAGAAGATGGAGCCTCCTCAATTACTTTTTGATTTCTTCTTTGAATCGAACATTCTCTCTCTCCAAGTGAAACGACATTTCCATAATTATCTGCGATTATTTGTATTTCTATATGCCTGGGCTCGACCAAATATTTTTCTACAAATAATCTTTCATCTCCAAAACTATTTTTAGCTTCACTTGAAGCTCTTAAAAAAGCGTCTTCAACTTCTTCCTCACTATTAACAATTCTCATTCCTTTTCCACCGCCACCAGCACTGGCTTTTACAATTACTGGAAAACCAATTTTTTTAGCAATTTCTTTAGCATGATTCACATCATTTATCTCACCGATAAAACCTGGAACAACATTCACACTTGCTTTTTCGGCAATCATTTTTGATTTGATTTTGTCACCCATTGAAATTATTGCTTTTTCAGATGGGCCAATGAATACAATTTTATTCTTAGATAGCTCTCTTACAAAATTAGGGTTTTCAGACAAAAAGCCATACCCTGGATGGACGGCGTCAACTTTAGCCTTTTTACAAATTTCAATTATCTTTGATATATTTAAATAGCTCTTAGAAGCCTCTGATGGACCTAAATAATAACTCTCATCTGAAATAATTACATGTTCAGCATTAATATCTGTATCTGAATAAATTGAAACAGTTTTAATATTAAGTTTTTTAGCTGTTTTAATGATTCTGCAAGCTATTTCGCCCCTATTAGCAATTAAGATTTTTTTTATCATTTATGTCCTTATAAAGGTATATTTCCAAACTTTTTATCTGGATTTTTTAATTTTTTATCTTTTAATTTTGAAAAAGCTTGGATTACTCTATACCTAGTATTTTTAGGTATTATTATATCATCAAGAAAACCTCTTTCAGCAGCTTTAAAAGGGTTTGCAAATTTGTCTTCATATTCTTGTGTTTTTTCGTCAATAAACTTCTTGTCACCAATTTTTTTTCTATGCAAAATTTCAACTGCACCTTTTGCACCCATAACTGCAATTTCTGCAGTAGGCCAAGCATAATTAGCATCCCCTCTCAAATGCTTAGAACTCATAACATCATAAGCTCCACCATATGCTTTTCTCGTAATTAGAGTAACTTTTGGAGTAGTTGCTTCTGCATATGCAAATAATAATTTTGCTCCATTTTTAATGATTCCACCATATTCTTGTGCTGTGCCTGGCAAGAAACCTGGAACATCTACAAGAGTGAGAATAGGAATATTAAATGCATCACAAAATCTAACAAACCTTGCTGCCTTTCTGCTAGAATCAATATCTAAACAACCAGCTAAGACAAGCGGTTGATTAGCTACAACTCCTATAGTTTCTCCATTCAATCTAATAAATCCGATTAAAATATTTTTTGCATAATCTTTTTGTAACTCAAAATATATGCTTTCATCAGCAATGCTAATTATTAATTCTTTCATATCATAAGGAAGATTTGGATTGTCTGGAATAAGAGTATCTAACGAAGCAGTCTGTCTTCTAATACTATCTGTTGTATGCCTAGTAGATGCTTTGGAAATATTTGAAGAAGGTAAGTAGGACAAAAATCTTCTCATTTCCAAAAGTGCATCGATATCGTTTTCAAAACAACCATCTGCAACAGATGATTTTGTTGTATGTGTTAACGCTCCACCTAATTCTTCAGCTGTTACTTCTTCAGAGGTAACAGTTTTGACTACATCTGGGCCAGTCACAAACATATAACTTGTATTTTTGACCATAAAAATAAAATCAGTCATTGCTGGAGAATAGACAGCTCCTCCAGCGCAAGGTCCCATAATCAGTGAAATCTGTGGCACAACCCCCGACGCTAATGCGTTTTGTAAAAAAACATCTGCATATCCCCCGAGTGATTCGACACCTTCTTGAATTCTTGCCCCACCACTATCATTCAAACCAATCAAAGGTGCTCTATTTTGTATTGCTAACTTCATAACTTTTACAATTTTAGAAGCATGAGCTGATGATAACGACCCACCAAATACAGTAAAGTCTTGAGCATAAATATAAATTAACCTATTATTAACTTTTCCAGATCCTGTGATTACACCATCACCAGAATAGGTATTGTTTTCCATACCAAAATCTTTAATTGTATGCACAACAAACATATCCGTTTCTTCAAAAGTATCTTTATCTAAGAAAATTTCAATTCGTTCTCGCGCTGTCAGTTTTCCTGTGTCATGTTGTTTATTTACTCGATCAACACCACCACCAGCTCTAGCCTCAATTCTTCTATTTTGTAATTCTTCAATAATTTGTTTGCTTGTTTTTCTAATTTTTTTTTCCTTTAATAAAATAAAATTATGATAAGTATAAAAATATATTAAAAATAAAGTATTACAATTAGTAATGGAAGAATTAAATGGAAAACGAAAATAAAAAAATTAACCACATTGCAATTGCAGTCCCAGATATAAAAGAGGCTGCATTAAAATGGCAACAAGCATTAAATATGAAAAAGAGCGAGATAACAATTTTAGAAGAACACGGTGTAAAAGTAGTTTTTTTAGAGTTTTCTAATTTAAAAATAGAATTACTAGAACCTCTTGATAATGAAAGCCCAATTTCAAAGTTTTTAGAAAAAAATCCTAAAGGCGGAATGCACCATATTTGTTTCGAAGTAGAAAAGATTACAGAAACTATAAATTCATTAAAAGATAAAAATATAAATATTTTAGGTGACGGAAATCCTAAAATTGGAGCTCATGACAAACCCGTTGTTTTTATTCACCCTAATGATTTATCTGGAACATTAGTTGAATTAGAAGAAACGTAATTCTTTTTATATAAAACTTCAGACCCACAAATTTTACAAATAAGGTTCTGTTTTCTTCTATAACATTTTTGTTCCCAACAAAAATTTGAACAATATTTTATCCACCTTGGATTTGAAAAATTTAATGAATGGTAAACTTTACCAGTACATCCTATTGATTGAGCTTTTTTCTTCCAGATATGATTATGACCTTGATTAGGGCCAACAAGAGCATGCGATATTTCATGTAATAACGTATCATTCAAGTCAAACGAAGACGAATTTCTTAAAAAATATATTGAAAAAGAAAGTTCCTTTTTAGAATAAATACACGCACCAGCTCTTCTTTTTGCGTAATCAAAAGTTACTTTCCAATCATTTAAATTAAATTGTTGAAGTTTTGAGTTTGCCTCATCATAAAAATTTTTAAACTCAGATTTATATTCCTCAAATTTATTCTTTGAAATATTTTTTTTTTTATTTTTTATTAATTTAAATCTACTATTTTTAATTATGTTAAAAATCATATTAAGAGCTTTTTGATCTAAAATGTTAGAAGTAAAAGATATTACATTTAGTTTTGATAAAAAAGAAAAAAAACCTCTCATTAAAAACTTAAGCTTTACAGTTAAAAAAGGGGAAATACTTTTTATTTCTGGTAAAAGCGGTCTTGGCAAATCTACATTGCTAGATTTAATTTCAGGATTTCATGATAATAATTTAATTTGGACAGGTAAAATATACCTAAATAAACTTGATATAACCGATGCTTCGATTCAAAATAAAAAAATTGGATATATGTTACAAGATTATTTTTTGTTTCCTCATTTTAATGTCAAAAATAATCTAATTTTTTCTTTACCAAAACAAACTAGAAACAAAAAAGAACAAGCATTGGATTATTTAAAACAAATTAATATGGTTGAATTTTCAGATCATTACCCATCTGAACTTTCGGGAGGTCAAAAAGCAAGAATAGCTTGTCTAAGAGCTATTGTTTCAAATCCTGATGCTTTGTTATTAGACGAACCTTTTTCATCATTAGATAAAAAAACCATGAAGTCATTTCAGAAATTTTTATTTGATTATGTTAAAAAACTCAATATTCCTTGTATAATTGTATCACATAGGCTAGTAAAAAATTTAAATAATTCCATTGAACTTAAAATTACAAAATTCACATAAAAATAAATTTCTAATAAATCAGTTGTTTTGGGATATAAGTGTGTTACGTTTCTAATAAACTATACCAAAAGGATTAAAAGTTATGTCTTCATATTCATCAATTACTAAAGCTTTTAAAAGTGATGATGTAAAAGAAAAAGTGACAGTTGAAGAAGCTGAAAAAGCAGTTGAAATACTTATAGCATGGATCGGTGACGATCCTAAAAGAGAAGGTCTTTTAGAAACACCTAAAAGAGTTATTAAATCATTCAATGAACATTTCGCAGGTTATAAAGAAAATCCATCAGAAATTCTATCTAAGACTTTTAAAGAAATTCAGGGTTATAACGATATTGTTGTTTTAAAAAAAATAGATTTTGAGAGTCATTGTGAACATCATATGCTTCCAATTATTGGCAATGCAAGTATCGGGTACTTACCTAATAAAAGTATTGTAGGAATATCAAAATTAGCAAGAATAGTTAATACATTTGCAAAACGTCTTCAAACACAAGAAATAATGACATCTCAAATTATCAATGCAATACATGATAATCTAAATCCAATTGGAGTTGGAGTAGTAATAGAAGCGGACCACCATTGTATGAAAACAAGAGGTGTTCATAAAAAAAATTCTATGATGATAACTTCACAGTTTAAGGGATCCTTTTCAACTGATGAAAAGTTAAGAGACAGATTTTTGGACTTTATAAAAGATTAAACCTATAATTAATTATGAAATTTCAACCTGTCATTAATTTAATAGGCTTGTTACTTTGCACTTTATCAGCATTTATGCTAATACCTGGATTTGTTGATTATATTCTTGGAGACGAAGATTGGGCAGCGTTTTTAGTATCATCATTCATAACTTTATTTGTTGGAGCAGGGCTGTATCTATCTTCACGAGAAAGCAATCCTGAACACCTTGAACTTAGACAAGCTTTTCTACTAACTAATAGTGCTTGGATTTCTATTTCACTTTTTGGATCATTACCATTTTTGTTTTCAAATCTAAATTTAAATTTTATTGACGCATTTTTTGAATCAACATCTGGCATAACTACAACAGGATCAACTATAATACCAAATCTTGAACAAGTTTCTTATGGGATACTTTTATGGAGAGCTCTTCTTCAATGGCTAGGCGGAATTGGCATAATTGTAATGGCTGTTGCTATTTTACCAATGTTATCCATCGGAGGAATGCAACTATTTAAAACTGAATCTTACGAAACTCCAGATAAAATTATTCCTAGAGCTGCTATTTTTGCTAGTGGCATAAGTATTGTTTATATCGTATTAACATCGACATGGGCTTTCATGCTATGGTTTGCTGGCATGCCAATATTTGATTCTATAACACACGCAATGACAACTCTTGCTACTGGTGGATATTCAACGAAATCAGAATCCTTAGGTGCATTCAACTCAGTAAATATAGAAATGATTATTGTATTTGGAATGATAGTTGGGTCATTACCTTTTATACATTATTTATCAATTTTAAAAAACGGCTGGAAAAATTTAATAAATGATCAACAAGTAAAATGGTTTTTACTAATTTTATTTTTTCTAATTTCAATTGTCACATTCAACCTATATATAAATGGTCAGAATTTTTTTTCATCATTAAGAGTTTCAATTTTCAACGTGGTTTCAATTGTAACTGGCACAGGCTTTGGCACTGATGATTTTAGCCAATGGGGAGGTTTTGCAACAACCTTACTTTTAATATTAATGTTTATGGGTGGATGTGCGGGCTCAACAACTTGTGGTTTAAGAATGGCTAGAATTCAAGTTTTAATAGCTAATGCAAAAACACAAGTATCAAAGCTTTTAACACCTCATGCAGTAATTATTCCTTATTATAATAAAAAACCCATTCCAGAATCTGTTACTGAATCTGTTATGGGATTTTTCTTTTTATATATACTCGTTTTTATAATTATCTCATGCCTGCTTGGAAGTTTAGGATTAGATTTTATGACTTCTTTATCTGGAGCAGCATCTGCTATAGGAAATGTTGGCCCAGGATTAGGTGAAATGATTGGACCAAACGGTACTTATGCTGAAATACCTAATTTAGGAAAATTAATTCTTTGTTTAGGAATGATATTAGGAAGATTAGAAATATTCGCAATTTTAGTAATGTTTACAGCATCATTTTGGAAAAAATAGCTATTTCAAATCTTGTTCGCTATAAACTCTTATTTTCTTACAAAATTCACAAACCACTTCAATTGATTTTTTTTTATTAAACAAATATGTAATATCTTTTTGATCCATTGACTTAAATGTATTTAAAACTCTTTCATTTGAACATTGACAATTGTTATTAAGGTTTATTTCGTCAAAAATTTTTATTTCGTATTGTCCAAATAAGTTTAATAAAATTTGTTTTGATGTTTTGTTTATATTTAAAAATTCTTCAGAATTCATAGTTTCCAAAAACATTAATATAGTTTTCCAATCTTCATTTGATTTTTCGGTATTTTTAAAATCATTAATCTCAGGCATTAACTCTAATTTTATTGCACCAGCGATATGATTGCTTTCAGGTTCATATTTTGATAGATTAAAAATGTTAAATAATTTAAAAAAAGATTTAACTTGCTCAGATGAATTGAAATAGGTGTCGATAGCATCTTTTATAGATTTACCTTTAATTTCAACTAAACCTTGGTAATTTTTAGAAAACTTACCTTCTTTAATATTTAAAGCCAAAGTTCCATTTGAAATTAGTTTTTCAAAAGGAAGATTTTCAATATTTTCAAAACTATTAACTGATATATAACCTCGAACTGATGAGTTATTATTCAAGTCGACAAAAATTGTTTTAATTACCCCCTCACTATGAGCTTGAAAACTAAAAACACCATCATTTTTCATTCTAGATCCAATTGACGCAGTGATAGAAATAGAATCAGCAAATATTGAATTTATATTTCTAGGATATTCATTCTTTATAATTTGAGATGCTACAGAACTTAATCTTACAATAGTTCCTTTGATTTTATTATTAATCTGAAAAGGAATAACTAAATTTTCTAAAACCACAATATAACTTTTTAATAATTATCTCTACAACAGTGTTTTATTATAGATTTTTGAGCATGAATTCTATTTTCAGCTTGATCGAAAACAACTGACATTTTAGAATCTATAACTTCATCTGTAACTTCCATTCCTCTATACGCAGGTAAACAGTGCATAAAAATTGCATCTTTTTTGGCTAATTCCATTATATTTGAATTGACTTGAAATGGATTAAAATGATCTATAGATTTATCTTTTTTATCTCCCATAGATATCCACGTATCTGTCATTATACAATAAGAATTTTTAGCAATATCATTCACGTTATCAGAAATAATTAAATGTTTTTTTTGCTCTTTTAACCATTTAATTGTACTTTTTGAGATAGAAACTTCACTTGGACAAGCAATAGAAAAATTTATGTCTAAAAGTGTGGCTGCCTCTACCCAACTTTGAGTTACATTATTATAATCTCCAAACCAAGAAACTTTTTTATTTTTAAAATCTCCGAACTTCTCTTTAAAAGTCACTAAATCTGCAATGACTTGGCAAGGGTGGCTATGATTTGTTAAAGCATTTATAATTGGTTTTGAAAAATTACTCTCAAGTTCTTTCAAAATTGAATGTTCAAAGGATCTGATAATTATAAAATCTACGTATCTATCAAGAACTTTAGTACTATCATGAATACTCTCTCTTTCCCCAAATTTAAACTCATTTGAATTTAGTATTAGAGAGTTTCCACCTAAATCATTAATACAAACTTCAAACGAAATTCTTGTTCTAAGAGATGGTTTTTCAAAAATCATTAAAACATTTTTATTTTTAAGTATTTTGTCACATCCATTTTTTTTTATATCAATTGAATCATCAATAATTCTTTCAAGATCTTTTTTAGAAAGATCTTTTATATCAAAAAAACTAGTCATTTTTTTTATGCAGATCTTGAGATATCTCTTTTAATTTTAAAAATGCTAAATCAATCTCTTCAAACGATGTATTGAGTGGTGGTAAAATTCTAATAGTATTTTCTGCTGCACCAACCAACAAAAGGCCTTTTTTTCTCGCTTCTGAAGAAAAATCAGCAACAGAAACTTTTTCTGATAGTTCTATGCCACGTAAAAAACCATATCCCTTTTCTTTTAAAAATATGGGCTCATTGTGATTATCTAAATTATTTCTTTCATCTTTAATGAGGGAAATTATTTTATTATCCAAATATTTAATTTTCTCATTAAGAGCTTCTAAAAATCCATCTTCAGTGATTAAATTAATTACTACCTCTGCAGCTCTCATTGCTAAAGGGTTACCACCAAAAGTACTTCCATGAGTTCCAGGAACCATTGCATCACCAACTTCAGATTTTGCAAGAACTGCTCCAACTGGGAAGCCTCCTCCTAATCCTTTTGCAAGTGCAATTATATCAGGTTCAATATTCTCATTTTGATAAGCAAATAGCTTTCCAGAACGACCCATACCAATTTGGACTTCATCAGATATCAGTAAAGATCCATTTTGTTTTGTTAATTCCTCAACTTCTTTTAAATAATTAATTGGTGCTTTTCTAGCACCACCTTCACCTTGAACAGGCTCGATCAATATAGCGGCTACTTTGTTATTTAATTTCTTTTGTAAATCTTCAATATTCCCCCACTCAGCATGACTAAATCCTGGAACTTTAGGACCAAAACCTTCTCGAAATAGAGGTCTATCATTTGCCGCAAGCATAGCTAATGTTCTGCCGTGGAATGCTCCTGTAACACATAAAATCTCATCTCTTTCAATATCCTTTTTAGACCACGCATATCTTCTTGCTACTTTAACAGCACCCTCAGTAGCCTCAGCACCAGAATTACAAAAAAAAGCTTGGTTAGCACATGAATGCTTTACCAGTAAATTCGCAACTTTATCTTGTTCAGGGATTTTATAAAGATTTGACACATGCCATAATTTAGAAGCTTGGTCTTGCAATGCATTTATTAAATCTGGGTGAGAATGCCCAAATGCATTTACTGCAATGCCAGTTGCATAATCTAGATATTTACTTCCATCTTCAGAAAATAGAAAACTTCCTTTACCATGTGTAAATGCAATATCAATTCGACCATATGTTTTCATTATGTCTGGGCTTAAAGCCATTTTAAAAATCCTTAATTAAAAAATAATTATATTAATCTAATTTATACAAAATGTTTAGATAATTTTAAACCTTGAGATTGATAATTATTTTTGCCTTTTATCTCACCATATAATTTATCCGGGATATTTGACATGGGTTCATAAATTAATCGACAAATAGTTTGTCCATCTTCAATTATGAATGGTACATCATGCGATCTTACTTCGAGTACTGCTTTGGTATTATTAGCATTTAATTCTGGAGACCCAAATCCAGGATCAAAAAATCCTGCATAATGTGCTCTGAATTCTCCAATGTTAGTATCGTAAGGTCGCATTTCAGCAGCTAGATTTTCTGGAACTGAAACTGATTCCTTGCTACACAATATATAAAAAGCATCTGGACTTAAAACTAAAGATCTATTTTGATTTTCTTCAGAAATTATTAAATCATCAATCGTTATCTTCTCCCAAAAAGAGGAGATCTTATAATTTTTAACTTTATCACAATCAATTAATTTCGAATGTTTTTTTGCTTTATATCCTACAACACCATCAACACCCTTTAAATCAACTGATAAAGGTAATCCATTTTCTAATTTATCTGATAGTTCAGATGATTCATTATTTTTTATCAAATCATGTTTATATTGAAGTTCAGCCATTTGTTTGTCAGTCAAACTTGTGTCACCAATAGAAAACCTCAATTGATTCAATCGAGTACCAGTTCTTACAACTACTGAAAAAGTTCTTGGAGAAATTTCCAAATATAGAGAACCTTTATAACCTTTTGGAACATTTTCAAATTGCTGTGTTCTATCAACAATTAAACGTGTAAAAACATCTAATCTTCCTGTTGAGCTTTTTGGGTTAGCCATACCGGATATATTTTTTGGTAAATTCAGACCCTCTAATAATTTTACAATATATACGCAACCACATTCTAACACTGCACCATTTGATAAACTAAATTCATGCATTGCTATTTGATTTAACTTCTCTTCAACCGTACTGTTTTTGCCAGGTAAAAATGATGCAGGAACACGCCATGCTTTAAAACCTAACCTCAGATCAATGGATGCTGGTTGAATTAGGTCTTCATTGATATTCTCATTGCTAAACATAAAATTTCTATCAATTAGCTCCTTAATGTATTGAGACGGTAAAACGCCATTTTTTTCATTATTTAAAAAGACCATTTATGTTTCCATTATCGACTATGATTTTAATCTGTAACCACTATTAAGCACGTACCAAGCAGAATAGCCTAAAATAAAATTGAAACCTAATAATATTATCAATGAAATATACGGTGATATATCACTGACACCTAAAAAACCATATCTAAAACCATCAATTATATAAAAAAAAGGATTTGAATACGCTATTGGTTTTAAAAATTCAGGTAAACGTTCAATAGAGTAAAATGTTCCAGATAAAAAAGCCAAAGGTTGAACTACAAAATTTGAAACAATCGCTAATTGATCAAATTTTTGAGCCCAGATACCTGCCATGATGCCTATACAAGATAATGCAAATCCTCCAGATACTAGGAATATAAATGTCCAAATATAATTTATTGGTAAGTTTGTTATTCCAAGTATTAATAATAATAAAAATGAAGCAAGGAATACTATAGTACCTCTTGTGATTCCTGCCAAATTATGAGCAGTAAAAATTTCTACTGAGCCTAATGGTGCTAATAATAAATCTACAATCGATCCTGTAACCTTAGCAGTCATAAAAGCAGATGAGGTGTTTGCAAAAGCATTTTGTAAAACACTCATCATCAAGAGGCCAGGAATTAAAAAAGAAATATATGAAATACCCTTAATGCCTGCAGATCTATCAATTGCAATAGAAAATACAACTACAAACAATAATGTGGTAACCATTGGAGCTGTTATAGTTTGAAGAAAAACGCTAGTGAAACGTTTTACTTCTTTTAAGTAGAGAGTATATAAACCAAGCCAATTTATAATATTTATGTCTCTTCTTATACTTAAGTATTTGTTTTTATTTTTCATAGTTATTAGTATTATTTTTAAATACAATTTATAAAAAAAATCAAATTTAAAATGAATGATAAAAATGAAATTTTAGAATTTCTTAATAAAAATGGATTAAGATATTTATCGAAGTTTGAAACCACAGAAGCTCAATTTAAATCTTTTTTAAAGAAAAAAATTGATGTTTTCGAACCAAATTTAAGTCCATACAAAAAAAATGAATTTATTAATTTAATTACAGAAAAAATGAAAAAGTTAAATTATGTTAATGATTTAAGATATTCTGAAATTAAAGGTGAAAAAATCTTTAACAGTGGTGGTTCAAAAAAGCTTCTTAAATTTAAATTAGATGAGAAAGGCATTGATCATGACGTTATTGAAAAGATTACACATAAGTTTTTTTCTAACAAATTTGACGAAATTCGATCCGCTTTAATTTATACAAAAAAGAAAAAAATAGGTCTATTTTATCAAAAAGATTTAAATAAAATAGATGCCAGTAATTTAAAGAATAAATGGTTTGGGGCTCTTGCAAGAAGAGGTTTTTCATATGAAACAGCCAAAAAAGTTTTCGAGATAGACAATTTGTCTGAAGCAGAAAACATTATTAATAGAACAGTTTGAAAATTTATTATATTATAATGTATCAGTAAGTTAGAAAAATAATTTTAAAGGTAAAACAATGGACGATTTGTATAAACCAAGTAATAAAATTGTAGAAAATGCTCATATTAATAAATCGAAATATGAAGAAATGTATAAGGAATCAATTTCAAACCCAATTAAATTTTGGGGTGAACATGGAAAACGAATTGATTGGATTAAAAATTATGAGAAAGTTAGAGATTTTTCATATGACCAAAAAAACTTATATATAAAGTGGTTTGAAGATGGAACATTAAATGCCAGCTATAATTGTATTGATAGACACCTAAAAAATAATGGAAATAAAACTGCGATTATATGGGAAGGTGACAGCCCAGATGAACAAAAATCAATAACATATAACGAACTATATAAAAATGTTTGTAAGTTCGCTAATGTTTTAAAAAAATTAGGCGCTAAAAAAGGGGATAGGATAACTATCTATATGCCAATGATACCAGAAGCAGCCTACGCTATGTTAGCTTGTACTAGGATAGGAGCTATTCATTCTGTTGTTTTTGGAGGGTTTTCACCAGAAGCTCTTGCAGGAAGAATAGAAGATTGTAATTCAAATTTGATAATAACTGCTGACGAAGGTATTAGGGGTGGTAAGACAATCCCTTTAAAACAAAACACTGATGAAGCATTAAAAAAAGCATATTCATGTAAAAAATGTCTTGTTATTAAAAGAACAAATGGTGATATCAATTGGGTTAATAACAGAGATTTTTGGTATCATGAATTGTTCGAAGAAGTTGCAGAAACTTGTGAACCTGAAGAAATGAATGCTGAAGATCCTATGTTTATACTATATACATCTGGTTCTACAGGAAAGCCAAAAGGTGTAATGCATACAACTGGTGGTTATATGGTTTATACATCTATCACTCATGAATATATTTTTGATTATAAATCAAATGAAGTTTACTGGTGTACAGCAGATGTAGGATGGGTTACCGGACATTCATATATAGTTTATGGACCTTTATCAAATTGTGCTACAACTCTAATGTTTGAAGGTGTTCCAAATTATCCAACTTCTAGTAGATTTTGGGAAGTCGTTGATAAGCATAAAGTAAATATTTTTTATACAGCTCCTACAGCACTTCGAGCATTAATGGCTGAAGGAGAAGCTCCAGTAAAAAAAACAAATAGAGGTAGTTTAAGAATTTTAGGTACAGTTGGAGAGCCAATAAATCCAGAAGCATGGAATTGGTATAACGAAATTGTAGGTGATAAAAGATGTCCTATCGTTGATACATGGTGGCAAACAGAAACTGGAGGAATACTTATCACTCCACTTCCTGGAGCAATAGATGCAAAGCCAGGTTCTGCAACAAAACCCTTTTTTGGTATTAAACCAGTATTAGTTGATAATGATAATAATGAGTTAAATGGTGAAGCTGAGGGAAACCTATGTATTGAGATGTCATGGCCTGGTCAAATGAGATCAGTCTATGGTGATCATGAGAGATTTATTGATACCTATTTTAAAACATTTCCAGGACGATATTTTTCTGGTGATGGTTGTCGTAGAGATAAAGATGGATATTATTGGATAACTGGAAGAGTTGATGATGTAATAAACGTTTCTGGTCATAGAATGGGTACAGCCGAGGTCGAGTCAGCTTTGGTTGCGCATACTGATGTTGCAGAAGCAGCAGTTGTTGGATATCCACATGATATAAAAGGACAAGGAATTTATGCTTATGTTACTTTAAATATTGGTGTAGATTCATCAGATCAATTACATACTGAATTAAAAAAATGGGTTAGAAAAGAAATTGGTCCTATAGCTACTCCAGATTTATTACAATTTTCTCCGCAATTACCAAAAACTCGTTCAGGTAAAATAATGAGGAGAATTTTAAGAAAAATCGCTGCTAACGAATATCAAGATTTAGGTGATACATCTACGTTAGCTGATCCTTCAGTGGTAAATGATTTAATTGATAATAGACAAAATAAATAAAACTTTGTGAAAAACAGTAAGTTTGAATTTGCAAAATCTGAAGGTTTTGTAGCAATAACTTATATGATATTTTCAGGATTTTGTTTCGTCATAATGCACGCGGCAGTAAAATATATCTCTGAAGAAATTCATCCTTTTGAAATAGCCTTTTTTAGATGTGCATTTGTTATTATAATTTTGAGCCCAATGATATTATATCAAGGAAAATCAATTTTAGTTACTAAAAATCTTAAATTACAAATTTATAGAATAGGATTAAATTCAATTGCACTACTCTGTTTTTTTTATGGTCTAAGTAAAATTAATTTGGCAGAAACAACTGCTCTAGGTTTTACAGTACCAATTTTTACAACAATTTTTTCAGTTTTATTTCTAAAAGAAATAATCAGGATTCGAAGAATAACAGCTTTGATAATAGGATTTATCGGTACACTTATAGTTCTAAGACCAGATATTACTATTGAAATAGGATCCCTAATGGTGATTCTATCATCTTTACTTTGGTCAGTTTGTCTCATCATTATAAAAAGGTTAACTATTACAGATTCAGTTTATACAATATCATTATATGCTGGTGTTGGTCTTATTCCAGCAACATTATTTCTAGCATTACCTGTTTGGACTACTCCAACATTAATACATATTTTATTTTTTTTGTTTATTTCGCTTACAGGAACACTTGCGCAAACTTTAATGAACAGCTCATTTAAAAGAGCTGAGGTTGCCATGCTTTTGCCATTTGATTTTTTAAGGTTAATTTGGTCAGCTTTACTCAGCTATACAATTTTTAATGAAACTCCTGAAATTACTTTATGGATAGGGGGAACAATTATACTTAGTTCAACTTGTTATCTCGCTTATAGAGAAATGATTTTAAAAAAAACTAGCTAAACCATAATTTTTTTGCAAACTGTGGATAAAAATTTAATAATTTTTGGGCAATTATATTACGTAAAATATCAATTCTTTTTTGAGAAGGCATAGTAAAATATTTTAAATTTTTATTAGTTTTAAATTCAAAACCTGTACTTTTAATTACTTCGTCTAGACTAAATTCTGGATTGATTTTTTCAATTTTGAATTTTTTGTCTTTCCTATTAAAACTAAATAAAGCTCTATTTGTAATTAAATATTTAGGACCGCCTGGCCTAAAAATATTAGATGGCGAAGTACCTGGTGCAGATATAAAATCAACTTTTTTTACTAATGTTCTAGGTGTATGTTCTTCGCGAAATAGAATAATTTTGGGGACAACAAAATACATTAATGCTGAACCGAACGATCCTGAAAAACGCTTATTCAATTTTGGGTATGTACCAGTTCCAACTAAATTAATGTTAGCTTCACCATCTATTTGAACTCCTCCTAAAAAGAAAGTATCTATTCTTCCCTGAGCAGATGCATCAAACAACTCCCTAGAGCCATCTGTAAAATTATTAAATTTTTGAGAATGCAAAATTGTGACTTGTAATTTTGAATTAGTATTTTTTCTTTCCTCTTGAGCTAAAAGAGCCGCTGAACCAGGTATTGGAGAAGCTGCACCAATTGCTACATGTTTATCATCTTTTAATAAATTAGTTATTTCACTTATTATAATTTCAGATTGAAATATTTCAGTCACTTGGTTCAAATATTTGAATAATAATTTTGTGAAATAAAATCTCTCATATATTCATCAAATGTTTCTTGGTACTTTGCAGCCCTAGCATACTTGCTCATCTCATTACTATCTATATCATAATAGTCTGTTAATCCACATGGCCACGCACCATTTTTACCCAATGATATGCCGTCAATATACAAAGATGGTAAAGTAGCAGCAGCTTTAAGTTCACAGTCAAAAAAATCTTCATCTACAATTTCTTCTACTGTAACATATACTTTTTTTGAAGCATGTGCCAATGTAGCCAATTCTCTTCTTCTTCCAATTTGAATATTTCCATTAATATCAGCTTTACTAGCATGAAAAATGAGAACGTCTAATTGTACAGCTGGTAAAATAACAATTTTTTCATCATTGGTATTAGAGTAATTCATTGGATTTTCAATCACAGACCAATCATTTCTGTTCTTATACAAATCTGAACCTAAAATCCCTCTCAATGGCATAAACGGAACTGATTTTTCAGTAGCTTGAAGTTGTGCATGTAACGCAGGACAAGTAGAATCTTTAATATTAATCTTACTATTTTCAATCGCATCTTGAAACCTAGGAGCTTGGCCATACTCTCCCAAGGTAACAGCTGCGGTCTCAATTTCGTTAACACAGCCAGCTCCAATTAACATATCACCTTGAATTGTTGTTAGTGGTAAGCAATATAACCTCAAGCCTTTTACTTTATTTTTGATTATTTCAATTGTTACTGACATTGGAACCCCAGAATAATCAGCAGGTATCCCAAGCAAGCAATTGTCCTTAACTTCTTTAGCAATATCTTTTACAGTTAGTTGCGTAAAGTTTACCATTGTTAATAAGAACTCTTTTTACCTGATCTTTTATCCATAATTGATTTTTTAAGTTTATCAAACTCAGAGCATCCAAGAAAGCAAATTTTATCTAATTTTTTTAAATTTTCTTCAGCTTTTCCTATTTGATTAAGAGTTAAATACATTTCTCCTTGATACTCAAGAGCACCTTTATGCTTAGGGTTTATTTCAAGAGCTTTATTGTAAAAAAAAGCAGCATCTTCCATTTTACCTAATTTTCTATGAGAAAATCCTAAATAGTTATATATATCTGCATTATTGCTATCAGTTGCCAATGCATCATTTAACTTTACAATAGCATCAGAAAATTGTTTTTTATTAATAAGTTTTTCAGCAGATAAATATGCTGATGATTTAGTTTTGGCATTATTTGAATCTGAGCTTGATCCTGCCGAAAAAACATTGTTGGAATTTATAATTAAAAAAGCAGATACAGTAAATAATTTTAAAAAATACATTTTATTCCTCTTTAAAAAATAATATTAGTGATTACGATATAAATATGTATCTATCCAGTTATTTAAAGAGGTTAAAAACTACAACTTCAACACTCATATTGTGCTCATTGTTTATTTTTAATTTTACAAGTCTTTTACTTGCTGAAATTAGTCCAAATGATAAGTTCAGCCCTCTAGAAGTTGTAAACATACAATTAACTTCACTTCAGGGCAATTCTAATGATAATAAAGGCATTTATCAATGTTGGTTATTTGCTCATCCTGAAAATAAAAAATATACCGGTCCACTAGTTAGATTTGTTTCAATGATTAGATCAAACCCTTATGATGTACTACTAGGATCACTGTTTTTTGAAACTAAATTAATTTCTAAAAATCAAACTGAGGCAAAGGTAGAAGTTTTTTTAGATGGAAAAAATAAAAATAGATACAAAATTTTGTGGATTCTTAGTAGAAGTAATATAAGTAAAAAATGTACTAATTGTTGGATGACTATTGGCGTATCACAACCTCAAAACTTAGGTCCAATAATATAATTATTATAAAATAGGAGAAATTTATGAAAACAGCACAAGATTTTTTAAAAGAAGCTAACGAAATTGTTGAAAAAATTGATACATTAGATGCAATTAAAAAACATGGTTCTGATGAAACAATATTTATAGATGTTCGTGACAGTGGTGATATTCAAAAAACTGGAACCATTAAAGATGCACTTACAATTCCAAGAGGTTTTATTGAATTTGCTGCAGACGATCAGACACCCTATTTTAATAAAAAATTAAATAAGAATAGCGAGATAATATTAGTATGTGGTGCAGGTGGACAAGCTGCTTTGAGTGGAAAAACTCTAATCGAAATGGGTTACAGTAATGTAAAAAACGTTGGAGGAATTGGAGATTGGGAAAAAAATAACGGCCCCATGGATAAATAATTACAGTGATTTCAAAAAAGCCAATCATTGGCGTATTAATGCCCGGTGACATGGGTCATGGAATTGCAAAGGTTTTAGTTGAAAATAACTTTAAAGTTTTAACATTTTTAAAAGGAAGAAGTAAAAGAACACTGCAACTTGCTAATGAGGCAAAAGTAAGGGATGTAGAGAATTTTAAAACTTTTTTAAAAGGAGTTGATATAATATTATCCATAATTCCACCTGAAAAAGCATTTCAACAAGCAGAATTTGTTACTAGTTTTTCATCTTATTTAGAAAAAAAAATAACATACGTTGATTGTAATGCTATTTCACCAAATACTTGCTTAAAAATTGAAAAACTATTTAATAACAAACATTTTGAATTTTTAGACGGAGGTATCGTAGGTTTAAATCCAATAGTAGAAAAAGGTAAAACTCGTCTATATATCTCAGGAAAAAATACAAATAAATTAGAGATTATCAATAATAAAGGTATTGTAGTTAAAAGTCTTGGTTCTGAAGTTGGGAAAGCCTCAGCATTTAAAATGATTTATGCTAGTGCTACAAAGGGTACTTTTGCTCTTCATGCCGCAGCAATAACGGCTGCTTCAAAATCCAAGTTATTTGACGATTACGTGAAAGAGCTTGAATTTAGTAAACCTGAAATTTTAAAAGCTATGAAAAATATGACACCTAAAATCCCATTGGATGCTAGAAGATGGGAAGGTGAAATGTATGAAATAGCAAAAACTTTTAAAACATTGAATCTTACTCCTAAGCTTCATGAAGGTGCTGCTGACATTATGAAACTAGCTCAAAAGACACCAATTTCTAAAGAAAATAGACAAACTTACAATAAGTCTAGAACATTTGAAGAAGCTGTAAATATGTTCGTAAAAGCAAGTAAGAAAAATTAAATCTGTAACTAATTGCTTTAAAATTAATTAACATGTAAATTATTTTGATTATGTTTTTAATTAATACTAAAGCTGTAAATGAAATTAATAGAAAAATGTTTTACGGGTGGATTATCGTTTTAATTGGTGGTTTAGGCATTTTCAGTAGTGGGGCAGGACAGTCCCATACATTCAGTGCGTTTCTTCCAATTATTACAAAAGAACTTAATATATCAAGTACCTCAATATCAACAGCTTATATGATTGCAACTTTAGTTGCTGCTTTCTTACTTCCACGAATGGGTAAATTAGTTGATAAATTCGGACCCAGAATTGTTTTAATTATAACGATCATTTTGCTTGGTTTTGGATGTTTATTATTTGGAGCTGCGTCAAATTTTTTTATGTTAGCACTAGGTTTTGGCTTCTTAAGGTTTTTTGGTCAAGGCTCTCTTATGCTTTGTTCGTCCAACATAGTGACACAATGGTTTGACAAAAAAAGAGGCTTTGCTCTTGGATTAATGGGACTTGGGTTTGCAATCTCTATGGGTTTGCATCCTCCTATTTCAAATTACCTCATAGAGGTTTATGGATGGAGAATTGCATGGGTCATTATTGGTTTTTCAACTTGGATAATTATGTTGCCTCCATTGATATTTCTTGCAGTAAATAAACCAGAGGATGTAAATATATTACCTGATGGATCTGAAAAAAAATCAATTGAAAAAAATTCAAAAAATAAAATTATTGGTCTAAATCTAAGTGAAGCTATTAAAGAAAAATGTTTTTATATTTTGGCATTTTCCTTTTTCTCTATTTCTATGTTAGTAACCGCTTTACATTTCTTTCAAGTAACAATTTTGAACGAATATTTTAATCTTTCAAGTCAAATCGCAACAACATTATTTATACCAACTATGATTGCAATGATATTATTTATACCCATTATAGGTAAAATGTTAGATAAATTTCAAACACATATTATTATCGGAATAGCCTTAATAGTAACAGGATGCTCATTACTTATGATAACTTTTGCATCTTCTTTACAAAATGCAATAATATATTCTGTTATTTTTGGTATCAACAATGCTTTTAGTATTTCACTATTTGGGTATATTTGGGCCAGATATTTTGGAAGATTACATGTAGGATCAATACAAGGTACAGGACAAATGATTTTAGTTGTTGGAGCATCTATTGGACCAATACCTTTTGCAGCTGCAATTGACTATTTAGGAGACCCAATTTCAACTATAAGAATTTGTTCATTATATCCATTTTTAGCTTCATTTCTTTGTATTTTATTTTTGAGAGAACCTAAAAAATTAACAAACTTAAAATTACGAATTGAAAACTAAAATCTTGAAAATAAGTTTTTCAAATAATTTTATTGCTATTTGCGCAATGATAATTGCTGTTGTAAGTGTTACCTTAATGAGTGCAATTGCAAAGTTGATTGGGCCAGAGTATAACCCAATACAAATTGCGTTTATTAGGGGAATAATAGTCATAATCTTATTATTACCTATAATTAATAAATTAGGGGGAATAAAATTCCTTTATACAAAAAAACCATTTCTTCATTTTTTTAGATCAATTGCTGGAGTAATTGGAAATATTTTCTTTTTTTATTCTTTTCAAAGATTACCCATTGCAGATGTCACAGTTATCTCAATGGCTGTTCCTATTTTCAGTTCAATTCTTGCTATAATTTTTTTAAATGAAATAATTGGTTGGAGAAGATGGACTGCTATAATTTTTGGATTTACTGGTGTTGTGATTGCATTAGATCCTTCGACTAATATAGAAATAGCTTCAATTACAGCATTAATAGCTACATTAATGTGGTCGACAACAATTATCTTTTTGCGAATACTTGGAGAAACTGAAAATCCATTTAAAACAGTATTTTATTTTATGTTAGTAAGTGTAATAACCACCTCTTTTTTTCAACCCTATGTATGGAAAGATCCAACTTTAGATGTTTATATATTGCTAATTTTATTAGGTGTATGCGCTTTTATAACTCAAAGTTTAATGACCTTTGCTTTGCAAAAGGCAGAAGCTTCAATCGTAAGCCCTTATAATTATACAGGTATTATTTGGGCAATAATTATTGATTTAGCGATTTGGAATATTTATCCATTGACCAATACAATTATTGGAGGAATTATTATTACAATATCAGGCATTTACATTTTTCGAAGAGAGACTAAAAGATCCATTAAATCTTCTAAGAAAATAAATATATGATAAATACCCTACAATTGGAGTTATAATTAAAACCAGTTCTAATGGAATTATTTCACCAAACAAACCAATCAAAATACCACCAATAGATAAAGATCCAAATGAAATTGTTGACCACCATGTCAGTACACGAGCCCTAAATTGTTCTGAAACTTCCAATTGAATTAATGTTTGTGTTCCAATTCCTATCAAAGTTGTAGAAAAACCTAAAAATAAAAATAATAAAATAATGATTTCTATATCATTAAATATTCCAATGAATAGAGAAGATAAAAATCCAAAAATTATCATAGGTAAAAATATTTTAGATAAATTATTTTGTAAATATTTACTAGAGCCAAGGAAAATAGAAGCAAGTAACGCTCCAATTCCTGCAGATGCAGTAATTAATGATAAACTTGTACTACTTCCAGATAAAATTTCACCTGCAATAGTTGGTTGGATTTCTAAGACTCCTCTAACAAATAATGCATTGATGAAAACTATGTATAAATTTATTTTTATAATTTTGTTTTTTAAAGAATATCGTAAACCTCCAAAAAAATCCTTTTTAAAAGTCTCTTTTCTAAAAGAATTAGTATCTCGTTTTTCCAATGGTATAAAAAACAGTATTAATATTATTGGTAAATATAACAAAGCTGAGACCAGAAATGTTAATCGTAAATCAAAATATAACATAAGAAAACCAGCAATAGCTGGTCCTATTACCCTCGAGGCGTTAAATGAAGCCGAATTTAAACCTATTGCGCTTCCTAAGAAAGATTTTTTTACTACTATTGAGACAAAAACTAATCTAACAGGATGATATATAGCACTTAAAATACCATATGTTAAGGTTAAAACAGCTAGTGAAAAAATTGAATGAGCTTGAATAAATTGTAAATAAAAAATCACAATTGAAATAAAAAACATTGAGAATTTTAAAATAATTGTTGCCTTTCTCATATCCCATTTTTCAGCCCAAACTCCAAAAAAAGGACCTAAAATGCCAGCAGGTGCCATTAGAGATAATGCAACAAAGCTTGTCCAAAATGTTGATTCGGTTAAATTCCATGCTAGCCAGCCTATACTTACTTTTTGCATCCATAGACCAAGTAATGATAGAGAATTGCTGACAAAATAAATTGCAAATGGTTTATAAGATAAAGCTGTCATTAAGTTGATAAAAATGAACTAATTTTTTCATTAAACTCCAGTGCATTTTCACAATAAGGAGCATGCCCAACACCTTTAATTTCAATATGGAGAGCATTTTTTATTTTATCGTATAGAAATAATGACTTCTCCCTAGAAACTACAATATCTTCTGAACCGGTTAAAATTAAACATGGAACTTTAATTTTTGGTAACACATCAGTAGTATCTAATATTTGCATGGAAGAACCACCACAAACAATTGCTTCACTTGAAGTTTCTTGACTAATTAAACATAAAAAATCAAAAATTTTCTTATCTTGAAATCCTGGTAGCATTTTAGATATTCTTAATTTTCCATATTCCACATCAGAAAGTTTGTGTCTTTCCTGAAGTCTTTTATTGTATGGTTCTCTAAGGGGTTTCTTGTATTTCATGGAGTACCCTTTATGAGTGCATGAGAGTACCATTTTAATGACCGATGAATTGTTATTTGTACTTAATATTTGAGCTAGCATGCCTCCCATTGAATGCCCAATTATATAATATTTTTTAATTTTTAAATTTTCTAATGCACGGATTATCAAATTAGACACTTTAAACATATCTGGATCTTTCATATTATCAGATTCACCAAATCCAGGAAAATCAAATGAAATCAATGAATAATTATGTTTAAAAAATTTAAATTGATACGCCCAACTTTTGCTATTTCCATTGTATCCATGCAAAAAAACTATAGTTTTTTTATTTTTATATTTAACATATCTATATGATAATCTTAAACCAGAAATTCTATCATTATAAATTTCATTTTTTGGAAGTTCATCAATAATTGACAGTGACATACGAACAAAGATAACATCAAAAAAAAAATTTAAATAGATTAAATTGACTCTTTACTTAATTTCATTCACTGTTTTTGATAGTTATTATTTTAGTTATTAAAGGAGATAATTATGAGATTAATTAAAACTTTTTTAGTTCTATTTGTAAGTATTTTATTATCTAATTTATCATTTGCAAAAGATCTTACAGTAGGTTTGAAATCAGAACCAAGTTCTATTGACCCTCATTATCACAATTTAGGTCCTAATAATGCATTTGCAACTCACATTTTCGGAACTCTTGTAGGAAGTGATGAGAATCAGCAACATTATCCTGACCTAGCTACATCTTGGAAACCCATCGATGACACAACATGGGAGTTTAAACTGAGAAAAGGTGTAAAATGGCATGATGGCAGTGATTTTACTGCAGATGATGTAATGTTTACTGCTCAAAGAGCTCCAAACGTTCCTAAATCACCATCTGGTTTTGGAACATATCTAAAAGGTAAAACTTTTATTAAAATAGATAGTCATACAATTCATATTAAAACAAAAAAACCGTATCCATTAATGCCTAATGACATTATGACGGTTAAAATTATTTCAAAAAAGTATGGAGAAGGTGCTACTACAGCTGATTACAATAGTGGAAAAGCTGCAATTGGAACTGGCCCTTATAAATTTGTAAAATGGGTTCCAGGTGATAGAATTGAATTAAAGGCTAATGAAAATTATCATGGTGCTGGAACAGGTAAACCAAAATATAAAAATGTACTGTTTAAGCCGATTAAATCTGGTCCTGCGCGAATTGCTGCGCTCCTCGCAAAAGATGTTGATTTTATTGATAATGTTCCACCTTTAAATGTTGCAAAACTTAAAACAAATCCAACTTTATCAATCAATAGTGGAGCATCTAATCGCGTAATATATTTGCATATGGATCAATTTAGAGAAAACTCTCCCCATATAAAAGCTATTGGAGGTGGAAAAATCAAAAATCCTTTAATGGATGTTAGAGTAAGAAAAGCTATATCTTTGGCAATAAATCGTGACGCAATGGTATCTAAAGTAATGGAAAATATCGCTGTGAAAGCTGGTCAACTTCTTCCAAAAGGTTTCCATGGTGTGTCTCCAAATATGAAACCAGACCCATATGATCCTGAAACAGCAAAAAAACTAATGGCTGAGGCTGGGTATGAAAAAGGATTTGAAATGACAATTCATGGTCCAAATGATAGATACATAAATGATGCTAAAATTGCTGAAGCTTTAGCACAGATGTTCTCAAGAATTGGAATTAAAGCTAAAGTTGAAACTATGCCAAAAGCTGTTTATTTCAAAAGAGCTTCTAGAGGTGGTCCAAATAAGAGTCCTGAATTTAGTTTCATGGTTCTTGGATGGGGAGCTGGTTCTGGAGAAGCCTCTTCACCTTTAAGAGCTTTGTTACACACATACGACAAATCTATAGGAATGGGTAGAGCTAATAGAGGTAGACACTCTGACCCCTCTGTAGACAAAATTATACAAGAAGCTCTAGCAACAGTTGATTCTGATGCTCGAGGAAAGCTTCTTGCGAAGGCTACTGAGATAGCTGTAGGCAAAAATTATGGTGTGATACCAGTTCATTATCAAATGAATACCTGGGCAGCAAAATCTACATGCTCTTATACACCTAGAACTGATGAAAGAACTATTGCAACTTACCTAAATTGTAAATAGTTTAATTTCAAATAACATTAAACCCAGAATTTTTTTTCTGGGTTTAATGTATAAATAAAATATTTTCATATGTTAGAATATATCTTAAAAAGATTTGGACAGAGTTTCTTAGTACTCTTTATAATGTCCATATTAGTTTTTGTTGGCGTTAATTTAGTTGGCGACCCTGTTGAAATGTTAATAAATCCTGAGGCAGATCAAGCTGAAGTTGAACGCGTGATTAGAGAACTTGGTTTAGATAAGCCAGTAAGTGAACAATATTGGTATTTTCTAACAAATGCACTTAAAGGCGATTTAGGAAGTTCTTTTATTTATAATGAACCAGCACTAAAATTAATATTACAGAGAATGCCAGCCACACTTGAACTTGCTTTGTTTTCTCTTTTTATCTCCTTAATTATTGCTATTCCTCTTGGTATTTACGCTGGCTATAAACCTAATAGTAAAGCTAGTAAAACTATTATGGCTGGATCAATTTTAGGGTTTTCAATGCCTACATTTTGGGTAGGTATTATTTTCATAATGTTTTTTGCTGTATATTTAGGGTGGTTACCCTCTACAGGAAGAGGAGAAATTGGATCTTTTTTAGGTATAGAGAGTTCTCTATTCACGCTGAATGGCCTATCTCATGTTTTTCTTCCTGCTTTAAATTTAGCATTATTTAAGATTTCATCGGTTATCAGACTTACTAGAGCTGGAACAAGGGAAATAATCTTACAAGATTATATAACTTTTGCTAGAGCGAAAGGTTTATCTGAAAAGCGAATAGTTTTAGTTCACATTTTAAAAAATATTTTAATACCTATAGTTACAGTTATAGGTCTTGAATTTGGCTCTTTAATAGCTTTTTCAACAGTTACTGAAACTGTATTTGCGTGGCCAGGAATGGGTAAATTAATTATCGATTCTATATATAATTTAGATAGACCAGTGATTGTTGCTTATCTAATGATAATAGTTACATTTTTTGTGTTTTTGAACCTTGCCGTTGATATTCTATACACTTTTCTTGACCCCAGAGTCAGATTAAAAGGAATGAATCAATGAGCAGTAGAGACCAGAACTTTAAAAATTTTTGGAGAGATTTTTCTGTTAACAAAATTGCTGTATTTGCCCTTTTTATTTTTCTTTCTATATTATTCGTAGCTATTTTTGCACCACTAGTATCACCAACGGATCCATATGATTTGAATAGTGTAAGTATAATGAATAGTAGAATGCCACCAATGTCTGAAGATTTTGCTGGTAATTTATATGTCCTTGGAACAGATGGAGCTGGTAGAGACATGCTTTCAGCAATATTTTATGGTTTAAGAGTAAGTTTAGGAGTTGGAGTTCTGTCTGGAGTATTTGCATTAATTATAGGTTCAATATTTGGAATTTCTGCAGCTTTTTTTAGAGGAAAATATGAAACCATAATTATGAGAATTGTTGATATTCAACTTAGCTTCCCATCAATATTAGTTGCTTTGATAATATTGGCAGCATTTGGAAAAGGAGTTGAAAAAACAATAATCGCTTTAATATTAGTTCAATGGGCATATTATGCGAGAACTGCAAGAGCTTCAGCACTTGTAGAAATTAACAAAGAATATATCGACTCTGCAAGATGTTTGGCCTTTAGCAATACTAGGATAATGTTTAAACATATTTTACCAAATTGTCTTGCTCCATTAATTGTAGTTGGCACATTACAAACAGCGCATGCAATTTCACTAGAAGCGACATTAAGTTTTTTAGGTTTAGGATTACCAATAACAGAGCCTTCTTTAGGATTACTTATTGGTAATGGATTTGAATATATGTATAGCGGTGATTTTTGGATTAGTATATTTCCAGGTATAGCTCTTTTAATAACCGTAGCATCTATAAACTTAGTTGGAGATCATTTAAGGGACATGTTTAACCCTAGACTTCAATAATTTCTCTACATAAATCTAATTTACATTGTAAGCAAGTCTAACTGCTGTTTTACCAGGGAATAATCTTTTCGTAGGCATTATCAATATAGTTTCATCAAAAGGAGCATATATGATTTCGTCTCCATCCTTTCCGATAACTGAACCTTTGGTAAGTTTATCGAAGCCTTGCCAATTTTTTTCAAACTTAAAATTGTTTGTTTTAATTGTAACAATTTCACCAACTTTGAAGACTTCAATTTGATTTGATGAAACAATTTCATTTGATATGATATCTTCTCCAAAATTATTATCCATGACTCCAGTATGTCTAAGAAACTTTATCAATGTCTCAATAGCCACATCTTCAGATGATTTCTCCCAGTGTTGCCCACATTCAACTAAGAGAGCATTTTTTTGGCTTTCTGGATTTGAGAAATCACCATAATCTCTCATCCTCATACCCTCTTTATGCCCTGAATCCGTAATAATTTTAATTTCATAATTTAAATTTTTAGCTAATGTTATACCTTTATCCAACATACCAGCCATCATAAGAGGCACACATGGTTTTTGCATTGAATGAATATCCAAAAGAAAATCGGCATCAGAAATTATGTGTTTTACTTCATTAGCTCTAAAAAATTCGTAGGTTTTACTTCCATTTTTTTCTTCTAAAACTCCAGGAGCCCAAAGTCTGTTAAAATCTTCATCTACCCATCTAGTTCTATTAGGATTTTCTGGATCAAAAGCTAAATATGCTTCTATATTCATAAATCCAAATGTCAGTTTACCTTCTTTAGGTCTAAAATTATTTTTTAAATACCAATCTATAGCAATTGCCCCACAAGGCTCGTTACCATGAACAACAGCAGTTACTAAAACATGAGGTCCTGGAAACCCACTATCTAAAGTTAAAATATAATCTACACCTGTGTTAGTTTTTTTATATCCAGATATGTCAGGAGGTAAAATTTCTACTGGGTACTCATTTGCATAATTTAATCTAGGGTCATTCATCTTAATTCCTTTTCTACAAACAGTTTTATCTCTCTAGTCATCAACGACAAATGTTCTTTTAAAACATTAAAACCATCCGTTTTGATTCTAGTTTTTTCATCCATATATAACCCTCGATTAACTTCAATTTGTAATGAATGTTTATTTTGAGCTGGATTACTATAAGCAGAAACTAACTCCATACCTTTATAAGGATCATTTGTAACTACATCATAATTTAAGTCTTTAAGAATATTAACAACAAGATTTGTAAACTTTCTATTACAAGAAGTACCATCTCTATCACCTATAACAAAGTCTGGCCTAAGTGTCCCCTTTTCTTGAGTAGACATTGCACTTGCATTATTTTGCATAGAATGACAGTTTATATGAAAAAAACATTTATATTTATCATATGTATTTTTCAAAATTAATTTAAGTTTTTTATGATATGGTCTGTGATAATTTAAGATCCGATTCGCAACTTGATCATATGTTAATTTTTTTGCATACATATCTTCACCATCAGGTGGTACTTTAAGCCAAATCAAACCAATTCCTAATTTTGTTTTGATTGTTGGTTGGAAATCTATATTTAAAATGTCTTTATTAAAATCAGAAATCTCACTTAAAGAAAAATCTGTTTCCGCTCTATTTGGATCTATATAAGATCTAGGAAAATTTGCTTTTAATAAAATAGCACCAATATCTGAGGCTTTGTTGTAGAGTTCATCTACATAACTATCTTCTGCCTGTCTTAATTTTTCAAATGTTGTATTATGTTTAAAATCCTTCGGATAAAGGTTCCCGCTATGCGGGGAATCAAAAATTAAAGGAATTGTTTGGTTTTCTTCCCCAAGAATTGTTAATATATTATCAAACGCTGAAACCATTATTGAGTAAATTATAATGAAATTTAATAAAAACATACAAGATTTAATTCCAACAATGAAAAAGTGGAGACAAACGATTCATTCTTTTCCAGAAATTGCTTATGAAGAGTATAAAACTGCGGAATTTATTGAAAAAAAACTTAAGGAATTCGGAATTAAAGTTGTTAAAAATATTGGTAAAACAGGATTAGTTGGTATTTTAGAAGGCAAAAAAAAATCAAGTAAATCAATAGGGTTAAGAGCTGATATGGATGCATTGCCAATGGATGAAAGAACAAATTTAAGTTATTCATCGAAAAATTTAGGTAAAATGCATGCTTGCGGTCATGACGGCCATGTGACAATGCTTTTAGGTGCTGCTAAAATATTATCTGAAGATAAAAACTTTAGCGGAAAAGTATATTTTATTTTTCAACCAGCTGAGGAGGGAGGAAGAGCTGGAGCCAAGTCTATGATTAATGATGGATTATTCAAAAAGTTTAAAATTGATAACGTTTGGGGAATACATAATTGGCCAGGAGTTGAACTTGGAAAAGCTGTAATACATAAACAGTTTGCCATGGCTGGTGGTGATATATTTGAAATCAATATATTAGGAAAAGGCGGTCATGCTGCTCAACCAAATGTTTCAAATGATCCAATCATTGCTCTAGGATTTATAATTGTTTCTCTTCAAACTATTGTGTCAAGACAATTAGATCCATTTTCAAATGCTGTTCTATCAATTACGAAAATTAATAGTGGTTCAGCCTTTAATGTTATACCTGAAAATGCATATCTAGGAGGAACTTTAAGATCTACAAATGAGCATGATAGAAATAATCTTTTAAAAAAAATTAAAAGTTTAGTTGAACAAACTGCAATTTCTCATAACTGTAAAGTTGATTTTAAAATTATTCCAGGCTATCCACCAACTGTAAATGATGAAAAAAGTGCATCTTTTGCCCATAAAATTTATGAAAAATATTTTGGAAAAGATATGATAGATGAAAATTGTACACCTACAATGGGTTCTGAAGATTTTTCTTATATGTTAACAGAAAAACCAGGTGCTTATTTATGGTTAGGCGCAGGAATTAATTCTGAAAAATTACATTCTCCTTATTTTGATTTTAATGACAAACTTTTGCCTTTTGGTGTTAAATATTGGGAGTGTTTAGTTAGGGAAAACTTAAAATAAAAAATAAGAAGTTGAATAATCAAAAAGTTAAATATCCTTGTGTAATATTGGCAGGAGGAAAATCTTCAAGAATGTATTATGAAAATAAAGCATTTATAAAAATAAAAAATCATACATTAATCTCAAGAATTATAAAAAAAATTTCAAATAATAATTTACCAATAGCGATTAATGCTAACGAACATTTAGACAAATTTTCTAAGTTTGGATTAGAAATAATTAAAGATAAGTTTGTTGGTCATCTAGGACCATTGTCAGGTATATATTCTGCACTAATTTGGGCAAATTGTTTAAAATATAAATGGGTTTTCACTTTTCCATGTGATGTGCCCTTTTTCCCAAATGATATTTTTATAAAAGCCAATAATATCCTAGATAATAAAGCCAAAAATTTTGATTTAATATCGTTTACATCTAATAAACAAAAACATCATATAATGTCTCTTTGGAATATAAAATTGATAGAAGATTTGCAAATAAAAATTTCTAATGGTTTGAGAAAAGTTGATGTATTTACATCTAATTTAAAAGTTGAGTATGTCCATTATAATTTTAATGGAAATGAAATTGATCCTTTTTATAATATAAATTCAGAGAATGAGATTAAAAAATTGGATAATTATAAAATAAATTCTATTAATAAATAATAATTTAAAAAATTTATATATTTTAATCTGATTATTTTTATTATAATTTTTTATTGTTTGTGAATGAAATGAAAAATTTGTGGTCGTTAAAAGCAAGTGAAATATCAGAACTTTATCTTTCTAATGAAATATCTTTAGATGAAATTATTAATTCTGTAGAAGAGAGGTTTAACCAAGTTAATCCAAAGATTAACGCAATTCCAGAATCAACATTTGAATATGCAAGAAAACAAGCAAAACTTTTAGATAATAATAAAAAAAATAAAAAACCATTAGGTTGTTTAGCTGGTGTTCCAGTGACTGTTAAAATCAATACTGATCAAACTGGTTTTGCATCAACAAATGGCTTACGATTAAACAAATCTTTAATTGCAAATAAAAATAGTACCGTAGTAGATAACTTAGAAAAAGCTGGTGCTCTAATTATTGGTAGAACTAATACCCCAGCATTTAGTATGAGATGGTTTACTAATAACTCACTTCATGGTCATACTTTAAACCCTCATAATAAAAGAATAACACCAGGAGGATCTTCTGGGGGAGCTGCCTCAGCAACTGCTAGTGGTATTGGTTGCATAGGTCATGGAACTGACATAGCAGGCTCAATAAGATATCCTGCCTATGCATGCGGAATTCATGGAATTAGACCAAGCCTTGGTCGAGTACCGATGATCAATTATTCTATGCAAGATAGATATATTGGGGGTCAAATAATGGCTGTTTCTGGTCCTCTCGCAAGATCAATTAAAGATTTAGAGTTGGGATATGATGCTATGAGGCAACCAAATTATGATGACCCGTGGTGGACACCAATCTCTCACGATTTACCAACTTTAAACAAAAAAATTGCATTATTAACTGAAATCAAAGGTATTAAAATTTCTGACGAAGTTAAATCAAACTTATTGAATGTAGCAAAAAAATTAGAAAATGAAGGTTGGATTGTCGATGAAGTAGAAGCGCCAAACTTTGAAGAGATTGGTCATTATCAAGCTGTATTGTGGCTCGCTGAATTTAGAAGATCTTCTGGCAAAGCTATTTTTGATGAAAAAGATGAAGAGGCTATTTTTGTCTTTAATCAAATGTCAAAAAAATGTCCTGATACATCAATAGAAAAATTTATGGACTCACTGCAACAAAGAGCTACCTTAGGACGAAAATGGACACACTTTTTTGATAAATACCCTTTAATATTATGCCCCATTTCTGGAGATCTTCCTTTTGAAGATCTTAAAGACACAAAGTCTGAAAAAGATTTTGATGAAGTTTTCGCATCAATGCTACCTCAAATAGCACCACCTTACCTTGGATTGCCGGGATTATGTTTTTCAAATCATATTAATGAAAACAAAATACCTATTGGTGTACAATTTATTAGTAGAAAATTTAGAGAAGATCAGTTATTTAGAGTAGCATATGATTTAGAGAAACTTTTTCCAGAAATTAAACCCATCACTCCAGATAATTAGACTGAAGATTAAAAAATGTTAAAAAAATCAGTTAAAATTACATACGCTGAACCTTGGTTACCTCTTCATCATAGATTATTTATTGAAGTTGTTGAAACTTGTTCTGCGAGGTTTGCATTAAAAAAAAGGTACGATCATTATACAAAAAATGTTCAAAACAAATATGGTAATGATTGTTGGGATTTAGCTCTAAATAGTTTAGGGATCAAATTTCCAGATTTAAATTTACCAAAAAAAAATAAAAACAAAGGATTAATAATTGCAGCTAATCACCCCTATGGTGTGACTGATGGGGTGATACTTTCTTGGTTAGCTTCACGATATGATTCTAATTTTAGGGTTATAGCACATGGCATATTACAAAAAGAACCTTCATTAGCAACAAATATATTACCAATTGATTTTAGCAATAATAAAAACGCAATGAGAAACAACGTTAATGTAAGAAAAGAAGCAATAAATATTTTGAACAATAATGGTGTTATTGCGATATTCCCGGCTGGCGCAGTAGCTTGGTCTAGGAAAAAAGGAGAACCTATTAGAGAAGAATATTGGAAACCCATGGTAGGAAAATTGTTAAACTCTTCTACAGCAGATCTTTTGTTAATAAAATTTAAAGGAAGTAACTCAAACATTTTTCAAGCTGCTTCTAGAATTAATCAAACGATGAAGCAAAGTTTATATCTTTATGAAATTAAAAAAAGCTTAGACAAATATATTGACCTAGACATATGTGATTTTATACAAAACAAAAATTTACCCAATTTAAATGACAAAGAACTAGCTTTATTTCTACAAAGTAAAATTGAAAAATTTATTTTTTAAATAATTGACCACTACTCGTTTTTAATTGAGGTGGAGCTGTTGGTCTATTTAAAAAAGCGCCAGATTCACCTGGATTTAAAAATTTTAAACCAGCTTTTTTAATTTGATTGTCTTCAAGTTTTTTTATTGGTGTATAATTAGGATGATGATGATCAATAAATGGGTTATTTGCAGCTAAGTTATAACAACATAACAAAGTCCATCTTCTTTTATCTGAATTGTTTTTATCTGATCTGTGAAGAGTATTGCAATGAAAAAACAAAATATCTCCAGGTTCCATTTCACAGTAGATTAAATCTAAATGTTTTTTAGCTTCTTCAACTCTTTTTAAGTCTACACCAACTTGTCCACTCTCTAATAAAGCATGATCAATTCTACCAATTTTATTTGAACCAGATAATACCTGCAAGCAGCCATTTTTCTTAGTGCATTTATCAAGAGCAATCATTGCACTAGCCATATGCGGAAAAAGACAACCATTATTATACCAATATCCATAATCTTGATGCCATTCCCAAGCACCACCTTCAAATGGTTCTTTTGCAGTAATTTTAGAATGATAATGATAGACTTCGCCTTCTAATAAGTGTTCCATCGTGTCAACCATCTTACAAGATCTTGCAACGGTTCCATAAATACTATCATCTGGATGATTCCAAGCAACCATCTTAGTTACTAATCCTTCGGAATCTTTTCTATCATAAAGATGTTTTTTAATATTTTTATCTTTATAGGATGCTTGTTGAAGTAATTTTGTCTCTTGTTTGTCAAAAAAATCTCGAACTATTATAAAACCTTTTTGATCAAATTCTTTTTTTTGGCTTGAATTTAAAACACTAGTCATAAATGATTAATCTTTTTTTACCGAATTCCTTTTTTCATTATACCTTCTTATAGCACTTTCCGGTATATCTTCAGTAATTTCACAAAGATCATAATTAAGTTTCTTCATAAAGTTTTCAGCTTCTTCTTTTTCGTTCCAGCATTGTACTACTAATTCGTTAGGATCTCTGTAGAGAAACCAGTCATCCATTTTACGCTTATTGGGTATAATTTTTATTGCATACATATTAACTCTTAATATAATTCTAAACTATTTTAAAAATAATTTTCAATAAAATTATTGCAATTGCATTAATATCCCCTTTTCTCAAGTGATTTTAAATTTTAAGATTTAAATTGATATTTAATTTAAACTATTTTCAATATGTTGTATGTTAAAAAAGAGTTTTAAAAATGAGATTTTATAATCATAAATCATCAGCAATTTTTGATATATATTCAAAATTATATGATAGTGAACTTACTTTTGAAAAAAAAAAGTTAATATTTAAGTCATTATTAGTTGGTGAATCCTGGTCATGGAAAGTCACTGGTATATCAAAATTATGTCTTGAAAGTTTTAAGAAGAACAAGTTTGAAAAATCTAGAAAACTTAAAAGAAAACGTCAAACAGTAAAAAATGTAATACGACATCAACTTAAAAATTTTGATGATAGAATAAAAGATATTTTTGTTACCAAACGAACTAAAGAAGATTGGTGGGAAAAAATTTTAATTGAAGAGAAAACTCACCTAGTAACAAAAGAAGAATTGAAGGCAGAATATTACTTATTCACAAATATTCCAGAAGATGGTGGTTATTTTATAAATGGTACATCGGGATATCTTTTCAGTGAAAAAGAAAAACTCTTACTGAAACACTTTAGTAAGAGTAAAATTTTATGGAAAAGAAGCAATGATCCATTAATGCAATAAGCTTTTAATAAATTTAGCGTAGTTAAAATGCATAATTAAAAAGCATCTTATTGAAATACTGATTTTTATTTAATCATATTGTTTTAATTACAATTCAATTAACAACTTTGAGCATTATTAGCAGTGATTTGGTGATAAGAATAATTGAAAGAGGTGTTTTTATGTTTCAAGCTATTATTTCAGTATGTAATTTAATTAACATGGAATGTCTACTTCTTAAAGATACTGTTGGCTTAATAAGTACTCATAAGGAGTGTACAGTTAGAGCTGAAAATATGCGAAAAGATTTTATTGATTTGTATAAGGGGCCAGTAATAATTAAGAAGAACTGCATAAAGCTTAATAATTACAAAAGTGCGTAACAATTAAACTTTTAATGTCTAGACTTTGATAAGACTTAATATTAAATTTAGTAATGGCTAAACTTTTATTTAACATTACCAATGGCACAAATAATCCAACTAAAGCATCATTAGGATTTATGTTAGCAAGAACAGCAGTTGAAGAAGGTCATGAAGTTCAAGTCTTCTTAAATGCTGATGCTGTAAGTTTAATAAGAAAACCTGTTTTGGAGAGTTTAGTTGGATTAGGCACTGGCAAACTTAGTGAACATTTTAATATTTTAGTAGATGCGAATGTTCCTATATATGTATCTGCAATTTCATGTGAAATTAGAGGTGTTACAGAAAAAGATTTAAAAGAAGCTAATTCAATAAAAGTTTTTCCAAAAACACTACTTAATCTATCTTTGCAAGCAGATAGAACATTTGTTTACTAAAAATTTTTTACAAAATAAATAATAATCATGCAAAAAATCTTAATAATCATTGGAATAATTATATTAATTGTCGGATTAATATATCCTTATATAAAAAGACTAGGCTTAGGTGAGTTACCAGGAGACGTAGTTATTAAATCAGGTAACTCAACAATTTTTTTCCCAATAGTTACATGCATAATTGTAAGCATTGTTTTATCAATAATATTTAATTTATTTAAATAAATGTAATTTCTAGTTATTTTGTTCTAAATAATATGCAATCAAAATAACCAAAACAATAATTACCAAAATTTTAAAATAATTGATTTTTTTTTCTTCAACCTCAGCTTCATTGATTTCAGAGATTTCTTGTTTTTGTATTTCAATTATTTTCTTTAATTTATTTGTTTTTTTGTAAAAATAATAATTTAAAGAAATAGATATAAAAAATAATGTAGGACCTATCACTACAAATAACCAAATATTGATTTCTTCGTAACTAATGCCAAACAAACCTGAAATTTTATATAATAAATCGACAGACCAGTCAAAAGTTATATCTATCCAGTTTTTTCCTGAGTCTGCCAAAGTTAACCTTTATCAATTAGTATTAAAAATGCTTTTAATAGTGAACAATTTCTGATTATTCTTGTATCAATCATTTAGTTAACTTTAATTTCAAGGAACAGATTTGTGAACTATATATTTGTGTATTTTTATACAGCTTCAGTCATTTTAATTTCAGCGGATGTTGCTTCTGATTCATAATTATAAACAAAAACACCAGCAAATTGCTTTTCTTTACAGACAAATGTTTGTTTTATTTCTTCAACAAATCCATTTGACTCATTTTCAAACTTTTTTAATTTTTCGATAGTATTGAATTTTATATATATAGACAAATCTCCTTCTTTTCCAATCATAATATTCAAAGATTGAAAATTATATTTTGTTATCTGTTTTCCAAGAGCATCAGAGCTGAAAGATGCAGCAACTTTAGCTTCAGTAATTGATGGAAATTTATATTGAAAAACCTTCGCATACATATAACTACCTATTACAACTCATCTAACATTCCTTCAATAAGATCATTAGCTTGTTGCCCTTCAAATTTAACGTTTTTCATTATTTTCGTATGTAGTCCCATATTATCTTGAATATTTTTACCAATTTGAGTTAATTCTATTTTTAAATCTTGGTCAAATTTACATAACCCATTTTCAATTAATATTTTTTCAATATCTTTAGATATATTCATTTTATTACAAACATGAATAAAATTTTTAAATAATATCATGTCTTTTATGCCTGTTTCCTGACAAAAAACATCTATGGCATTTACTAATCTATCTGATGTCAATTGCTTTTGGTCAGTCATAACATCTATTTGATGAGCTGCTTTTTTAATTAACTTTTCAACTAAATCGATTTTATCTTGAGACAATTTTTTAATTTCCGAAAATGTCATCATACATACCATACCAAGTGCATAATTATTTTTATCAATAATTGGAAAGCCAATGTAACTCTTGACACCTTTTTCATTACTGTGTGTTTTAGTTATTTCATGTTTAGTAACATCAAATGCAATTAATGGACTAGTATCTAACAAAACATGAGCACATACACTACCATCTTTTGGCCTTCGAGTATGAGTATTTTGAGTTTCATCTAATTCAGGTTGTATTTCAGCTAAATAACAACGTTCTTTACTGTCAAACAATTGAAACAAAACTGCCTCATAATTTGTGATTTCTTTTGCTAATTCGCAATAAATATTGAAGAGACTTGCTTGATTAGAATCTATAAGTCCAGTTCTTTCAACAGCTTCAGCTCTTCTTTCTTCATTCTCGGGCAACTGTGCAGATACAAAATTCATATTTTTCCTAAATTTTCCAAATTCTTATCAATAAATTAAAACACAACCATAAGAAATTTTCAAATCTCATTAAATAGTTTTATCAATCATTTTTAATTTTATCATGATCAAACTCCTTATCTACAGGGACTTTAATACCATTTAAAAGATTATTTGTTCGACCAGCAAGGGATACTATTGATAAAAACTCAGCATACTGTTCATCTGTCATGCCATAAGCACGAGCTGCTGCTGTATGTGAATGAATGCAATATTCACAACTGTTAGAAATAGATACAGCAGTATAAATAAGTTCCTTAGTCATTGGGTCGAGATAACTTGGTTTTGCCATGACCTCTTTTACATCACGCCAAGTTTTTTCAAGTAGATCAGGATTAAAGGCTAGGTAATTCCATAAATTGTTTATAAAATCACTTCCACGTGTAGCTCTAATGTCATCAAAGACAGATTTAACACGGGGATTTTCTTCTGGATTTTGAAGGCGTGATATAGTAGCCATATAATAATCTTTCTTTTAAATATAATTTAGATAATACTAACATACCGCCTTATCTTAAACAATGTCAGGATTTTCTTTACTTGAGAATATGTACATCGAGTAAAATTAAAAATTTTGAACTTTTTTGAATTATCTAATAATAAATGGATTTGAAACAGAAGTTTGTTCTGCTATCCAAACCGACTTTGTTTGCAAAAATTCTTTTATAGATTCTTGACCACTTTCTCTTCCTCTTCCTGATCTTTTATATCCTCCAAATGGTGACATGAAACTTACAGCTCTATATGTATTAACCCAGACTGTTCCTGCTCTTAAACTATCAGACATTCTTAAAGCTCTTCCAATATCATTAGTCCAAACTCCTGCTGCTAAACCGAATATCACATCGTTACCAACTTTGATAGCTTCTTCTTCATTCTTAAACTTAATAATAGATAAAACAGGTCCAAATACTTCTTCTTGTGCAATCCTCATTTCATTTTTTACATCTGTAAAAATTGTTGGTTCAATGAATCTATTTCCTTTGATATCTTCACTAGAATAAGCATTACCTCCTAAAATACATTTTGCACCTTCTGATTTTGCAATATCTATATAATTCATAATTTTTTCAAATTGTGGCTGAGTTGTTACAGGCCCAACATGTGTTTCAAACGACATTGGGTCTCCAATTTTTGCTTCACTTGCAACTTCAACAAGTCTTTTAACAAATTTTTCATAAATTGTTTCTTGTACTAACAAACGAGATCCTGCTATGCACGTCTGTCCTGTTGCGGCAAATATACCTGATATAACTCCCATAATTGCAGCTTCAAAATCTGCATCTTCAAAAACAATGTTCGGTGATTTACCTCCTAGCTCTAAAGAAACAGGCATTATTTTTTTGGCTGCAGTTTCATATATTTTTTGACCAGAAATATCAGAACCAGTAAATGCAATTTTAGATACATGTTTATGTTCTACAAGTGGCTGACCAACATCGATGCCCATCCCTGTAATACAATTTACAACGCCATTTGGAAAGCCAGCCTCCGAAATTAATTTCATAAATTCTAAAGTTGATGCCGAAGTAAATTCAGACGGTTTTATTACTGCTGTATTTCCAGCCGCTAAAGCCGGAGCAAGCTTCCAAGATAAAAGAAGTAAAGGGGAGTTCCAAGCTGTAATCATTCCTACAACACCAAACGGTTCATACTTTGTATAATTGAAAATTCCAGGTTTGTCTGAAGGTAAAACAGAGCCTTCAACTTTGTCTGCAAGTCCTCCAAAATACCTATACCATTCTGCAAGATATTTTGTTTGTGCTCCCATTTCAGCAATTAATTTTCCATTATCTTGTACCTCTATTTCGCCAAGTTTTTGTGCATCTCTCTCAACAAGCTCTGCAAGTTTTACAAGGAGTTTACCTCTTTCTGTAGGTTTTGTTTTAGACCAATTATTTTCAAAAACTTCCTTTGCAATATTTACTGCGATATCAACATCATGAGCATTTCCTCTAGCAATTTTTGCCCAATTTAGACAAGTGAAGGGGTTTTCAGTATCAAAATATTTTCCACTACTTGGTTCCATTTCTTTTCCATTTACGAAATGATTGTAGGTTTTCATAATACTCTCCATAACTTGTCTTTAAAAATTAAAGACATTTTTTCTTATTATTATCAAAATTATTCTGTATATTTAATTTTTATCACATATTTTCTAGTCACAAAAGTAGTTTGCAGATTTTACATTTATAATTCACCAAAAATAATAAAAGAAAGTAAATAGTTTTTTAAAGGTCCTATCATCAAATACTATTTCAAAAAAAAAAAATTTATATTAAATTACTCAAATAGACATAGTTAGGTAAAAATATGCAAGCAATTTTTTTTGGTTCTATCGGAACTATTGCAGAAACTTCTGAATTTCAACGTAAAGCCTTTAACATGGCTTTTCAAGAATTTGGATTAGATTGGTACTGGAATATCGGAAATTATATTAATATGATCCAAAAACCTGGAGGGATACAAAGAATAAAAGAATATTCAAAATTTACACTTAGAAACAGTGACGTAAAAAAAATTTATAATCTAAAAATTAAATATTTTAGAGAATATACTTCTGGTACTGTTAAACCAAGAGATGGTATTTTAGATATTATAGACTACGCAAAAAAAAATAACATCAAGCTTGGATTCATTACAACTACATCTAAAGAAACTATCGATATTATCAAAGATAGTTTATCCAGATACATTAATTTTAATGACATTGATTTAATTACGTATGAAAAAGACTGTGATAGAAAAAAACCATACCCAGATATATATAATTTTGCGATGGAAAAACTAAAAGTTTCAAAAAAAAATTCAATATCAATTGAAGATACTCCTGTTAGCTTCGCTTCATCAAAAAAAGCTAGCATTAAAACTATTTTGTTTCCTGGTGAATATTCAGTAAATACAAAAAATATCTTAGCTTCATATAAAATTTTCGAGGAAGTTAAGCATTTTTTTACACAAAAACAAATTTAAAATGGCTGTAGTCAAATTAGAAAATGTTTCAAAGTCATGGGGTGATTTTAAAGCAGTTGACAACTTTAATTTAACTATAGAGGATGAAGAATTTTTAGTTTTATTAGGACCATCAGGATGCGGAAAAACCACAACTATGAGAATGATAGCTGGACTGGAAGAGTTATCTTCAGGAACTATAAAGATTGATGATATTATAGTTAACGACCTTGAACCAAAAGACAGAGATATATCCATGGTTTTTCAATCATATGGTTTATATCCAAACATGACTGTTTATGAAAATATAAGATTTCCCCTCAAAATTAGAAAAATAAAAAAATCACTCCACGAAAAGCTTGTTATGCGAGCCGTAAAAATGGTTGAATTGGAAAAATTTTTAAAAAGAAAACCTGCAGAATTATCTGGTGGACAAAAACAAAGAGTTGCACTTGCTAGAGCTTTAGTAAGAAATCCAAACATTTTTTTAATGGACGAACCCCTGTCTAACCTAGATGCAAAATTGAGAGTTTCAACACGAGCCCAGATAAAACATTTACAAAACAAACTGAAAATTACAACTATTTACGTAACTCACGACCAAGTTGAAGCAATGACATTGGCAGACCGTGTTGTCGTAATGAATAATGGAAAAATACAGCAGATTGGATCTCCAAAAGAAATTTATAATAGACCTTTAAATACCTTTGTTGCTTCTTTTATAGGAAGCCCTCCCATGAACTTAATTCCAATTTCTATTAGAGATAAAACATCAATTTCTCCAGATTTAAAATTTTCAAAAATTAATATTAAAGATGGGAAATATATACTTGGATTTAGGGCTGAAGATGCTACTATTCAAAATGCAGGTAATTTCACTGGGCCAATTTATTCAATAGAATTGTTAGGGGATAGTACTATAGTTACACTTAATATTAAAAATTGTTTATTAAATGTAAAAACCTCTAATAACTTTTCCTTAAAAATTGGTGAAATTGTATCAGTAAAAATACTAAATGATTTATGTCATTTTTTTGATTCAAAAACTGGAATTCATTTATAAATAGATTGGAGTAAAATATGAATTTAATAAAGTACACTTTTTTGATAACAAGTTTTTTGTTTTTTTTAATAAAAAATTCTTTTGCCTGCGAAATTAAAGCAAGAGTGAGTGTTGTTGGAAACGAATTTCCAGCTATACAAACAGTCGGCGCAGGTGCAAAAAAATGTAAGGGTGCTGAAGTTAAGACAAACTTAACAGCTGACCATCAAAAAATTAATGTAGCTGGAATGAGTAGTGAACCAGCGGAATATACGTCTGCTATAGTAGCAAATACGTCCATTGTTGCACTTTTAAACAACGATTTAATTAGACCTTTAGACGATTTAGTAAAAAAACACGGTTCAAAACTTAAGAAAAATCAACTTATCACAATTAACGGTAATGTAATGGCAGTCGCTTTCATGGCTAATGCTCAACATTTAGTTTATAGAAAAGATATTTTAGAGAAACTAAATATTTCTGTACCTAAAACATATGAAGAAATGTTATCAGCTGCAAAAAAAATACGTACATCTGGTCTTGCAAAAAATCCCGTGGGCGGAGCTTATAAAGCAGGTTGGAATTTAGCACAAGAATTTAATAATATGTTTATTGGATATGGTGGAAAACATTTTAAAGGTAATACTCCTGAACCAAATGTAAATTCTGATGCTGGTATAAAAGCGTTAAACATGATGAAATCTTTATCTGAATATATGAACCCAGATTTTTTAACTCATGATAGTAATGCTACAAATGCAGAATTTAGAGCTGGTAACGTTATCTTGATGAATATGTGGGGAAGTAGAGCTGCCACCCTAACTGATGCAGACGGAGTTTCTGATGCGGTTAAAAAAGGTATGGATATAGCGGGTCCAATGACTGTTGGTGGTGGTAATATTCCAGCATCTACACTTTTTTGGGATGGTTGGACCGTTGCTAAAAAAATAAGTGATACTGAAGCTGAAGCTACTTTCATTGCTATGATGAATGCAATTGATCCATCTATAATTAAGGATGATAAAGTTAGAAAGCAAGCAGTTTGGCTTTTAGATGGATATACTCCAACAGATGCAGCTAGAGGTGTTTTTGCTGCAGCAAAAATGAATACAACACCTTACCCAATGCTGCCGTATGCTGGTCTAATGCATTCAGCTATAGGTGCAGAAATTGCAGATTTTATGCAAGGTAAGGAAAACGCAAAAAAAACTTTATCTGATATTGAAGATGCTTATCGTGCAGCTGCAAAAGAAAAAGGTTTTTTATAAAATAAAATCCAATCAACTAGAGAGACACGTTCTCTCTAGCTTTGAATTATGAAGCACAAAACTTTTTTCTGGTTCATTTTGCCAACATTTTTGGCAATGTTGATTTTTATTTTTTTACCAATTATTTCTGTTGTCTTACAATCAGTCCACACACCTCACGAAAATGTACTTATCACCGTTGAAAATTGTGACCCTTTTGGATGCAAAAAAGTTACATCGATTGACCACGAAGCAACAAAAAATTTAAAACAGTCGGAGCCCTTAGGTAAATTTGTTGGATTAGATATTTATTTTGATAGAGGGCACCTGGCGATTGAAAATTTTAAACTTATATGGAATAACTCTGAAAATATTTTTTCATTTATTCAATCTTTAAGTAATCTTCCATTTTATAAAGCTGTTTTTTTTACACTTACCTTCACCTTCACAGTTACACCCATAATGCTATTACTTGGTTTACTGATCGCTTTAGGTGTAAATTCAATAAGTAAAAAATTAAGAGGAATAGTAATTTTTTTTTCTCTTTTACCTATGATTGTGACTCCTCTTATAGGCTCAATAATATTATTTTGGATGATTGATTCACGAGGTATAATTGGAAATTTAATCCAATGGTTGTTTAATGATCCTAACTTATCTCTTAAAGCTTCCACTACATTAACTTGGATAATGTTAATTGTATATGGCGTATGGCATGCGATACCATTTTCCTTCATAGTATTTTATGCAGGATTGCAGACTGTACCAAAAGATCAGCTTGAATCTGCAAAGATTGACGGTGCTAATACGTTTGAAGAAGTGATCTATATTATTATTCCTCATTTAATGCCATTAATTACATTTGTTACACTTATGCAATTAATGGACAATTTTCGAGTATTTGAACCTATCGTTGGTTTTAGCGCAGAAGCGCATGCAACTTCGTTAAGCTGGATTATTTTTAATGACTTAGGTGGTGAAACACGACAGCTTTCAGCTGCAGCTACTAGCTCCATATTGACAATAATAGGCGTAATTATTTTGCTTTCACCAGTTTTACTAAGAACCTGGAAGGATTTTAAGTTTAAAAAATGAAAAGGACTAACTCAAACAGATTTTCCATATTAATCTACTCATTTATCATTATTTGGGTATTTTTAGCCTCGTTCCCTTTTTTTTGGACATTTTGGGGTTCTTTTAAAGTGGAACTTGATTTTTTTTCAATCTCTAATTGGTATAATGCAGTGACTGGCAAGAATACTTTAGATACTTATAATTCCCAATTTACTGGAGCTGGTTATGAAGGAGCTTGGGTCCAAGAAGAATTTTGGAGATCTTTTGTAAACTCAGCTTTAGTTTGTTTTTTTGTTGTCTTAACTTCACTTACAATTGGAACATTAGGGGCATATGCTTTATCTAGATCAAATTATAAATATACTTTTTGGCTTTTAATAACAGCATTGATTTTTAGAGCAATGCCTCCAATCACTCTAGTGGCCGGATACCTACCACCTTTTTTTGAGTGGAATATCTGGGGAATATTACCAACAACTATAATTGTACTTGTATCAATTAATCAGCCCTTTACGCTTTGGATGTTACATTCTTTTTTTCAGAATATACCTAAAGAACTAGATGAAAGTGCAAAGGTAGACGGATGTTCACAATTTCAGGCATTTAGACACGTTATTATTCCTGTTATGTGGCCTGGTGTGATTACAACAGGTTTGTTTAGTTTTTTGTTAGCCTATAATGATTTTGCAGTAACTGCTATGTTGTTATCAGACGAAAATAGAACAATGATACCAAAAATTGCTGCTTTTTTAGGAACAACTTATACTGAAGGAAATGTAATGTTTGCAGTTGCAGCTGTTGTTTCAGCAACTGTTCCACTTTTTATACTCGTGATGTTTTTTCAAAAAAAAATAGTAAGTGGTCTTACACAAGGCGCAGTAAAGGGATAATTAAAATTATGAAAAAAAATAAACTCCAAATCGGTAAAGATTTAGAAGTTGAAAAATTCATATATGGAATTACACAAGAGATTTGGGAAAGTAAACAAATTAATTCTATCTATGATTACTATAATGAAGATGTCATTGTAAGGTCCCCGAGGAATACAACTTATAAATGTAAAGATGTAATTGACTCTACGAAGGATACTTTAAATCAATTTCCTGATAGGCAATTAATTGGGGAAGATGTCATTTGGTCTGGTGATTATAAAAATGGTTTTTTAAGCTCTCACAGAATTTTGTCTACGGCAACGCATAAAGGTAATGGTTTTTATGGGAAATCAACTGAGAAAAGTATCATGTATAGGGTTATTGCTGATTGTTTTATAATAGATAACAAAGTTGTTGAAGAATGGATAGTAAGAGATGAAAGTGCTATTTTAAATCAACTAGGATTAACTACAAAAACATTTGTGAAAATGAAAATTAAAGAAAAGGTCTTTAACAGAAGTAGTTTGGATTCTATTTCAAATGCTTTCGATTACAAGAATATTATCAAAAATAATTCTAATGAATTTACTGAAACATATATTTATTATTTTAAAAAGTTAATTGATAAGAATTTTAATTTAATAAAAAATAAATATGAAAGATCCGCCCAAACTTTTTGGCCAGGAGGAAAAATAAATTATTCACATGAACAAATAAAAAAAATATGGTCAGATTTTTTGAATTGTTTTGAAAACTTAGAATTGACTATACACTTTTATTCTGGAATTACAGAACTAATGTTACCCCCCCGAGTTACCATAAGGTGGACAATTAAGGGAAAACATTTGAACAGTGGATATTACGGATTTCCATCGCAAAAGAATATTGAAATTGCTGGTATATCTCATATTGAATTTGGAAAAACTGGAATAATTAGGGAATATGTCATCTTTGATGAAATATCTATTTGGAAACAGATATTACTTTAATTATACTGACATTAATGAGTAATTTCAATATTCAAGACAGGCTAGTAAGATTTGGTGAATTAGTACCTTGCAAAACTGCTTTCATTGATGCTCATACACCTGGTTCAAATTTAAAGGAAAATTTTACAATTATTGGTGCAGGAGTTTCTGAAAATCCTGATCAACACGTTCATATTAATATACCTCACGGTTTTAATATTGGAGCTGCTGGCCAACCACCTAAATGCAATAACTCACTACATAGCCACAGGACAGCTGAAGTATTCTTTGTTTTATTTGGTAAATGGAGATTTTTTTGGGGAATTAATGGTGATGCTGGTGAAGTTATTCTTGAAAAAGGAGATATATTTAACATTCCCACAGGTATTTTTAGAGGTTTTGAAAATATAGGTGAAACATATGGCATGCTAATGGCTGTGTTAGGTGGAAATGATGCAGGTGGTGGAGTGATTTGGGCACCAAAAGTTTTAAATGATGCTAAACAACATGGTCTAATTTTATCTGAAAAAGGAAAAATTTATGACACTAAAATAGGACAAAATTTGCCTCATAACGAAAAAGAAATGGCCGCGTTAACTAAAAAAGAATTATCACAATTTCCTGAAATAGAAGCTAGTGAAATTACGCCATTTTATGTGGCTAGATATTTGGATTTATATTCCTTGTCAAAACGAAATTTTGTTTCAGTTATTGGAGAACATGGGGTTATTTATGACAAACCAGGTTTTGAAGTAAATTTTATATCTGAGAAATGTGCAAATAAAATTAAAAATTTTTCTGATAGAGATACTGTATTAATGCCTGTTGAAGGCTGTTGGAATATAGAATCAGAAATATTTAATTTAACTTTAAATCCGGGTGATACACTGTCAGTTCCCAAAAATATAAATTTCAATCTTAAAACAACTAAACCATATATGTCTTCAATATATCAAGTGATTCCCACAGATGACCCTGCTGGGTTAACTCACCTAAGAACTTCTTAATGACAATTTTAACAACACATGTTGGTTCATTGCCCAGAAGCAAAAAATTGACTGATCTTCTTTTTAAAAAAGAAAATAATCAAATTTATGATGAGAACACATTTAACAAAATTGTAAAAGACTCAGTTTTTGACATTGTAAAAAAACAAAAAGAAGTTGGGATTGATATTATATCTGATGGGGAGATGTCAAAAATATCTTATGCAACTTATGTGAAAGACAGATATAATGGATTTGCAGGTGACAGTCCTAGAAATGCACCATCAGATCTCAAAAGATTTCCTGGCTATTTGAAGAAATTAGCTGAAAGTGGAGGCACACCAACTTATTCAAGACCTTGTTGTATCTCTGAAATTTCTTCTAAAGGTGACAAGGAACTTATTGCTGATATAAAAAATTTGAAAAGTGCTATGAAAAAAAATAATTTATCTAAAGGATTTATGAATTCAGCTTCACCAGGCGTTATATCATTATTTCTTGCTAATTATTTTTACAAAACAAGAACTGAATATCTCGTAGCTATATCTGAAGCTATGGAAAAAGAATTTAATCTTATTTCAAATTCAGGATTAAACTTACAATTAGATTGTCCGGACTTAGCTTTGTCTAGACACATGATTTTCTCAGAATTAAGTGATAGAGAATTTATAAAAATTGCAAATAAAAATATGGAAATTTTAAATCACAGTCTTCGTAAAATTGATCCAAGTATGTTACGAATGCATGTGTGTTGGGGAAATTACGAAGGTCCCCATATTGATGATATTTCAATAAGTAAAATTTTCGAAGTTATAATGTCTTTTAGAGGTAATTATATTTTATTTGAATCTTCCAATCCAAGACATGCTCACGAATGGAAAATATTTGATGACTTAAAAAGTAAAATACCTGAAACAAAAATTCTAATACCAGGTGTTATAGATTCTACAAGTAACTTTGTTGAGCATCCGGACTTAATTTGTCAAAGACTAGAGAAATTTGTCAATATTGTTGGTTTAGACAGAGTCATAGCTGGATCAGACTGTGGTTTTGGTACTTTCGCAGGTTATGGCAATGTTGACGAGGATATTGTATTTGAAAAATTAAAATCAATGGTAGTAGCTGCGAAAAGGTTTTAATGTAAGCTTAATCTTTTTCTAAATTTAAGTTTATCCATATTACAAACATTATGAAATATGCGTTTAAAACATACCAAATAATTTCAAAAATTGATTTAAATTTATCTAAAAAATTTAT